>JBCDJT010000025.1:0-51830 GCA_038747545.1 Bacteroidota bacterium
GGGTGACTACGCCGTGCGCTTCGTGGAGAGCACCCTGCCGAACGGCGCCAAGTTCACGCAACGCGACCAGGGCGGCGACGAAGCCCTCGACAGCGACGCGGCGGCCAACGGCTTCACGTCGTGCATCACGCTCGCACCGGGCGAGAACAACGACACCATCGACGCGGGCATCAACGCGCCGCCGATTGCCAAGCTGGGCGACTTCGTGTTCGAGGACGCCAACCGCAACGGCATCCAGGACAACGGCGAAGCGGGCGTCCAGGGCGTCACCGTGCAGCTCTACCGCTGTGTGAACGGTGTGCGCGACGCGTTCGTCACCGAGGTCACGACCGATGCCAACGGCGAATACCTGTTCGACAACCTCCAGCCGGGCGAGTACCAGGTCGAGTTCGTGGCGAGCAGCCTGCCAAGCGGCTTCGTGTTCAGCCCGCAGGACCAAGGCGGCGATGACGCAGCCGACTCCGACGCCGATCCAACCTCCGGCGTCACCGACTGCCTCACGCTCCAGGCGGGCGACGACATCCGCACCGTGGATGCGGGCATCAACCAGCCCGCCAAGGCTAGCCTCGGCGACCGCGTCTTCTTCGACACGGACGGCGACGGCGTGCAGGACCCCGGCGAGAACGGCGTCCCGAACATCACCGTGGAGCTGTTCACCTGCGTCGGCGGCACGCCCGACACGAAGGTATCCGACACGACGACCGACGCCAACGGCATGTACCTCTTTGCTGACCTGGACGCGGGTGACTACGCCGTGCGCTTCGTGGAGAGCACCCTGCCGAACGGCGCCAAGTTCACGCAACGCGACCAGGGCGGCGACGAAGCCCTCGACAGCGACGCCGACCCCGCCACGGGCTTCACCGCCTGCGTCACGCTGAATAACGGCGATGTTAACCGCGACCTGGATGCAGGTGTGGTGGAAGGGATCGACTTGGAGTTGGCGAAGATCGTGGACCAGCCCGCGCCGAGCCTGAACGACAACGTGGTGTTCACCATCACGGTGCTTAACAACAGCAACCCGGATGCCACCGGCGTGATCGTCACCGACGACTTCCCGGCGGGCCTCACGCCGATCAGCACCGACGCGGGCGCCGCAGCCACCATCAACGGGCAGGTCGTTACGTGGGACATCGGCACCGTCGATGGGCAGGCCAGCGTCTCCATCAACATCACGGCCAGCGTCGATGCCGAAGCCACCCTGCGCAACTGCGCCGAGGTGACGGCCGCCAACGAGGACGACGTGGACTCTACGCCCAACGACGGCCAGGGCGATGACTTCGCCTGCGCCACGGTCACCTCCGACGGCTCGTCGGGCGGCGGCGGCGGCGGCGTAGAGTCGGACGGTAACATGGCGTCCAAGCTGGCCAACCGCCTCTTCGAGCGGCGCCAGAACGCGATGTTTGCGACGGGCAACCGCCGCGTGGCCTCGCCCGTGATCATGGCCGCCAACGACTTCGCCCCGCGCATCAGCAGCAACGTCAACGGCGTCAACATCGCCACGTTCTTCCCCGAAGACGGTCCGCAGGAGAGCCAGCCGTTCGTCGTCACGCCCGACGACCTACTCGGCATCACCAACGCCACCAGCGTCTTCGCTACCGACTACCTCCGCGTAGACGGTCGCCGCCTCGGGGCGGTCATTGGCCTGACGAGCCCCAGCGGCTCGATCTACGACCACGCCAAGACCACCTGTGACCGCCTGGGCGGCGGCCGTCTGGACGACGTGCAGCGCATCGCCGTGGGCGACCAGACCTACATCCTCTCCACGCTCTTCCATCCGACGGGCCATGTGGACTACGCGATCTCGTTCGTCGCCTACCGCACGGGCACCAGCTACGTCATCGACAGCCAGTTCGCGCCCGATATCTACGAGGTACCTGCCGGCGTGGATGAGGTGCTCAACTTCCAAGTGTGGACCGTGGCGCCGCGCTACTCGGCCCACTTGGTCGAGGAGATCATCGCCAAGCTCGATGCCGAGGGCGACGTCTCGTTCCTCAACGAGACCACGGCGCCCAGCGTGCCACCCGTTTACATCGAGAGCGGCGCCTACCGCAACGGCGTGCTGACGCTCAACGTAGTCAACACGACAGGCGCGGCCTACACGACCACGCTGCGCGGCTCGACCACGGACACGGAGACCGAGGCCTCGAACCAACTGCGGATGCCGTTCGAGCGGACCCTGAGCGTCCCGGCACCCGTGGCGCCCGCGCGCAGCGTGCAGATCCAGGTGGAAACGGGTAGCATCTTCGACGCCGAACTCGCCCTCGCCGATGGCGACGTAGCCCTCGACCGCGTCTACTGGGCCGACGGCCCGTGGGGCACGAGCGAAGGCGCAGCCACCATCACCGAGTTCACCACGTTTGCGCAGGACGAGGCCCCCGTGGAGGCCGGCACGTTCCGCATCGAGCGCGACGCCTACATCACGGGAACCGTCACCGACCACGCCGCCCTCTTCCGCTACATCCGCCCCAACGCCCAGCCCGTCGATCTCTCGTCGTTCGATGCGCTGACGTTCACGGCGTACGGCCAGGGCCGCCTGCGCGTGGTCTTGGAGCAAGCCGCCAACACCGACGGCGACCACTACGCCTTCGATGTGCGGCTGACTAACACGCCGCGCACGTTCACCATCGCGTACGACGACTTCTACCAGAGCCTCGGCACCACCGGGTTCAACGGCGAAGGCATTACGACGATGGTGTTCTACATGATCGGCGACGGGCAGATCAGCCAGCCGTTCGACCTCGTCCTCGAAGGCGTGGCGTTCGTCGGCGGCAGCAGCAGCGTGGCTGTGGAGGACCCGACGGAGACGCCGGACGGCTTCGCGCTCGCGCAGAACTACCCGAACCCGTTCAACCCGAGCACCACCATCGGCTTCATGGTGCCGCAGGCTGCGCCTGTTAGCTTGGTGGTCTACGACTTGCTGGGCCGCCCTGTGCAGACGCTCGTGGACGGTACCGTGGCGGCGGGCGCGCACGAGGTGGTCTTCGAGGCCGGGAATCTGCCCAGCGGCACCTACGTCTACCGCCTCCAGGCAGGCGGCCAGACCTTCACCCGCACCTTGGTGCTCATGAAGTAGCCAGCCCCTTTACCCAACGCTTCACCCATCGCGCCCTCGCCTGGCACTAACGTCTGGCGGGGGCGCTTGGCGTTTCAAGCTGCGTCGGTGAGGCTATGCCGCTACCTCCACGTACGTAGATTGCACCGTGGGTGCTGGCACGGGCAGGCCTTCCAATTGAAGCCCTTCCACGTGGAAAGCGATGGCGTCTCGCATATTGCGCTCAATGTCAGCCCGAGTGGCACCTGTGGACACGCAGCCGGGCAGGTCCGGCGAGTAAGCCGAGAACCCTGTCGCTGTCGGCTCGATGATGATGAGGTATTTCATAGCTTGATGGTGGCTTGCTTGGCGATGCTACGCAGAGTGCCAATGGCGAGGTCGTCGCCAGGCTTGCCGGGTACCGTGACAAGGCCTGACTTGACAGGGTGCTTGAACTGCCGGTGGCTGCCTCGGGTCCGCACCAGCACCCAGCCGTCACGGCGTAGCACCTTGAGGACATCTCGCACTTTCATGGTACGCTCGTGGTTGTTATTGTGCGCTTCAAGCCGCTAGCTCCTCAAGGTCGATCTCGCTCTTATCGAATCCGACGATACGAGTAACTATTGCGGATATGCGCATGGAAATAGCTTCCGTGCGAACTGGCATGCATAAGACCTGTGTAGACCGAAGCGGGCACGCCGCTGTAGATGTAGACCGAGCCGCTGTTGAATTTGATTTCCAGCATTTTCGTGGCAGCATCGTAGCCCACTGAGGCTAGATTGGAGGAGGATACAGGAGTGCGTCTCATGGTAAGCTGCCAATACTAAAACCTAAGCGAAGTTAAGTTATCAAACTGCAAGTATCTACAACGTGCATCCCAAATACGTCGCATCGAACTCGAAACGCGCCAAGCACCTCCGCTGCCCTCCAAGATGTTGGCTGTGATCTGGCTGTGAACTACGTGGGACGCCGGTGTAATGTGTAGTGCAGATATTGCCCTGGCTCTCGTCACGCAGGAGCGGGTTTGTGTCGTATGCTGCGCTCGCGCTGCCCCTGCGTGCTGTACTTCACCGCTTGCTGCCTCGACCCTATGCCTCAACTTCGCTACCCCTTGCTCGGCCTCGTGCTGAGCCTTCTGCTCTTGCCCCTGCCCTTGCGTGCCCAGACGACGGCGCGCGCCAACCTCAATGTCGTTACCGAAACCGTCCGCGCCGACTTCCCCGATGCCGTGTTGCTGGGCATGGCTGCCACGCGCGTGGAGCCCAACGGCGAGGCACCGGCATGGCTCTACCTCTACGGCGTGGGCGACGGGACCTTCGTCGGCGTCTTCCGCGCCGATAACACCATCTTCAGCCAAGCCGTGAGCTTGAACGGGCTGGGCTTGGCCAGCGAACTCCTCGACTTCAACACCGGCGACCTCGGCGACTTGGCCGACACGCTCCCGCTCCTCCCCATCGAAGGCGATTGGCGCGACAGCGATGGCGCACTCGCTGCTGTTGACAACGCGGGCGGCGAGGCCTTCCGCAACGACGAGCCCAACGTCTGGACGTCGATGCTGCTGCTAGACCTCCCTGCCCAGCTGCTCCTGGGCAGGGACCTGCCCGGGCTGGACGAGCTCGGCCCCTACTGGCTGACGGCCTACACCGCGCTCCCCTCGTTCCAGACCCGACTGTACGTCACCGAGGACCAGAGCGGGCTCACCCTCTCGTTCGACGCGCAGCGCACGGGCATCGTGCCCACCAACTTGGCTGATGAAGTGGAGGATTTCGCCAGCGATGCGGTGCTGCTCAGCATCAACACCGTCCTGCCCGACCTGTCGCAGGCAGGTACGTCGCTCTTGTGGCAGTATACCTACTACTCGGCAGGGCGCGACCGGGCGCGGGCGTTCATGCTTGGCCCCGGCGATCAAGTCGTGGCGCGGATGGACGCTGCCGTACCCGACGCCCCCGTGGCCCTCCCCACAGCCCACGTGATGGCCAACGCAGCCTGGGCGGCGGTCGGCTTCAGACCTACGGGTGCCGATGCCGGGCCTTTCGTGCAAGCCCGCCTCCACACCCTCGACGGCGAAGCCGTCTGGACCTTCGACGTGTTCGGGCTCGACACCGAGACCGGCCTAGAGACGCAGACGTTCCACGTCAACGCGACCACGGGCCAGCCCACACGCACCTCGACAGAGGCCGCGACATTGCCTACCGAGATCGCGCTGTCAGCCAACTACCCCAACCCCTTCAACCCGAGCACGACAATTGGCTTCAGCCTCCCACAGACGGCAGCCGTCAGCCTAGTCGTGTACGACATGCTGGGCCGCCCCGTGCAGACGCTGGTGGACGGCACGGTCAACGCGGGCAGCCACCAGATCACCTTTGAGGCGGGCAACCTGCCCAGTGGGACGTACCTCTACCGCCTTGATGCCGGGGGCGAGACCTTCACGCGTCTGCTGACCCTGCTCAAGTAGCGATCCGTCAGCGCGGCACCTCTACCGCCTCGACGATGCGCCGGATGGCATCGTCGGGGCGTTGGCCTTCCATCTCTTGCTCGGGCGTAAGCATGATGCGGTGCCGCAAGACGGGCGCCAGCAGGTGCTGTACGTCCTCAGGCTGCACAAAGTCGCGCCCGTTCAGCGCGGCCTGCGCCCGGCTCGTGGCCAGAAGCGCAATGGACGCACGCGGCGACGCGCCCAGGCTCAGCATCGAGTGGTCGCGCGTCTGCCCCACGAGCGTCACGATGTACTGCAGCACGTTGGGCTCCACATGCACACCCGCCACGGCCGCCCGGGCCTGCGCGATGTGCTCGGCCGTGACCACCGCCTGGATGTCATCCAGATCGTCGGCGGTCTGCCCAGCGTGGTAGCGCGTCAGCATCTCGACTTCCTCGGTAGCAGCGGGGTAGTCCACCTCTACCTTCACGAGGAAGCGGTCGAGTTGCGCTTCGGGCAGGCGGTACGTGCCTTCGTGCTCCAGCGGGTTCTGGGTGGCCAGCACCAGGAACGGCTCATCCATCGGGTAGCGTGTGCCATCGAACGTGACCTGCCGCTCTTCCATCACCTCAAACAGGGCCGACTGCGTCTTGGCGGGCGCCCGGTTCACCTCGTCGATCAGGACGAGATTGGAGAAGACGGGCCCCGGCTTGAAGGTGAACGCGGCGTCTTTCGGGTTGAAGACCGACGTGCCGAGGATGTCTGACGGCATGAGGTCAGGCGTGAACTGGATGCGGCTGAACCCCACATCGACGCTGCGCGCCAAGAGCTTGGCCGAGAGCGTCTTGGCCACGCCCGGCACGCCTTCGATGAGCACATGGCCGTCGGCCAGGAGGCTGAGGATGAGCAGGTCGATGAAGGCACGCTGCCCAATCACGCGCTTGCCGATCTCGGTGCGGATGCGGGCGGCCATATCGACGATGGCGTTGAGGTCTACGCGGCTTTCGTACATGCGAGGCTCGTTGGATGCGGGACAGCGCTGAAGATAGCGCGTTTGCCTACTGCGTGCTGCCTTGTTGCGCGTGCTGACTCGTTTTAGCCTACGACCCGCGTGCCGCCTTCGGCCCGATCCAGATCGTGAGGCGCGAGGATGCGCACGTCAGGGATGCCGCTGTCGAGGGCGCGGAAGGCGACAGTGAGCTTGGGGCGCATCCCGCCCGCGATCCATCCCTCCGCTACGCCCGCCTCGAACTGCGCCCGCGTGCAGGTCGTCAGGTGCGAGACCGGGTCCTCGGCGTGGCGACGGACGCCGCCCGCCTCGGTCACCAGCCCGAACGCCGACGCCTGCAGCGCCTCGGCGATCACGCACGCGATGGTGTCGGCGTTGACGTTGTAGACATGGCCCGAGGCATCCATGCCCAGCGAGGCCACGACGGGCAGGTAGCCGCCCGCCAGCACGTGCCGCAGGTAGGCGGGATCGACGTGCGCGACATCGCCGACCCAGCCAAAGTCGACCGTCTCGCCGTCCACGGTCCAGGGCGGGCGCTTCGTGACCTGCACGGTGCCCGCATCCAGCGCCGAGGTGCCGACGGCAGGCAACCCTGCGGCGTGTGCCTGGGCCACCAGCGCCGTGTTGACCTGCCCGCGCAAGACCCAGGTCACAATGTCGAGGTCGAGATCGGTGGTGACGCGGCGGCCATGGACCATGCGCGGCGTATGCCCCAGCCGGCGTGCCAGCGCGGTCGCCTGCGGCCCACCGCCGTGGACGATGACGACATCTGTATGGCCTCGCAGCGTGGCCACGCTGGCCCAGAGCGGCGCGAGCCCCTCGGCATCGGCTACCAGCGCCCCGCCCACCTTCAGTACCATGCAGGGGCGCGCGCTCATGGCAACGACCAGATGTGTTCGAGGATGGCTTTCTGCGCGTGCAGCCTGAACTCGGCCTGGAGCAGGTGCTGGGCGTGCGGGCCGTCGAGCACGGCATCGGCTACGACCACGCCGCGCCGGACGGGCAGGCAGTGCATGAACGCGGCGCGCTGCGTGCGGGCCATCAGCTTTTCCGAGATCGTCCAGCCACCATGCGCGGCTCGCGCTTGGGCTTCGGCCTCGGGATCCGTGTAGCGCGCCCGGCCGCCCCACGCTTTGGCGTAGACCACATGCGCGCCGTCGCAAGCATCGGCTTGATCTTCGGCCTCTTGAACCGTGGTGCCGTGCTGCGCCGCGTACTGCCGCGCGTGGGCCATCACGCCCTCGTCCAGGCCGAAGCCCTCGGGCCGTGCTACCGTCACGTTCATCCCCAGCCGGGCCGCCATCAGCAGAGCCGAGTTGGGGACGGCCATCGGCAGCGGCTTGGGGTGCGGCGCCCAGCTGAGCACAAACCGCTGTCCTTGCACCTGCTGCCGCACGGCGTCAAGCGGGGCCTCGTCGCCCAAGAGCGTCAGGATCGTGGAGGCGTCGGCGAGGGCTTGGCACGGGTGATAGAACGCCGACTCCAGGTTGACCACAGGCACGCTGGCGGCGTCGGCGAAGGTGTGCAGCAGCACCTCGTCGCGGTCGCGGGCGTAGTCGGTGCCCGAGGCAAAGACGCGCACGCCCAGCGCGTCGTAGTAGCGCGACAGCACGCCCACGGCCTCGCGGATATGCTCGGCAGCACCGCCGTCCATCACCACATCGGGCGTCCACTCAAACCCCCACGTCCCTTGCCCAATGTTGAGCGTGGTCACGTGTGCGCCGAGGTGGGCGCCAGCTAGCTCCATCGAGGTGCGTGTGCGCAGCGACGCGTTGAAGAACAGCAGGCCCAGGCTGCGGTGGACCGCGGCATCGGTCCACGCACGGGCGCGGTAGTGGTGGCGCGCACGATCAATGCAAGACCACCAGTCGTCGTCGGATTTGAGGTGCCAGTCGAGCAAGTGCGGCATATGCGGGCTCGGTTTTGTGCGCGGGTGACGGTGCGCAACATCGCGGCTAGCGGCATGACGAACAAGCGAAGAAGTGCCGAAAGCAAAACCTCCGCCCCCAGACAAGCCAGGAGCGGAGGTGAGCTATTGAAGAGCTAAAGGAGTCAGTTTCCTCCACCCGTTGTGTTTCCAGAGCCAGAGTAGCCTCCCGAGTACCCCCCGTTACTACTGCCACCTAACAGGCCGCCTGATGTCCCATTGACAATACCGTTCACTATGGTGCCGCCCGTGGGTGGCAGGGTCGTGTTCAGCGAGTCGATGATGCCCCCGGCAGCGTCGAGGCCCGCGCGGATGTTGCGGTTGCGCTTGATGTCGCGCACGAACTCGGGGTCGATGCGGAAGCTATCCGGCCCCGGCTCGTTGAGTTGGTCAAAGCTGATGACCCACGCCTCTTGCTCGAACGACGGCATGACTACCGCGAGGCGGCCCAGGGCTTCGGTGCTGAAGAGCACGCTGGCGTTGCCCCGCATCTCGTAGCTGAGGTGCCCCGGCGGGATCATGTCGGCCACGAGCGCTTCGGCGTTCTCGATGCCGATGTCCACGGCGATGAGCACGTCGTTGAAGTCGCGGTCGCCACCGCCCCAGAGGTCTTCAAAGCCAACGATGAGGTAGGGGCTATTTTCCAAGATGAAGCCCACCACGTGGTTGATGCCGTCGGGGTTGGCGTTGAGATCGGCCCAGTACGTCGCGTTGTTCGGCTTCCGGTAGCCATCAGAGATGACGAAGAAGTCGAGCGTCGTCCCGGCCGACATGGTGCCGAGGTTGACGAAGTCGCCCGGTACGAGCGGGTTGTTCATCGACGTATTCGGGAAGAGCAGGCGTGCGCCCGGATCGTTCTCGATGTCGGCACGCGGGCCGTTGGTGGTGAAGCCCGTTGTGTTCTGGTAGCCTGCGCCCTCGCCCACAAAGTAGACGCGCGGGTTGGCCGGGTACGTCAGCTTGAGGCGGGTGGCGTCGAGTGGGTAGAGCGTGTCGTCGATGTTGCAGCTCTCGCACAGCTTCTCTTGCAGGAAGGCGCGGATGCCCGGCAGGTGGTCATCGGCAAAGGTGGCGGCTTCGGCGTCCGAGGACTTGGCCTTTACCTTCTCCACGATGTCCATGCCACGCGGCCGGCCACTCGCCTGGGTGCCCTTGACGACGCCCGGCCCACGGTTCAGCGTGGAGGCCAGCGCGTCCAGGTTGGTAGACGAGGTGACGCAGGCGCCCACGGTGGCGCCCATCCCGAGGTACGTGTTGAGCGCAGCGGCATCGACCTCTATGCTGGTCGAGGTCCCGTTTTGCGTGTGACACACCATGACCTTCCCTGAGCCCAGGTTGGAGGCGCCCATCGCCTGCAGGCCTGCCACCTCGGCGGGGTAGTAGAACGCTACGTCGCGCAAGTCCGTATCGAGTTCGTACACCTGCGTGGCGGTGGCCGTGCCCGGATTGATGCGGTACCAGTCTTTCTTATCGAAGGCGTAGAGGAAGCCGTCAGGGTGTGCGGCCAGGGCGTGGAAGCCGTTCGTCGCCTGGTTCACCTTCAGCACCTTGGTCGGGTTGCCGTACGGGAACGTGTCAAACCGCCAGATCTCCTTGCCACGCGCGATGTACACCAAGCCGTCGGAGCCGAGCGTAGCCGCCTGCGCCCTGAAGTTGCTCACGTTGGTCGTGTACGTGTTGACCGTAGTCATGGTGTTGCTGGCCAAGTCAATCTTCGAGATTTCCTGCGACTTGTTGTGGATGGCGTAAAGCGTGTTCGACACGAACACCAACCCCATGATCCTGTGATCGCCGCTCACGTTGGCCTTGAACAAGAAGTCGGCCTTTACACTGGTCGCCGGGTTCTTGTCTAGCGTGGTGGGCTCGATCTTGTAGACGTTGCCGTTGCTGTTGGCGTTGACGAAGTAGATGGTGCCGTTGGGCGCGATGGTGAACGCATCGGGCACGAGGTTATTTTCGTTGATGCCATCTACAACGCCCTCTACGTTGACCACAGCTTCGGTCTCGGTGAAGGTGTAGTAGCGTAAGTCGTCGGTCGCGTTGTCGATAGCCCAGGCGCTGTAGGGCGGGAATGTGGCGCTGCCGAACGGGATGGAGACCATGAAATGCCCTGCTGTGTGGTCTACCAGCAAGGCGCCGTAGATACGCGCCTTGTCGTTGAGCGCCACTTTCATCGTGCCCTCCCCACGCGCGATGATCAAGCCGTGCCACTCGAAGTCGTCATCAGCCACCAAGTTACCTTCCACCAGCAGCACGCCGTGCCCGCCCGAGACGCCCTTGAACGTGGCATCGCCCTTCACATGAGTGATCTTGGGATCGTAGAGGCTACCAATCTCGCTGCCCGTAGGGAAGGTGTGCGCTGCGTCGTACACGATCGTGGCCAGCGGCTGCGCTTCATCCCACAGCGTCTGCGGGTCGAGCGTCAGGTTGCCCGTGATGATGTCGTTCTGGTCAACTTGGCCGCGGATCAGGTTCACATTCGGCCCGGCTACCGAGGTCAGCGTTTGCTGGATCTTGGGCGCCTTGGTCCACAGCGCATTGGCCGTGCTGCCGCGCCCGTTGCCTTCCTGGATGACCTGCGCGCGCGAGGGGGCTGGCGTGTCGCGCCCGGTGATGCGCCAGTTGGCGCCTTGCAGCGTGACCACGGCCGAGTCGGCGTTGAGCATAACAGCGGCAGGCGTCTTGGCCAGTCGCATCAGCGTCTTACCAATGCGGAACTCGCCACGCTCAAAAGCGCCGTCTGAGCTGATCTGGATGGGCCCGGTGGCTGGCCCCGTGACGTCCACGTTGAAGGCGCCCTCGTTGAACTCGGTGTCGCCGTAGCCGGTGCGCCACGCCGAGAAGTCGCGCTCGGCCTTGCTGATGGCAATGTTGAGCGCTGATTCCGCAATGCGGCTCGCAATAACCTCTTCCGCATACTCGGATTGCGCGTCCTCGGCCTGGGTGGATGAGGTCTGAACGCTAACAGCGAAGTAGGTAGTCGTCAGCACCAGCAGGGCGACGGCTATCATTGATGTCTTTCCCATGATTCACGCACGGTTGGATGGAAAACTCTGGTGTCGGCGTGGGGTGTGGGTCAGACGCTGGAGGCCGCGTGGTGATGGGAGATGCGGGTGGGACCAGGGTCACTAGTCTCTGGCACCAAGGATCGTTCCAAATCGTTTTGGACCGGGTCATTTTCATCGAAACGAACCTATGCTTGGCCGAAACAGGCGTTTTTGAACGAAAAACGCTATGGATTTAGCCAGCAGGGGCACGTTTTGGCCAACAACACTCCGATCGTCTCAGTCTGAGTATCGGCACGAGGCGGCTAGACTTAACTTGCTGAGGCATGCGAGGCCCTGGCGCGGCGCCCTCCTACCCAGGCGTGGTTCGTTTCTACCGACCTGCCGTCCTTAGCACGGCATCAACCGCGGGCTGCCGGCCTTTCGCCAAGTATCACGCGCGGCGGCAGATCGATGGTGGGCGCCGCAGGTGGCAAGGCGGCAGCCGCCTACATCACATCCGCGAGGGAAAGCTTGACGTGCAGCGGGCTGAAAACCAGTAGCGCGATCCGTGGCTTGTCTCGATGCTAGCGCACACGCTATGTTCAGGGGGCGGGCTACTGGGACGTGCCCTACTCCCCATCAAGCCATGCCTCCTCGTGTCTGCTCATCGCGTTGCCTCTATACTATGCCGTATCGTCTGCCTGCCGTTGTCGTCCTCGCCCTACTTATGCTGGGTGCTTCTGATCGCATGGCTGTCGCCCAAACCGGCTCGACGTACGACCACCCGACCATCGTAGAAGCGGAATCGGGGTTGCTGGGCGGTGACTTCGTTACCCAGACCGATGGTGATGTGACGTACATCGTCATCCAGACTGATGGCGAGGGTGACGCTCCAGGGGATACAAGCCGCGTGGCCACGTATGACGTCACCTTCCCTGAAGCCAACGCCTATGGCCTTCTTGCGCGTGTCCGCGTGGGCCCAAGTGCCAGCAGCGACGACAGCTTCTTCTACGCCAACCGCTTCGGCGAGAAAGAGGCCAACGATGCCGACGACTGGGTCTTGGTGGAACGCCTGCGCCGTGCTGGCTTCACGGACCTCGGCGATCCCGTCCATGAGCGAGGCGAGGCAGGCAATGGCGTGTGGAAGTGGATCAACCTGAGCCGCCATGACTTCGGCGACGATCCAGCAGACTTCAGTGTACCCTCCCGCCGCCTCACGCGCATGTTTCAGATCGGTGGGCGCGAGGATGGCTTGGAGATCGACAAATTCGCCTTCGTCAACCCCACGCTGTTCTACACCGTCGAAGACTTGGATGCGGGCAACCCTGGGCGGCTGCGGCTGGCGGGTAACACGCCGCTGGCCCTCGGCTTCGACAAATTCCTCGGCAACATCTACAGCAGCGCCCAGACGCCGGACTTCACGACGTACTGGAATCAGGTGACGCCCGAAAACGCGGGCAAGTGGGGCAGCGTGGAGCGCTCACGCGATGTCATGAACTGGGGCCCCTTGGATGCCGCCTACGCCCTCGCCAAAGACAACGGACTCCCCTTCCGCTTCCACGTGCTCGTCTGGGGCAACCAGCAGCCAAGCTGGATTGAGTCGCTGCCCGTCAATGAGCAGTTGGAAGAAATCGAAGAGTGGTTTCAGGCCGTGGCGGAGCGCTACCCGGACATCGACTACGTGGAGGTGGTCAATGAGCCCCTGCACGACCCACCGAACCAAGCGGGCAACGGCGGCGGCAACTACATCGACGCGCTCGGCGGCACAGGCAGCACGGGGTGGGACTGGGTGGTCACGTCGTTCAGGATGGCGCGCACCTTCTTCCCCAACGCCAAGCTACTCATCAACGACTTCAACATCGTCAACAACTCTGGCAACATCACCCAATACCTGGAGATCATCAGCCTACTGCAGGCGGAGAACCTGATCGACGGCATCGGCGCACAGGCACACGCGTTCTCTACCCGCGGCTCGGCCCAGGCCATGATTGCCAACCTGGACCGGCTGGCCGAGACGGGGCTGCCCATCCAGATCACCGAGCTCGACATTGACGGCGCGACCGATCAGGTCCAGCTCACCGACTACCAGCGCATCTTTCCCGCATTGTGGGAGCACCCGGCGGTGGAGGGCATCACGCTCTGGGGCTGGCGGCCCGGCTTGTGGCGCAATAGCCAACGCGCCTTCATCATCGACGAGAACGGCGCCGAGCGCCCCGCGCTGCAATGGCTGGCGTCTTACTTGGCCACGCAGATTACGAGCGCCGAGGACATTCCCCCCCTCCCGCACACGCTCCAGCTGCACGGCAGCTATCCCAATCCGTTCAAGCAGACGGCGACCATCGCGTACGAACTAGCAGAAGCCACTCCTGTAACGGTCACCGTGCATGATGTGCTCGGGCGGCATGTGCAAACGCTGATCGACGCGTTTCAGCTCGCGGGGCCGCATACGGTGGTGTTTGATGGCGGCCAGCTTCCGGCAGGGCTGTACCTGGGGCGCGTGCAAGCGGGCGCGCACCAGCAGACTGTTACGCTAACGCTCGTCCGCTGAAGGGCGTACCATGACTGGAACGCGGTCCGGCAAACTGGATCGGCGTAGCCGGTCGGTACGGCTTCGCAGGCGCTCGGCCTCAGGGAGCCAGCGCATCGGGATACCGTGGGCATGGTGTACAGGGCGGCTCAGCCGTCCTAGTTTGAGCAGGTCGTCGAGCGCTTGACACAGCTCCACGCCGTCGGAGGGCACCATGGCATCCAGGCATGACCCGTCGGCGCGGCCCTGGTAGCAGATGCGCCGATCGGCATCCGCGATCAGCACGTCTGGCACCACCTGCACCCCGCATGCGCGGGCCAGCTGCTGCTGCGCATCGAAGAGGTAAGGAAAGGGGTACACCCCGCGGGTCGCGCGCTCCTCCATCATGGCAAAGCAGCGCTTGGCATCCACGGCGACATCAAAGGCGTTGACGGCAAGGAAGCGTACGCCGCGGCGCACGTAGCGGCTTATGCATCCGCGGAGCGCTGCCTCAGCGCGGCGCACCTGCTCACCGTCCAGGCTTAGGAAGCACAGCACGAGCAGATCGGCGCGGGCGTAATCCGAAAGGGCTCGCGTGGGCCCATCGATGTGGTCCACCCATGGGTTGGCTACAGGAAGCGCAAAGTCGGGGAGGAAGCGATTAGGGGCATGCATAGCGCACTCCGAGCAGGTTGGGCAGCAAGCACAAACATTGAATTACAAGGCTCAACGACCACAAAGACTATTATGTTCATGCCATTACTCTGAATCACTAAAAAAATATAGGATCAGGCGGCCCGGCGCTCGGCGAGATACTCAGGCAGACGGTGTAGCTGATCGAAGGGGCACACGACGGTAGAGACGATGTTAGCCAGGTGCGAGCTCACGCGACTCATGATCCTCGCGCTAAGTGCAAACACCATGCTTTCGTTAGCCGTGAGATCGTCGCGCTGGGCGAGCGCCGTCAAATACTCGGAGACCTCGTTCTTCAGCGACTCATGCATCATAAGCATATCGTAGGCGATCTGGGTATCGTCAGCGATGAAGCCGTCGCGCGTCTTGCTGAACATCTCCAGGATGGTGTCGCGCAGCTTGCGCAGGGGCTTCACGTTGGGGCCAAGGCGGCGTGCTTGGGCCAGGCCCCCCACCTTGGCGAGCGACTTCGCCAAGTCGCCGATGCGCTCGGCCTCGTGTACGATGCTGATGAGCTTCAGGCAAAACACCAAGTCTTGCTGTGGCGCAATAGTCATGTGCTCTAGCACCACGCGCCGCACTTCTTGCTCAAGGCGGTTGATGTTGCCGTCCAGCTTCTTGAGGTCTGCTTCAAGAATTTCGTTTTCGAGCAGCATCGCTGTGGCTGAGGCAAACATATCCTCGCCCTGCTCCATCATCACGAGCACATGGTTCACGGCTTGCTGAACCAATGAGGATTGTGTGCGCCGCAACACGTCAAAGATGCCCATACCGTATTCCTCAACTCAGATACTTAGTAACAGATGGCCTGCGCGATCCGCACGAAAAGCTATCGGTCGCGCCATCACCCTATATACAAAATCTTCACAGCTATTCCGATTTACCGAAGTGTTACGGCCTCAGCCCGAGTACGCGGGCCAGTGCGTGCTGCGAAGCCGCCACATCGCTGTAGGTACACAGCCGTGCGGCGGCGCGGGGAAAGTCGTCCAGCACAAACGGGCTACCCATGGCCGCAAGGATGACCTCCTGCTGCCGCACCAGCGCATCCAGAAACGCCGCCTGCGCCGTCTGGAGCCCGTAGTGGTGCCAAGCGGCAGGCTTCACCACCACGCACGCGACCACATGGCGCTTGGCCTTGGCAAGTTCTAACACATGGGCAAACGTCTCGGTATCGGTCTGCTCGTCAATCTCGATGTAGGTGGCCGCAGGCCATGCGTGCTGCACCACCTGACCGATGGGCTGCACGACAGGGTCGAGGCGCGACCGCTGCGTGCGGATCGTCAGCACAAGCAGATCGTGCGCCCGCTCGGTGTCTAGCGGGAGTGGGAGTAGCACGCTGCTGTCTCCGTGTGTCGTGATGGCGTCACGAGCGACCTGAGCGGCCAACGCTGTGTCCTCCGGTTTTGCCACGTCTGTTGTGCCCAGCGGCGCCTGCGGGTCGGTGAAGAAGCCCGCGCCGAAACGATCCAGGAAGTGCTGCTTGAGCGCCCAGATACGGGCTACGGCGCTATCCAGACGAGCCTCGGGTAGCGCCCCCTGCTCCACTGCCGCCACAATCCCTGCAATCGCCGCCGCCGGATCGTCCACATCGAGCAAGATGTCGACGCCAGCGGCCACGAGGCCTGCGGCTTGGGCACCCGGCGTAGCATGGGTCTGCTTGATGCCCCCCATCAGCAGGCTGTCGGTGATGACGGTGCCAGTGAAGCCCAATTCGTCGCGCAGCAGGTCCGTCAGGATGGGCGCGGAGGCGGTCGCAGGCGTACCCGTGGGGTCGAGCGCTTGGAAGGCGACGT
This sequence comes from Bacteroidota bacterium, assembly GCA_038747545.1. Taxonomy (GTDB): domain Bacteria; phylum Bacteroidota; class Rhodothermia; order Rhodothermales; family JBCCMF01; genus JBCCMF01. The sequence continues at coordinate 16,363 of JBCDJT010000025.1, forward strand.
GCGCTGTCATGACGAGATCGACACCGGCCTCGATAGCGGCTTTGAACGGGACAAGATCGTAGGCGTCCAACTCGTCGCGGCTGTCGTGGACGATGGGTAGTTCGGCGTGCGAGTCGCCCGTGGTGTTGCCGTGGCCGGGGAAGTGCTTCGCTGTCGTCAGCAGGCCTTCGGCCCGGCAGCCTCGGATGTACGCCTGCACCAGCTGCGCAGCACCGGCGGGCTCGGTGCCGAACGCCCGGGTCGAGATGATCGGGTTGCGGGGGTTGCGGTTGACGTCGGCCACGGGCGAGAACGTGATATGGACGCCGCTGGCCAGCGCCTCGCGCGCCTGCACGCGGGCGGCGGCTTCTAACGTGGCAGGCGCGTCATCGCCCAATGCGGAGAACGCCAGTGCATGGGGAAACACGGTAGCCCCGTTGATCTGTTGCCCCACGCCGCGCTCCATATCCATCCCGACCAACAACGGATACGGGCTGCGCGCCTGTAACTCCGCCAGCACCTCCGGCGTCTCGGGCCAGCGGCCATTAAAGAGCACGATGCCGCCCAGTGGGTATGCCTCCAGCAAGGCCGCCACGCGCTCCAGATCCTCTTCGGCCTTCACAGCCGGGCGCATGTTCGAGCCGAAGCGCACGAAGACGAGTTGTGCGGCCTTCTCGCGGAGGGTAAAGTCAGGCATCATGGCGACGCATACAGATTTTGCTGATGAATGTAGGTGCGTACAGCGTCGGGCACGCGGTAGCGGATGGACTGGCCCAACGCACAACGGGCCCGGATGCTGGTGCTGGAGACTTCGATGAGCGGCGCCTCGGCAAAGCGGATGCGGCCTTGCCAACGCGCTGGCACCGGCAGCACCTCGCTGCCCGGACGGAGATAGACCAACAGTTCGGTGTGTGCGATGATCACCTCCGGCTGGTACCACGACCCGAACGCGGCGTAGCTATCCCCCCCGATGAGCAGCGAGAAGCGCACGCCGGGATGCTGCTGGCGCAACGCTGCGACGGTCTCCGCGGTGTACGAGATGCCGCCCCGCTCCAACTCATGGGTGGCGCATACAAAGCCTGGATTCTCCGCAATGGCAGCCTGAACCATGGCGACCCGATGCGCGGCGGATGCGAGGTGGTCAGCGCTTTTGTGTGGGGGCGTAGCGGTAGGCGTCCACCACACCTCGTCCAGGGCGAACTGCTCGCGGAGTGTCTCGGCTACCATCAGGTGCCCCATGTGCGGCGGGTTGAACGCGCCGCCAAAGAGGCCGATGTGTTGCCCGGCTGCCACGGTGGGAGTCAGCCTCCCGTGCCTGCGGTCGCCGTGCTGCCGGCCTGCACGGCGCGCAGCCCATCCTGCGCCTGCGTGTACAACGCCTCGGCGTCCTTCAGGCGGTCGCTGTTGGGGAAAAGCTGAAGGAGCTGGTCGTACGTCGCGATGGCTTGCTCGTACCGCGCGATAGCGCTCGCCGCGATACTTTCCTCGGCATAGGCGACGTAGACCCGGATGGCGCTGACCAACGCGTCGTCTACCCACGCCGTCTCCGGGTATTCTCTCAACACGCCCATGAACGTCACAGCTGCTGCCTCGTACTGCTCGCGCGTCTCGTACTGGCGGGCTGCATTGTACTTCTTCTCGGCCAGCTTGCCCCGTAGCTCCACCACAAACTGCCGCGCCTCGGCCGAGCGTGGGTCTTGGGGATAGCGGCGCAAGAACAGGTTGAATTGCCGGATGGCCTCGATGGTGTCAGACTGGTCGAGCGAAAATTCGGGCGAAAGCTCGTAGTAGGCCATGGCCCGCTCGAAGTCGGCCTCGATCACGCGAGGGTCGCCGCGGTAGATCTGGCTGAAGCGGTTGTACTCGTTCGTGGCGAGGATGTAGTCGCCGTTGCCACGGTAGGCGCGCGCCAGGTAGAGCTGCGCGTCGTCGGCCCACTCGTGGGCGCGGCCGAAGTTGAACACGCCCTGGAAGTACTCGATGGCCAAGTCAAAGCGATCGCGCTCGTACGCCTCTACGCCTTTGTTGTAGGCTTCTTCGGGCGTGTCGTACCGCACGCTGCCCGACCCCGAGCACCCCGCCATCAGCACTATCAAACCTACCAATACGCCTGCACGAACGTGCATATGTCACACACAAGAAGTCTCAAGAAAACAAGCAACCGGACGCTCTAACGCGCTATCTCGCCGCTTAGTGTCTGATGGACGCCGATTTGCCAGAAGGGGCGCTGATACGGAGGGCTGGTAGCCGCGTTCCACGTCCGTTACCGCATCAGCTCTACGTCGGCGCCGCGGTAGCGGAAGTAGTACGCGCCTTGGTTGAGCGTGCTGCCCGCGAAGTCGATGCGGATGCTAATGCCGTCGTACAGCGGAGCGCTGGGCAAGACGGATTCGAGTGCCCGACCGGGCGCCTGCTCAGCCTGTTCGATGAGGTAGTTTGCCACATCGTAGCCGGTGAACGCGAGGCGCCCGAAGTCATCGCTCGGGTCGGGATCGCGGTTGGCGAGGTTGCGGTAGCGCGCCTGGAAGTCCTGCACGGCCGGGCGGCTGGTGTCGACGAAGTAGGTGCGCGGGTAGGTGGCCAGGCGGTCGCCCAGCTGGAAGTTGAACGGCAGCTCGGCCCACTCGGTGTTGCCCAGGATGCGCGTGGTGAGGTCGGCTTCGTCGAGCTGGTTGAGGATCGACCCGGCAAGGCGCGAGCTGGCACGGTCCGACGTGAGCGGCAGCGGCATGTACAGCGCTTCCACGCTGCGCAGCTGCTCTGTGCCCAGGTCTTCCACCAGCGTGAACCACTCACCGGGCGTCTCAAGGCGCTGCACAAATCCTATCTGCGCACCGCGGTTGCGTACCGCCGTCTCGAACCCATCGGCCATCTCGATACTGCTGGGGTTGCCGTCCACGGCCTGCGCCACAATCCCAATCGACTCCAAGCGCAACGTGCCTACTGCGAAGTCCGCGGTCATACGGCCGAGATCGGAGAAGCTGGGGTTGATCTGGAACGTGTAGCGGCGCCCGTCCACGGCCACGTCATCGCCCGAGGCGACGGGTGGCAGCAGCGGAACCTGCTGCAGCTCAGCCTCGCGGGCAGCGTCCACGGCATCGTCGGTAAAGAGCGGGCCGATGATGGCCTGGGCACCGGCCTGCTTCAGCGCCCGGACCCCTGCACGCGGGTCGTCGGCCTCGCGAAAGATCATACGGACGGGACGTGCAGGGCTGTTGGCGTTGTGGGCCTCCACGGCCAGCCGGATGCCGTTGAACATCGCCTGGGTCAAGCTCGCCGACTGCCCCCCTGTGGGGAGCAAAATGCCGAGCTGGATGATCTGGTTCTGCTGCTGGGCGAGGCGCTGCTGCGCGTCCACGCGCCCGCGCAGCAAACGTACGTCTATGAGGTAGCGGCTGGTGGGCAGCTCATCCTCGAACTGGTCGAGCAGTTCGGCTGCCCGGTTGTACTCGCCGTTGCGGTAGAGCGAGCGGGCCGCCATGAGCCACGCCGCCGAGGTCTTGCGGTTGAGCGGATAGCTGCGCACCACCAGCCAGAAACGCCGATGCGCCATGCCGTAGTCGGCGCCGTTGAACGCATCCAGGGCTTGCTCAAACACCAGCTCGGCTTCGGGCAGGCGCGGCACAAGGTCGTCCTCGACCACCTGCGCGTGTGCCGTCAGCGTGAGCAGGCCGAGGAGTATGATGATGGGGAGGCTTCGCATACGCGTCATTCCCATTCGATGGTGGCGGGCGGCTTGGAGCTGATGTCGTAGACGGCGCGGTTGATGCCGCGGATCTCGTTGACGATCCGGTTGGAGACGTGCGCCAGAAAGTCGTACGGCAGCTTGGCCCAGTCGGCGGTCATGCCGTCTACGCTGGTGACCGCGCGGAGGGCGCAGACGTTCTCGTACGTTCGCTCGTCGCCCATGACGCCGACGGTCTGCACGGGCAGCAGGACTGCGAAGGCCTGCCACACATCGTCGTAGAGGTTCCAGGCCTTCAACTCGTCGATGAAGATGAAGTCGGCCTCTTGCAGTAGCGCGACGGCCTCGGGCGTGACGGGGCCGAGGATGCGGATGCCGAGGCCCGGCCCGGGGAACGGATGGCGGCCGATGATGTGCTGCGGCACATTCAGGTGGCGGCCAATAGCGCGCACCTCGTCCTTAAACAGCTCGCGGAACGGCTCTAGCACCTCGAACTCCATCTCCTCCGGCAAGCCGCCCACGTTGTGGTGCGTCTTGATCGTTGCCGACGGGCCTTTGAACGACACGCTCTCGATCACATCCGGGTAGAGCGTGCCTTGCGCGAGGAATTTCGGCTTGGCGCCCAGCTCGGCGGTGATGGTCTGCTTGGCGTCGTCGAACACCTCGACGAACGTGTTGCCAATGACGACGCGCTTCCGCTCGGGGTCGGTGACGCCTTGCAAGCGCTCCAAGAACAGGTCGCTGGCGTCTACGGCTTGCAGGCGGATGTGGTAGTGATCGCGGAAGGTGGTCTGCACCTGCTCCCACTCGCCCTTCCGCAGCAGCCCGTTGTTGACGAAGATGCACGTGAGCTGATCGCCGATGGCTTCGTGCAGCAGCACGGCGGCCACCGATGAGTCGACACCGCCCGAGAGGCCGAGGATGACATGGTCGCTGCCCACCTGCTCGCGGATCTCGGCGATCTTCTCCTCGACGAACGACGCGGGCGACCAGTCGCCGGAGGCGCCAGCGATGCCGAGGGCGAAGTTCTCCAGGATCTGCCGCCCGGCGTCGGTGTGCACCACCTCGGGGTGGAACTGCACGCCGTACCACGGGCGCCCTCGCGTGTACCGGACGGCGGCCAGCGGCGCGTTGTCGGTGGCGGCGATGACCTCGAAGCCGTCGGCGAGGCGCGTGACGCTGTCGCCGTGGCTCATCCACACCGTAGAGCCCTCCGTGACGCCCTTGAGCAGGTCACTGTTGTCGTTGACGACGAGGTGCGCCCGGCCAAACTCGCGGCGCTCGGCGCGCTCCACCTCGCCGCCCAGCGCGTACGTCATCGCCTGGAGGCCGTAGCAGATGCCGAGCACCGGCATGTCCGAGCCGTCGGGGCGCTTCAGGTCGAGCAGCGCGGGGTCGAGTTGCGGCGAGCCGTCGTCGTAGACGGAGTACGGGCTGCCGGAGAGGATGATGCCCTGCGGCTCCATCGCGGCGACCTCTTCGGTGGAGATGGTGCAGGGGTAGATTTCGGAGTAGACCCCGGCCTCGCGCACGCGGCGGGCAATCAGTTGGGTGTACTGCGAGCCAAAGTCGATAATGACCAGTCGTTGATGCATCGTCCGCGAGAGGTGAGGAGACAAACGGGCAGAGCGTGTCGGCTTAGCCGACCATCGCGCCGTAATCCGCAGCGCTCAGCAACGCAGCAACCTCGCTGGGATCGTCCACTTTGATGCGCACCATCCAGCCCTCGCCATACGGGTCTTCGTTGACGAGTTCGGGCGCGCCGTCCAGCTCTTCGTTGATCTCGGCGATGGTGCCACTCACGGGCATGTACAGTTCGGAGACCGTTTTCACGGCCTCGACGGTGCCGAACACATCGTCGGCATCCAGCTCTGATCCCTCGTCCTCGATCTCGACAAACACGATGTCACCGAGTTCTTTCTGGGCAAACGACGTGATGCCGATGGTGGCGATGTCGCCGTCGAGGCGAATCCACTCGTGTTCTTTGGTGTAGCGCAGTTCGGCGGGGAAGTCCATGTCGGTGCGGTCAGGATAGGAAGCTGTGGGGATTTTAGAGAGGCGCAGGTTACAACACGCCTGGGTACGCAACAACCCGGGGATTGCGAAAAATCGAGCAGAAGGCAGGGGAAGTAAGGAGCCCGCGGGTAAGTCATCCCACTTGCAGGTTTGTCATCCTGAGCGGAGGCCGCAGGCCAGAGCCGAAGGATCTCCTCCGTTCAAGAATTGCACGACGTCCAGGTAGGAGATCCCTCGACTTCGCTTGGGATGACAGGTTTGAAAGCATGATCATCTCCCACTTGTACGCTCTGGTAAGCGCTATCGGGGGCGATTATGCCCTTGGTTACCTCGCATCAATGATGTCGTGCGGTAGCTTCGACTGCTTGGACGTTCATTTTTGTGCGCAAAAACGAACCAAAAACGCTTGTCGATCTCGAAACGCACAGCGGACTTCCCGACGCGCCCACCCGCACCTAGCGAGCCGGATAGTCGGTGCTGTTTCATGGTATGATGCTGTTGCTCGCTAGCTGAACGCTGCCCGTCCGCTCTTCCCGCGCGCTCCTGGCCGCGAGACCGACGTTGGAGACTCGCCATGCTCGTTTGGAGAATGTCCGCGTCCTGCGAGGGCGCTATCACTCCTTCGGCAGCTCTCCCTTCTCAGCAGTGTCACCCGGGGCAGCGCCTGACGGGGCAGGTTCGGCGTCTACCGTGCTGGTGGCCTCCTCAGGGTCGCTGGCTGCTGCACCAGCGGTGGGTGGCTCCGCCTGGGGCTCTTCGGCGGGCGCCTCAGGATGCAGGCGCGGCGTCTTGCCGTTCATGCGCACGACGACCGTGCCCGCAATCTTATCGTGGACGCACTGGCGGTTGGCATCCCAGTAGACCTGGGCGAAGCCGAGCAGGCCCGTGACCACACCCGCTGCATAGCCACCGAAGCGCTCGAAGCCGTGCCACAGCGTGAGCCGCTTGCCGTCGAGGCGGTAGACGCGGATGCCGAGGATGCGCTTGGCGGGCGTGTACCCGGCGAAGAAGAAGATGAACAGGGTGAAGTAGGCGCCGACCCAGCCGAAGGTCAGCCCCACGTCGTTGGCGAAGCTGGTGACGAGGTAGCGGAAGCTGGGGCTCTCTAGCTGTTCCTCTAGCTCCTCTATCCGGTCATCCAGGTCGTCGTTCTCGTCGTCCAGCGCATCGTTTTCCTCGCGGAGCGCGTCGATGCGCTCCCCAGCCACAAGCCGGACGGCGCGGCTCTGGAGCGAGTCCAAGGCGAGGGTGTCGCGCTGGGCATAGGCGCGGGCGTACTGGTTCAGCACTACAGAGGCTTGGGCAAACGCCGCCGAGTCGGTCGTGGCCTCGGGCGCAGCACGTGCCAGCTCGTTGATGGCCTCTTGCACAGAGCTTGGGATGAACGCATCGGCGCCGATAGCGGCTATCGTTTCGTTCAGCTCCTCCAGACCTTCGGCAATCGCTAAGCTGTCGGCGCGAGAGAGGGTGTCCGCTTCTGCGGGTACCTCAACATCGTCGTTGTCGTCGCTACTACTTGTGCAGCCGTCGATGGCGCTGATGGCGGCGGCCACTAAGAACATGCCTCCGATGAAGGCGAGTATATAGCGACCGACCGAGCGCTTGCCGCTGGATGGCGGGCGGAAGCCGCGGTACACCAGCAGGGCGGCGATGCCCGATACCAGGTACACTCCGCCCAAGTCAGCAACCATGGCCGCAAACAGCAGATCGAGCAGGAACGCCGCCAGCCTGCGCTTGGGCGAGGCTAGCTCACAGCCCATCAGGTCGGGGCTGATTTGGAACGCCGTGGGCGTGATGTATTCGCGGGGGTCGCGGCTCACTCCTTGGTCCAGTAGTCGATGACGAGCACCTTGTCGAGGTGGGGCCGCAGCACGCCAACGAAGGCTTGGTGGTCGGGATGCGGCAGGTAGACCTCGCGGTCTGCCTCGGTGCGGAAAGTCACGAGGAACGAATGCGTGAACCCATCGGCCAGACCTTCGGGGCTGTTGTCAGTGCCGTACTCAAAGTCGTAGATCGCGTCGATCTTAGAGGGCAGCGCACGGAACGCGTCCACCACGGCCTTCACGTCAGCCTCAGAGGACTCGTCCTTGAACTTGAACAGCACCACATGGCGCAGCAGACTATCGGGTACGGATTCGGCCACGGCAGCGACAGGCGTTTCGGGGGCGGGCGTAGTGCAGGCCGCAGCCAGCACCAGCACGGCGATCATGGAGAAGAGAATAGCACGCATCGGGGGGGAGGAGGCAAGTTGATAAAGGCGCGGACTTAGTCAGCAGGGGCAAAGACCATGTAGTCGACGGCGGCGACAGGGCGTTCGCCCTCGGCATCGGTGAAGACGAGGGTGAGGTCGGTGACGCCCTGCTGCCCGGCGAGGTCGATGGTGTGGTAGGCGGACCCGACGGCGTCGGCGGCGATGGCGATACGGCCGAGCACTTCGCCCTCCGCGTTGCCCTTGCGCAGCTCCAGGGTGCCGCCCTGCGTCTGCTCAGGGTTCGCCATCGTGTGAAGCGTGACGCTCTTGAGGCCCGTGAGGTCGATGTTGGGGTACGTGGCCGTGCCGCCCGGCGTGCCGACGACCAGCGACAGCTCCTCGGCGTTGCCGATGGTGCCGGGCTCTACCTCCAGCACGGAGGCGCTATCGAGGCGGGCCTGCTCGGCCTGCACCTTCGGGTTGCGCAGCACGACGCTGGCCTGCGCCTTGAGCGGACCGACCGCCTCGCCGCCCCGGTCCTCGTACGACGCGGTGAGGATGTACTGCCCCGTACCCGTGCCGCCGATGTGGTCGCGGGCGGCGTAGGTGCCTTGGAGCGGCCGGCGTTCGATGGGCTTCTCGGGCTCATCCAGCGAGAAGATGTAGTGGATCATGCTCTCGGCCTCGGCAGGGCTCAGGTGCGGATGCGCGGCCATGGCGTGCTCGCCCCACACGCCGCCGCCACCTTGAATCACCTTCGTAGCGAGCTGCTCGATAGCGCCCTCTTCCTCCTTGTAACGGTCCGAGATGGCCAGATACGAGGGGCCGATGGAGGCTTCGGCGACGTTGTGACACGCACTGCACGTCTCGCCGCTCATCACCTGCTCGCCCATCGCCGCTTGCGAGGCCGCGGCCAGCGCTTCGTGCCCTTGCACCACGCCCGTCAGGTCGAAGCCCTCGGCCAAGTAGTCGAGCGTGAACGTGACGCCGTCTTCGGCGATGGTGCCGTCGGCGAGGGAGCCGTCCTCGGCATCGGTGAGGTGGACTTGGTAGGTCAGCGGGCGGTCGTCCCAGTAAAACGTGCGGTTGCCCACGAGGTCGATGGTGACATCCGGCATGGCGTTGCCTACGAGGATATCGACGAAGGATGTGCTCTCTTCGCCGCGGCCGTCGCTGACCGTGAGCGTAGCGCGCTGTACGCCGGCTTGGGCAAACGTGTGCTCCACAGCAGGGCCCTCGGCCGTGCTGCCATCGGCGAAGCTCCAGCGGTACAGGAGATCGTCAGCGTCGGGATCGCTGGAATCAGCGGCGTCGAAGGCGACGGTGAGCGGCGCGGCGCCGACGGTCGTGTTGGCGGCGATGACGGCTTCGGGAGCGCGGTTGCCGGGGTTGAAGTCGATGCGCACGAGGCGGGCATCGTCGTTCTCAGAGAACCAGCCCGTGCCGTACTCCAGCAGGTACATAACGCCGTTGCGGTCGAAGACGATGTCCATCGGATTGTTGAACGTGGCTCTTGGCATGAAGCGCTCCATGCTGACCATGTCGCCCTGCTCGTCCATGGTGACGGCCATGATCCAGCCGCGCATCCAGTCGTAGGCGAAGAACTTGCCGTCGTAGTAGCGCGGCAGCTTGTCCTCGGCCATGCCGTAGTCGTCGAAGTAGTAGACCGGCCCGGCCATCGCGTTGCGGCCGCCCTCGCCCACCAAGTCGAAGTCGGGCGACTGCGCGTACGGGTAGTAGATGTACGCGGGCTGCGCCGGGGGCAGCTCACGCGGCCCGGTGTTGTTGGGTGAGTCGTTGACAGGCGCCGCCGGGTCCTGCTCCTCGCCCGTTTCTTTCGTGGCGAAGTCGTAGTCGTGGTACGCTTTGTTGTTGCCGATGAAGTACGGCCAGCCGAAGAAGCCTGCGGCGCGGGCCTGGTTCACCTCGTCGTGCCCGCGCGGGCCACGATCGGCGATGTCTTCGCCCGCGTCGGGGCCCACGTCGCCCCAGTAGAGGTAGCCCGTACGCTGGTCGATGGCGATGCGGAACGGGTTGCGCGTGCCTTTCACGTACAGCTCGGGGCGCCCAGCGGAGCCATCGGCAGGCGTGAGGTTGCCTTCGGGGATGGTGTACGTGCCGTCGGGCTGCGGCGTGATGCGGAGGATGCCGCCGCGCAGGTCGTTCAGGTTGGCCGACGACTTCTGCGCGTCCCACGGGCTGCGACCGGGGCGCTCGTCGGACGGGCTGAAGCCGTCGGAGTCAAACGGGTTGGTGTCATCGCCCACGGAGATGTAGAGGTTGCCTTGGGCGTCGAACTCCAGCGAGCCGCCCGAGTGGCAGCACTCGTCGCGCTGCGTCGGGATCTCGATCAAGACCTTCTCGGAGCTGCGATCCAGCGTGTTGCCCGTGAGGGTGAAGCGCGAGACGTGCTGCTTGGCTTCGGGGCCGGGCGGCGAGTAGATTATGTAGACCCAGTTGGTCTCGGCATAGTTCGGATCGACGGCCACGCCCATCAGCCCGTCTTCTTGCTCGTGGTAGACGTCGAAGGTGTAGATCTCTTCGGTCGTCCCCGCGGCGATGTCGTGGATGAGCACTTCGCCGCGCCGCTGCACGAAGATGATGCGGTTGTCATCCAGGAAGTCTAGCTCCATCGGCTCATACAGGCCTTGGTCTAGGACCACCTTCGAGAAGCGGTTGTCTTTGGGCTTGTCGGCAACGGCGTAGTAATCCACGCCCGGATTGTCGTGGGGTGTGCAGGCCACGGCACCCGCGAGCGTGGCGAGAAGAAATAAGCGGAAACGCATGTACGGCAGCGATTAATGAGGTGAAGAGCTACGTATATGTGGAAGGTCTGCTGCCAGCACGGGGCTGACGGACCGTCTTGGCGATGTAGGCACGGCGGCGCTCCTGGGAGGCGGGCAGCGGAGCGCGCGGCGTGCAAGAGAAGGGCACAACAATCTATCGTCGAGAAACCGCGTACCGCAAGCGGTCACGGCGCGTCGAGCCCATCGGCACTAAGATACGTTACAGTTTCCCGACTTTCCTGGTAGCCGTACCGAATCGCCTTGGCATGAATACGCCCCGTGGCGATGGGCAACGGCGCCGTGTAGACCTGCCACCCCGAGTCGTAGTCGCCATCTACGTGGCGGTACCCGATCGACGACCCGCGCATCGGCGCCATCACCTTGACGACCTGTGCGCCTGCGTCGTCCTCCATGAACGTGACGACGGGCGGCGGCGTCTGGGGCTGCTCGCCGTCCGGCCACATGGTTTCGATCATGGCGCGCTCGTCCTGCTCGGCACGGTCGCCCACCAGCAGCAGCCAGTCGGTCACGGCGTTGCGCATGGCCGCGAGGGTGTCGGCGAAGGCGGGGTCGCCTGCGAGGTTGCGCACCTCGTGCGAGTCGGCGGCGGTGTCGTAGAGCTCTTCGGCAGGCTTGGCAGGCGCGAAGAAGGCGGCAGGTGGGCCCGTGAGCGTGCCTGCATCGGCGGCGGCTTTGAAGTCGCGCCAGATGGGCGGCAGGTCGCGGTACACCGAAGGCTCGCTGTAGGGGATCTCGGGGAAGTCGTTGCGGATGTACTTGAAGCGCTCGCTGCGCGCAAAGCGGCTGCGGTCGAACGCCTCGTCCATACGATCGCGGCCCCCGAAGACGTAGCGCGGCGCCGCCTCAGTGCTGTCGCCTAGGAAGACGCGGCCGGGCAACCGTTCGGGGCGTGCTGCGCTTGCGAGAGATAGCATGGTCGGGGCGAGGTCGATGACGCTGACGAGGTCGCTGCGGCGGGTGCCGGCGCCGCGCCCGTCGGGCCAGCGGACGATCATCGGCATGTGCAACCCGCTGTCGTAGAGCCAGCGCTTGCCGCGCGGCAGGCCGTCGCCGTGGTCGGAGAAGAACACGACGATGGTCTCGTCCAGCAGCCCTGCGGCTTCGAGCGAGTCGAGGTGGGCGCCCACCCACGCGTCCATCTTGACGATGTTGTCGTAGTAGCGGGCGATGTGCTCGCGGGTTGTAGGTGTGTCAGGGTAATAGGGCGGCACGGGCACCGACGCCGGATCGGTCTGGAGCGGCGGCGCCTCGGCAGCCATCAGGTCGGCGTAGCGCTGGTCGAGCGTGTCGGGGCGCTCCGATCCGGTGAGCCACTTTACGAGGTCGATGCTGGTCTCCTGCGGCCAGGCGCGCGACTCGTGGGTACCGGTGAAGTTGAACACGGAGAAGAAGGGCTGGCCCTCAGCACGGTTCTGCCATGTGGCCGTGGTGCTGGTCTCGTCCCAGATGGTGAACGGCTCGCCAAACTGGTAGTCGGTCTTGACGTTGTTCGACGCGTAGTAGCCCGCGGCGCGCAGCAGCTCGGGGAAGGCCTTGACGTGCGGCGGCGGCACGGCCTCGTACGTGGGGATGCCGCCCTTGAAGCTCGGGTCGCCGCCCGTGCGCATGTGCATGGTGCCGATAGCGTTGGGGTACTGCCCCGTGATGATGCTGGAGCGGTTGGGCGAACAGACGGGGTACGTGGCGTACAGGTGCTCGAACACGACGCCCTCCTCAGCGAGGCGCGACAGCGCAGGCGTGGCCACGGTAGCATCGCCATACATAGGCAGGCGCGCGCTGAGGTCCTCCACGGTGAGCCACAGGATGTTGGGCTGATCGGGCTCGGCCGGCGCACAGGCCGAGACGACGAGCAGCAGGATCAGGAGAAGCAATCGAGACATGGACACACGCAGTAGGCCTGACAGAGCGGGCAAAGTACGGCGCAGCGTGGAGAGTCGCAGTCGCCTCCGTACGATGCGCTCAGTTACACCGCTGGCCAAACTACACTACCGAAGCGTGGGCGCCTGTTTTCCAGCTCCCCCCTGCTTACCATGAGCAGGCCGATGGCTCGACAGGTAGCGCTGAGCTGGCGCACCAGCTTCCTTCACCTATCGCAAGCGGCTTACCCGATACGTCACTCAGCCCCTGCCCCCATGAGACACCTGCTCGCCCTCCTGCTGGCCTCCCTCCTCCTCGGCGTAGCCTCGACGCAGGCGCAGCCTACACAGCAGGTCTACCTCTCTGGGACAGGTCCGCACGACGCCGTCGCGTGGGACTTCAAGGTCTCTGACGGGCGACGTGCGGGCGAGTGGGCAAGCATTCCCGTGCCGTCGCACTGGGAGCAGCACGGCTTTGGCGCCTACAACTACGGCCATGACTGGACGAACAAGCGCCGCCCGCTCGCCACCGAGGTGGGGCATTACCGTCGTACGTTCGAGGTGCCTGCCGCATGGGACGGGCAGCACGTCGAGATCGTGTTCGATGGCGCCATGACGGATGCCACCGTGCGCATCAACGGTACGCAGGCCGGGCCGACGCACCAGGGCGCGTTCTACCGCTTCCGCTACGCCATCGGCGACCTGCTGCGGTACGGCGAGACCAACCAGATCGACGTAGAGGTGGCGAAGGTGTCGGCGAACGCCTCGGTCAACGCCGCCGAGCGGCAAGCCGACTTCTGGATCTTTGGCGGGCTGTTTCGCCCGGTGTGGCTGGAGGTGCGCCCAGCCGAGCATATCGAACGCATCGCGCTCGACCCGAAGCACACGGGCGCCTTCGCTGCGGAAGTCTTCCCCCGCGATGTGCAGCAGCCCGCCCAACTCACGGCGCAGGTCGTCACCCTCGATGGCGAAGCCGTTGGTCCGAGCATGCAAGCAGCAGTCGCCCCCGGCGACTCGGTGGTGGTGCTCCGCGAGCAGATCGACGGGATCATGGAGTGGTCGCCGGAGTGGCCGGAGCTCTACCGCGTAGTAGTGACGCTGGCGCGCGACGGCGTGCCACTGCACACGCACACCGAGCGCTTCGGCTTCCGCACCGTCGAGGTGGTGCCGCAGGACGGCATCTACGTCAATGGCGTGAAGGTCCACATGAAGGGCGTCAACCGCCATTCGTTCTGGCCGGAGACGGGCCGCGCCACCACGCCGCAGCAAAGCATCGACGATGTGCTGCTCATCAAGGCGATGAACATGAACGCCGTCCGCGCCGCGCACTACCCGCCGGACAAGCACTTTCTGGATGCCGCCGACTCGCTGGGGCTGTTCGTGCTGAACGAACTCACGGGCTGGCAGGACGCCTACGACGATGAAGCGGGGCCGCACCTCGTCCGTGAGACCGTGCTGCGCGACGTCAACCACCCGTCGGTGATCGCGTGGAACAACGGCAACGAGGGCGGCAACAATCACGCGTTGGTGCCGCTCTACCACCGCTACGACCCACAACGCCGCGTGGTGCTCCATCCGTGGGATAACTCCGGCGGCATCGACACAGGGCACTACCGCAACTGGGGCTGCTGCGGCGGGCAGTACCTGAACGGCACCGACATCGTGATGCCCACCGAGTTCCTGCACGGCCTCTACGACGGCGGCCACGGCGCTGGGCTGGAGGACTGGTGGCGCACCATGCTGCACACGCCGCACGCCGCAGGCGGCTTCCTGTGGGTCTTCGCCGACGAGGCCCTGCGCCGCACAGACCTCGGCGACACCCTCGACACCGACGGCAACCACGGCGCCGACGGTATCCTCGGTCCCCACCGCGAGAAAGAAGGCAGCTTCCACGCCATCAAAGAGATCTGGTCGCCCATCTACATCCCGCTCGCCGAGCGCACCACGCTGCCCACATCGTTCGACGGGCGGATACGCGTAGAGAACCGCTACTACTTCACCGACCTAAACGCCGTGCAGTTTGATTGGCAGCTGGTACGCTTCGATGGACTGGGTGGACGCGTCCTCGAGATCAGCCCAGGCCAAAACCGGCGGACCCGAGCACTTCCATGGAGGAGTACGCACCTCGACCTGCTCCTCCCCGAGGACTGGGACACATACGACGTCCTCTACCTGAGAGCCACTGATCCGCATGGCCGTGCGGTGTTCACGTGGAGTTGGATGACGCGCCCTCCTGATGCTGCGCCTTACCTGCGTCCCGCAGCTGATGGAGCCACCGCTGTAGCTACGGAGACCGACACGCACATCCGCCTCAGTTCAAGCGGCACCACGGCGCTCATCGACCGCTCGTCCGGCATGCTCACCCGCGTCGAGCACGACGGCCAGCCGATCTCACTCGCCAACGGCCCTCGCCTCGTCGCCGACTCGTCGTATACGCTCACCGACATTGCGCTGCATACCGATGGTGGAAACCCCACCGTAGAGGCGACCTATGAGGGCGACCTGCGCACGGTGCGGTGGACGATGCATCCCGGTGGCTGGCTGGAGTTGGCGTACCAGTATGGGCACGGCGGCGAGCAGGACTTCATTGGGATCACGTTTGACTATCCCGAGGCGAAGGTGACGAGCGCGATGTGGCTCGGTCGCGGCCCGTATCGCGTGTGGAAGAACCGCACGAAAGGGCAACGCCTGGGCGTTCACACGAAAGCCTACAACGATGCCGTCACGGGCCTCACGTGGGACTACCCCGAGTTCAAGGGCTACCACGCCGATCTGTACTGGGCCACGCTTGAGACCGAGGAAGCCCCCATCACCATCGCCGCCGACACGCCCGGCTTATACCTGCGGCTGTTCACGCCGCGTCAGCCCGGAGCGCCCGGCAGCCCCAGCGAGCCCCGCTTCACCCAAGCGCCCTTCCCCGCAGGCGACCTCTCCATCCTTCACGCCATCCCGGCCATCGGCACCAAGTTTCGCCCGGCGGAACGCACGGGTCCCAGCGGACGCGCCAACCAGACCAACCGCCACTACAAGGACCCGCACAAGTTCGACTACCGTGGGCGGCTGTTCTTCCGCTTCGGCGACCCTGAGCGCGATTGATTCGCTACAGCAGCAGCGTCAGCCTTTCGATCACAGCCGATCGTACTGCTCTGGTTCAACATCGGCCACCTTCGCTAACACCGCTTCAAATTCTGCCCTATCGCCGCGCTCACCGCGCTCTCGCAAATAGTCCACCGTTCGTAGAGCCGACAGCTTCTCCGCCACGGCCAGCGCGACCAGTTGGTTCATCGAGACGCCTTCCTGCTCGGCTGTCGTCTTGAGTTGGCGGTGCAGCGACTCAGGCAAACGGATGCTCAGTGTGCTCATGATCGAGAGATAAGGCTATGAGGAGGCTTGCAGGATGAGCAGAAACTCGCGGGCGTCGACCACTTTGATGCCGAAACGTTCTACGCCAACGAAGTCTCGTTTGTTGTAGGTGACAATGTAGCGGCAGGAGGCTGACACGGCGAGTTCAAGTATCATTTCATCGCGCGGATCTCGCAGTGAGGGCCGCCAGAGAAAGTAGACCTCGTGTAGGTTCGCGATGCCGCACAAGAAATCGAGCACTGTGGCGATGTCTCGGGAGGTGAGGCTGAGCGCTTGATACTGACGCATGAGCACGTCCTCGTATTCGAAGAGCAGAGCGTTCGACAGGTTAATCTCGAAGCGACCAGAGGTCAGGAGCGAAAGTAGCTTGA
Source organism: Bacteroidota bacterium (assembly GCA_038747545.1). Lineage (GTDB taxonomy): Bacteria > Bacteroidota > Rhodothermia > Rhodothermales > JBCCMF01 > JBCCMF01. The sequence continues at coordinate 32,631 of JBCDJT010000025.1, forward strand.
AGGAGGCACCGCGGCGGGACCGCAGAGCGGCGACGAGGACATTGGTATCGAGAACGATCTGATGCGGCATCGTGGCAATGTGTGCTGCTGTTGAGCTGGTGCCATCAACGTGGCCACATAAATGCTACAGCAGCGGCGTCAGCACCTGGACCATCTGGTTCGCGACGAACTGGTTGCCAACGCTGTTCAGGTGGACGCCGTCGGTGGTGAGGATGCCTTCGTACGCCTTGTCCGCGTTGTTGGCGCGGAGGTGCGTCTCGAACGCATCGCGCAGGTCGCAGAGCGCGCTGCCCGTCTCCGAGGCCACGCGGCGCGAGATGTCGGCGTAGCGGCCGAGGTCGGCGTTTTCGATGGAGCCGTCGTCAGGGTCTTCACCGATGACACTCGGCGTGCAGAGCGCCACCTCGGCGCCCGCGGCTTGCATTTGCCCAATGAGATCGCGCAGCCCAGCTTCAAACACGTCGGCCTCAGTGCCCGTGACGCCCTCAAACTTATGGAAGTGCCACACGTCGTTGATGCCGATGTAGATGACCACGTGCGTCGGGTCGTGGCTGAGCACATCGCGCTCCAGCCGCGCCTGCAGGTCCGGCACCTTGTGCCCGTTGATCCCTGCGCCAATCACCTCGATACGGCGATCGGGATTGGCGGCTTGTAACGTGGAATCGGCCAGGGTGACATAGCCGCCTGGCTGTACCCCCGCCTCGGTGATCGAGTCGCCAAAGAAAACGATGCGGGCGGGTTCTGCAGGGGTAGGCTCGGGAGCAGGTTCGTTTTGCACGCACCCGATGAGGAGCATGGTGAGCGCGAGAATGAGCAGTAAGCGCAACATGGAAGGCAAGACTATGCTGAGAGGACACTTTAGGCTAGACGATGGATACAAGAAACGCAACTGCCTGCCTTCGATTCTCAACCAACACCGCTTACCCATGTCTCCCTGGCCGCTCGCACTCCTCACTGCACTCCTCCTCGTCGGCTGCGCGCCCGGCACGGCACCTGTGAACTCCACGCCGCCAGCCGTCTCGGTAGGGGCAGACATTCCGCTTGACGTCCGCTGGGTGCGGCGGTCTGCCGAGCACGGCGCTGTGTATGCCCAGACGTACCAGGCGGCAGGCCGTCACCTCCGCACCGTCGCCGACACTCTCACTGCGACCGACTGGGCCGTCGTCCTCGACGCCGACGAGACCCTGCTCGATAACTCCCTCTACCAGCGCGAGCGCGCTGAGGCTGGACTTGAGTTTACGCCCGAGAGCTGGAACGCGTGGGTCCGGCGCGAAGCCGCCACAGCCCTCCCCGGCGCCGTAGCCTTCACCGAGCTGGTCGCCGCGCTCGGCGGGCGGGTCGTCGTCGTCACCAACCGCGACGACATCGTGTGCGACGAGACCCGCCGCAACCTAACGGCCGTCGGCATTCAGCATGACGCTGTGCTGTGCAAGGTTGAGGGCAGTGATAAGAACGCCCGGTTCAACAGGGTTACCGATGGTGACGTACCCGGCCTCCCGGCGTTGACGACTGTGATGTGGCTGGGCGATAACATCGGCGACTTCCCTGATCTCACGCAGGATGTTCGGTTCGGCGGCGCGGACGCGCTGTCCGCGTTCGGCACCCGGTACTGGGCCTTCCCCAACCCGATGTACGGATCGTGGACGGGCAACGAGAAGCCGACGCATTGATCGGCACGAAGTAGCTAGCAGCTACGGCAGCGTCAGGCGGACGCCGAAGCCGAAGCGCCGCCCCACGATGGGACCGTAGACATAGGCTGTGTCGAACGTTTCGCCGAAGCCCGGATTGCCGTCGTAGTAGCCCACGAGCGGGCTAGGCTGCGTGTAGTCGAACAGGTTTTCGACAGAGACAAGCACCTTCGCCAGCCGCCCACCGAACTGGAAGTCCCGAGCGAGCTGCAGGTTGTGTACCGTGTAAACGGGCGACTCTAAGAGTAGCGCCTCACCGGTCGCGGCTTGGTACTCGGCTGCCACTTCGAGACCGTACTCCGGCAGGCGCATCGGCCCGGTCAGACGCGCTGTGTAGTCGAGCTCTAGGCCAGCTAGTGCCTCCCACGTGAGGGTGGCCGTGCCCTGGTAGTCGGCGGCGAACTCGAGCGGGCGCTCCACGCCGTCGTCGCCCTCCACGAAGACATCCAGCAGCGTACCGGCCACCGAGTAACGGACGTCGCGGCTGAGCGCGCCCTGAATCTGGAGCGCCACGCCTCGCGTCGTGGCGCCGCCTTCTAGGTTCTCGTAGCGGATCTCGCCGGGGGTCGAGTAGTCGGGTTCAATCTTGTTCGAGAACTCGGTCCAGAACGCATCGAAGTCCACCACGACTGGGGAGCGGTCGCCCAGAATCTGCTGGAAGCTGGCCGTGGCGCTGACGCTGCGCTCGGGCTCAAGGTCTTCCACGATGAGCGTGGCGCGGCTGCCGCTGTAGGCCGAGTGGTCCTCGGTAAAGAGGTTGACGATGCGGAAGCCCGTGCCCACGTTGAGGCGTGCCGTGGTGGTTGGGACGGGCTGAAACTTGACCGCAACACGGGGCGAAGGGATGATGCCGTAGTCGGGTTGGTAGTCGGCGCGGAAGCCGCCGAGCAGGCGGAGCTCGTCACTCACGCGCCAGTCGTCTTGCACAAAGAGGCCGGGGACGACGCGGTCGTCGGGATCGTTCTCCAGCAGGGTACCGCCGTCGTCGAAGAGGCCCGTAGCGCCCGAGTTGTCGTCGTAGCGGATGGCCCGGAGCGCGGCGCCGAAGAGCAGGTTGTGGCCGTCCAGCGACGTTTCCTCGGTGGCGGGTGTCCACACAAGCTGGGTGAAGGCGTCGGCCTGGGAGGCCTCGTAGCCGGTGTCGCCGTAGAACGAGTCCTGGTCGTGGTATGCGGCGGAGGCCTGAAGTTCGAGGTCGGGCCGCAGCGTCACGTTGCCGATCAGCTCGGCGCGGCGCGTGTAGATGCTCTCGCCGTAGATCTGGTCGGAGCCGCGGAGGGTGCCAGGGTCGTCGAAGAACGATTCGATGCCCGCCGTGCGGTCTTCGTAGTACACCTTGGCGACGAGGCTGGCGCGCTCGAAGCCCATGCGATCGCTACGCGTCACCTTGCCGAAGAGCGACAGGCGCGTGTCCTGCGTGAAGTCTGAGAACCCGTCGCTGTTAGCGTCCTGGAAGGAGCCGTTGTAGAGCACGGTGCCGCTCACCAGCGCACCCGTCTGGCCGCGCAGCGGGACGGCCGCAAACTCACCTGCCACATCGCCCAGCGTGGTGGTGAAGACGTTCGACGAGAAGCTGGGCGCCGTGGCCGGGTCTTTGGTAATGATGTTGATGACACCGCCTAGCGCCTCCGATCCGTAGAGCGTGGACATCGGCCCCTTGACCACCTCCACCTGATCAATCAGAATCGGCGAGATGCCGTTCAGCCCGTAGACCGTCGCCAGGCTCGACATAACTGGCGCACCGTCGATCAAAACCGCTGTGTTCGGCCCGTCGATCCCGTTGATGCGGATGTTGTTGGTGTAGCACACGCCGCAGTCGATCTGCTCGTAGAGGCCGTTCACGCGCCCCACGGCGTCCATCAGGTTGACTGAGGGTGTGGCCTCCAGGAAACGCGCCGGCACGACATCGACCTTGACGGGCGACTCGCGCACGCCCATCTGCTCCAGCGTGCCCGTCACCACGACGGCCCCCGCCTCGAACGTCGCCACATCCAGTGTTACGTCGAGCTCGACGTTTTGCCTGGCCGCCACTGCCACCTCGCGCTCCGCCGAGGCGTAACCGACGGCGCTGAACCGGAGGGTGTAGGTGCCCGCGTCAAGCAGCGCGAGGCTATACGCGCCGTCGGCATCAGCGGCTGTGCCGAGGGTGGTGCCTACCACCCGGACGGTCGCGAGCGGGACAGGGTCGCCCTCGGACGTGACGACGCCCGTGACGGTCTGGGCATGGGCGGAGGTCGCCAGCAAGAGGGAGAGGAGTAGCAGTCGTGTCATTAGAAGTCGAGCGTTTTATTCAGCGGAGGCCGCAAGCGCGGCGTCGAGGATAGGAAGGAGCCCATCGGGTGGGAGAAAGCCTGAGTGGCGCCCGAGAACGCCGCCGTCAGGCGAAAGAACGACGAGGGTTGGCGTCGAGGCGGCGCCCAAGCGCTTGGCCCAATCGGCTTCGCTGAGCCGGTACGGGCCTACGCGGTGCTTCGTGTCGCGGTCGTCGAAGGTAAGTTCGGCTTTGCTGAACCGTGCCAGCCGCTCCTGCACGCGAGCATCGGTGAACGTCTCGCGCTCCAGCTGACGGCAAGGGCCGCACCACGCGGCGTGGACGTACACGAGCGTTGGCTGCTGTGCGGTTTGCGCCTCGCGCAACGCCTCGGGCAACGTTGCCCACTCGACGTCAGGTGTGCCCTGGAGCGCCGAAAACAGGCTAAGCAGCACCACAATTTCAGCCATGTCTCATGTTATTTTTAGCCTAAACTAAAATTTATAATCAGACGAGTCAACTCGGTAGTCTGTATTTCAGCGTGGGCACATACACACCAGTGTGTACATTGTCCCCGTCTAAAGTTACGTCAGCGTCTTGGTCAAATCTGTGACAATGAAAGCCCCCTACGTAGACCGGGGACAGGTTCAGGTACACACCTGCCCACAGGGGGCGCTTCATCGTTCCGGGCACGCCTCGCGCCCCACCATCATCTTCAGCCCATGTCTTCACCAAGCGCTGATCTCGCCCGCCTCCGCCGTTTCTTCGAGCAGATCGCGCCTATGTCCGACGAGGTATGGGCCGACCTGCAGCAGCCGTGGCGCCGCGAGGCCTTCCAGCGCGGCGACATTCTCACCCACGATGGCACCGTCGAGCGCCGCTTCGGCATCGTGCTCGACGGCGTCATCCGAGGCGTCTTTTTCGCGCCCGACGGCAGCGAGCACACCGTCGCCTTCTGCTATGCCGACGACCCCACGGGCATCCCTGACTCGTTCTTCCTCCAGACGCCTGCCCTCTACAGCCTCGACGCCCTGACCGACGGCACGATGCTCACCATCGATCGCGTGAGCATGACGCGCCTGATGGAGCAGCACCCGATCATCCACCGCTGGACGTGGCAGCTCTTCGCGGCGGCCTTTGCGGGGCGGTCCAAGCGCGAGGGCGAGTTCCTGATGCTCTCGGCGGAGGAGCGCTATGCCCGCCTCGTCCGCGAGAGCCCGCAGCTCTTACAGCATGTGCCACTGCGTCACATCGCCTCGTACCTGGGCATGACCCCCGAGACGCTCAGCCGCATTCGTGCGCAGCGATCTTGATGTAGGTCAAGGCGCCCCCCGCACGCCGTGCGGTACCCTTCCGTCGTCTTTACTGTCACACCAACCGACGACGATCATGAACGTACTCGACACCCTTCGCGCCCAACGTCCAGCTTTGTGGCTCCTGGGCGCGCTAGGCTTCCTCGTGCTCAACCCCGTTTTCCTGTACTACTACATCACGGACCCCGCTCTGTGGGATGCTGCGATGGCTAACCCCATCAGTCTGGTGTTCATCGCCGAGGCGTTCATCCTGCTCGGCTTCGGCGCATGGTTCATCGCTCGCTCCAAGCTGAGCAAGCCCGGATGGATCGCCTTCGTGCTGCTCGCGATCGCCGGAACGCTGGCGTTTGCGCTGCCTGTCTTTATCCTGTGGCACCTGCGCAAAGGAGAGGACGAGCGCGTCGAGGTGGCGTGATCACCTACCAGCCCATCTGCGTCATGCGGCGCTCGATGATGCCGCTGTATCGGTGCATCTCCTGCGGGCGTCGTGTGCGCGGGCTGGGCAAGATGGCGGCCAAGCGCGCCGCCTGCGCGCGCGACACCTCGGCGGCTGAACGGTTGTAGTGGTACTGCGCGGCGGCCTCCACCCCAAAGATCCCTGCCGGCCCCCACTCGGCGATGTTGAGGTAGAGTTCGAGAATGCGGTCCTTGGGCAGCACGAACTCCAGCCACGCCGTGAATGGGATCTCGAGCCCCTTGCGAATCGGTGAGCGCCACGTGCCCAAGAACAGGTTGCGCGCCACCTGCTGCGAGATGGTGGAGGCGCCTCGCCGCCGCTCCCCGGAGCGGTACTCGTCGTACGCCTTCTGGATTTCCGTCCAGTCGAAGCCGTTGTGCGTGTAGAACCGACCATCCTCTGCCGCGACCACGGCATGCTCTACATGGTCGCTGATCGCCGCGAGATCGCGTGGCGCGTAGCGAAAGTCATAGCCTTCGGTGCGGCCAAGCTCAACCCAGCGCTGCACATGCACCGCCGTCACGGGCGGATCGACCCAGCGGTACGCGATGGTCAGCATCGCGCAGAGACCGAGGTAACTCAGCACGCATATCCCAACAATGCGCAGCGCACGCCAGATGGACCGGAGGGGTACACGAAGTCGAGGGCTGCGCATGCGACAGGTCTGAAAGGCTTCCATCAAGAAAAGCGGGAGCGCTGCGCTTCGTTCCAGCTACAGCAGACACGTGATACCGCTTCCGCAGATCACCAAATCGTGAGGCGGTGGCGATTGGCGGGCAGAGGCGGTAGTTTGCACAGCTCAACCGTTTGATCTTGCCCCGTGCTGTATGCAACGCCGTACCAAAATCATCTGTACCCTCGGTCCCGCCTCTAACACGCCGGAGGTGGTGCGCAACCTCATCGATGCGGGCATGGACATCGCCCGGCTCAACTTCTCGCACGGCAGCCACGACGACCACCGGAAGCTCTACGACCTCGTCCGCAACGAGAGCGCCAAGGCAGGCAAGGCGATTGCCATCATGCAGGACTTGCAGGGGCCGAAGATCCGCGTGGGCAAGGTTGAGGACGACGGCGTGCTGCTCCACAAGGACGACGAGGTGACGCTGACGTACCGGACGGAAGGTCCCAGCGATGGCAGCCGCGTCTCGATCAGCTACCCCAGCCTCGCCGACGATGTAGAGGTGGGCCGCAGTATCATGATTGATGACGGCAACATCGAACTCATCGTGACCGACATTGAGGGCGATGATGTGCGGACCCGCGTGCGGGTGGGCGGCGTGCTCAAGACGCGCAAGGGCGTCAACCTGCCGCACCTCAAGAACTCCACGCCCTCGCTCACCGACAAAGACCTGCGCGACCTCGACTTTGCCCTGGAGATGGGCGTCGACTTCGTGGCGCTGTCGTTTGTGCGGACGGCGCAGGATGTGAGTGACCTCATCTCGCGCGTGTACTCGTCGGGCAATCGCGTGGGTGTGATCGCTAAGATTGAGAAACCCGAAGCGGTGAGCAGCATCGACCAGATTATCGCCGAGGCCGACGGCATCATGGTGGCACGGGGTGACCTGGGCATTGAGATGGCGCTCTCGAAGGTGCCGGGCACACAGAAGCTCATCATCAACAAGTGCATCGGCGCCACGAAGCCGGTCATCACCGCCACGCAGATGCTGGAGAGCATGACCGAGAACCCGCGCCCCACGCGCGCCGAGGCCAGCGACGTAGCCAACGCCGTCATGGATGGCACGGACACGGTGATGCTCTCAGCCGAGACGGCAGCCGGGCAGTACCCCGTGCGCACGGTAGAGGTGATGGCGCAGATCATCTGCTCGGCGGAGTCGCACCGCCGCATCTACAGCGACGGCGCCCACTTCCAGACGCAGATCCGCCGGAGTGCCAAGCGCGAGGTGCGCGAGTCGCTGGCGCGCACGGCGTGCAACCTGGCCGAGCAGGTCGGCGCCGTAGCCATTGTGTCGCTCACCAACTCGGGCGCCACGGCCCGCGCCATCGCCAGCTACCGCCCCGGCGTGCCCATCTACGCCTTCACCGACTCGGAGCCTGCCGTGCGCCGCTTTGCGCCCGTATGGGGAACAATGGGCTTTCACATTCCTTACGAGGGCGACTCCGACGCAGGCATTCGGATGGTCCACCAAGCCCTCGTGGATCGCCAGCTGGCTCGCCCCGGCGACCGCGTGGTCATCACTGCGGGGCTGCCCCTCCCCGCCCGTGGCGACACCAATATGGTCCACGTCAGCAAGGTGGGCAGCATGTAGGTAGCCGAGGCCTGCGCGGTGTACCTTCCGTTGCTCCCCGGCCTCAACCCGCACTGCATGGCGCGTCCGATACCCCGCTGATTTCCATCCGTCTGCGTACCCCTATCGGTACTTCCATGCGTACGTCGTCTCGCTCAGGCTTTCGCTTGCCCTGGCTGCTCCTGCTGCTCTTCGCAGTCCCGCTGGGCCTCTCCGGCTGTAAGTCGCTGCTCGGCCAGCGCTATGAGAACTTCACGGCCTACTACAACAAGTTCTACCAAGCCAAGAAGCTGTATGGCGAGGGTGTGGAATCGGTAGAAGTGCCGGACGAGCGCGTGGAGCGCGACCGCTTCCTGAACATCTTCACCGCCCCCACCGGAAGCGCGGGCGCGCGGTCCTTCGGCGAAGCCGTCCAGAAAAGCGCGGACGTGCTGCGCGACAAGCCGACCTCGAAGTGGGTGGACGACGCGCTGCTGCTCATCGGCAAGTCCTACTACTACCTCAAGAACGACGTAGGCGCCGAAGAGAAATTCAACGAGGTGATTGAGCTCGGCGGGTCACTGGAGGACGAAGCGCGCTTCTGGAAGGCCCGCACGCTTATCACCCAGGGCACAGGAGGGTCGCTGGAGCGCGCGTTCGAGCACTTGCAAGAAAGCCTCAACCGGGATGGCCTCAGCAGGCGGTGGGAGCCGATGCTCCTGCTCGCCCTGAGCGAGTTGCACGTGCAGCGCCGCGAGTGGGCACTCGCCGCCGACGCCCTGCAGCAAAGCTTGGACAAGGTGCGCGACCGGCAGCTGGGCGCACGCGCGCAGTTCTTGCTGGGGCAAGTGCTGGAACAGCTGGGCCGCTACGACGAGGCCGTCGTGGCCTACGAACGCGTGGCCCGCTTCAAGCCACTCTACGAGCTCTCGTACGCGGCCCAGTACAGCGCCGTGCGGGTGGAAGGCGAGCACGGGGACGGCGACCTAGCGCTGCGGCAGCTACGCCGCATGGAGCGGGACGACAAGAACTTCAGCTACGAGACGGAGCTGGCCTACTTGCGGGGTCATATCCTACAAGCCCAAGGCCGCTACATCGACGCCGAGGATGTCTACTACGACCTGCTCTACTTCAGCGATAGCGGGCCCGGCCAAATGTCTGGGCGCATCCACTATGGCCTAGCTACCCTCAACCGGGACGTCTACGTAGACTACGTGTTGGCTTCCGCCCACTTTGACTCAGCCGCCACCACGCTTGGGCGCAGCACAGCGCCGCGCTCTGGCAGCGGCAGCTCGGGCGTGGACGACGTGCTGTACTCGGCCGAAGCCGTCACCGACGCCAAGGAGCTCAGTGACGTGTTCAAAGAGTTTCGGACGGCGTTTGAAGAGGTGGCGCGCCTCGATTCCCTCCTCAACCTCGGCTACCTCGACGACGAAGCGTTTGATGCGCGCGTCCTCGAGATACGCGAGGCCTTGGCCGAGGAGATGGCACGCGAGCAGGAGGCCCTGGCCAAGCGGCAAGCCGAACAGCGCTTCGGCGGCAACGCCGCAGACAATATCGCCCAGAGCACGGGTACCCGCACCACAGGTGGCCTGACAACAACCGCCGCCTCCAGCGCGCAGGCGGGCTTCCTCTCCCACAAAGATCCCGTGGCGCTGCAGGAGGCCCAAGCCCGCTTCGTCGAGATCTGGGGCGCGCGGCCCCTGGTGCCCAACTGGCGGCGCCAAGCAGCCATCAACCTGATCCTAGCGGAGGCCGAAGAGAGCGGCGACCTAGAAGCCCTGACGTTCGCGAGCACGCTCGCCACCACCAATGCGCTGCCGCCGCTCGACGTCTCGGATGTGCCTCGCGACTCGCTCAGCCAAGCCCTGATGGAGTCGGAGCGGGCGCTGGCGCGCTACGCCATGGGCAACGTGCTCTTCTTCTTGGTCAACCGGCCCGACTCGGCCTCGGTGTGGTACCGCATGGTGATCGAAGAGACGCCCGAGGAAGAGGTGGCCCAGCGCTCCTACTACGCGCTAGCCGAGGTCCAGCGCTCCCTCGGCGACACCCTGGCGGCCAATCAGATCTACCAACGCGTGCTGGCTGAGTACCCGACATCAGACTTTGCAGAACGCGTGCGGGAGCAACTGGGCATCCCAAGCCCTGAGGTGGCGCCCGACTCCACGACGCTTGCCGAAGCGGCGTACGCCTCGGCCTACACGTTGTGGCAGACCGAGGAGTACAGGCAGGCCCTGAATGACATGCTGGCCATCTCGGCGCACTACCAGACCACCGATGCGGCGCCCCGGGCGATGCTGGCGGCGGCGTCTGTCTACACCGAGTGGGCCACCCGAGACAGCCTCGACCTCTTCGCCGAGTTGCCCGTTGACCTCCCCGACTCGCTCTTGCTCGCCAGCGGCATCGCGGAGCCTGTTGTCATCGAACCCGATCCCGAGGCCGCTGCGGATAGCACGGCAGTGGACAGCACAGCCGCGGTACCATCGGGAGCCGGGAATGCCGAAGCGCAAGCCGACCCGGATACGCCTGCCGAGGCAGCGGATAACGCAGGCGAAGTGGATGACATGCTGGGCGAGGTGAATGACCAAGTCGGCGAGATAGACGATACCGTTGGAGACGTGGATGACTTCGTTCCGCCCCCTCCCACCGAGGTCCGCGACGAGGTCAACATCGACGACGTTGACACAGTACCGCCTGCTACCCAGACAGAGACCCGCGAGGTTGACGACATCGACGCCGTGCCACCGCGAACTATAGACGACGAGATCGATGATGGCGCGATTGAGGACGAGGTAACGGCCACGCCCCCCGCGAGCGAGCGTTTTGACGACGGCCCCATCGTGGATGATGGCGTAGATGCTCTACCGGAAGAAGCGCAGGATCTTGCCGATCCTGCAGCCGGCGACTCGCTCGCCATGCCTGCGGGTGTGCTGCCCAGCGCAGCCGACTCGATGGCTGTGGCAGCAGATAGCCTGCAGGCGCTGCCCACTGAGGCACAGCCCCTCTTTCTCGCCAGCCTCTATGAGCGCATCCAAGGCCTGTTTGGCGACTCCGAAGCGGCCAAGCTTGCCAAGCGGCGCAACGACGTGCTCAAGGAGATCCTGGCCGACCGTCAGGCGCTGGCCGACTCGTTGGCGGCGCTGGAAGCCGCGCGGGTAGATAGCCTGCAGCGTCTCGCCATGGCCGACTCGCTGGGCATCCCGCTCGACTCGCTAGCGGGGCACTTGGCCGCCCAGGAGCTAGCGCTGGCCGCTGCCGACACTACCCAAACGCCTGCCGCCGGCGCCCTCACAGCAACAGACGCAGCCGGCACACCGCAAGCCGATGCGGACTCTACTGGCATTGTCGCCTCAGACTTGCCGCCCATCGACGAGCGGACGTGGTACGACGAGACCGAGGTCGAAGTCAAACCTCAACTCATTGGCGGCAGGCGTATGCTGCTGCGGCTTATCAAGTACCCGCCTGAGGCCTCAGAGGCCGGAGCAGAAGCCGAAGTCACCGTCGAGTTCTTGGTCGACAAGCGTGGCCGCGTCGTTGACCCCATCGTGCTGGAGGAGAAGGGTTCTGGCTTCGACGAGGAAGCCATCCGCGTCGTCTCCATGCAGCGCTTCTCGACGGGCAAGTTCGAAGGTGAATCCGTGGTCACGCGCATGAAGGTGACGATTCCCTTCACCCTGGCCGAAGAGGACACGCTCGAACGGTGAGCCACACCCTGCCATAGGGAAGCCCTTAGGGTTATATTTGCGGCGTTCCGCCTGGCCTGTGCGTAGCGCTCCAGACCGCTACCTCATCGTTCTCGCCTTCAACCCGCCATGACGCGCTGCTGCCCCACCCGCAGCCATAGCCTCTCACTGCTCCGCCGCGCCATACAGGTGGGCGCCCTACTGCTGTGCCTGTCCGTCTCGCCCAGCCTGGCGCAGATTATAGAGCCCCTCGGCCGCATTGGCACCGAGAATTTGGGCGCTCGCAGCGCTATCGGGCTCAGCGACTTTGGCATCAGCATCGCGAACGTGGGCGACCTCGATGGCGACGGCATCACCGACGTGGCGGCGCTGTCACTGCACCAGGGGCAGGGTGCGCTGTGGGTGCTCTTCCTCAACGCCGATGGCACCGTACGCGACCGCCTACGCCTCGCCCACGACACCGATGCGCGCCTGCCGAAAGCGTTTGGCTGGACCGTGGCCGCGCTGGGCGACCTCACCGGCGATGGCACCCTGGAAGTGGCCGTTACGGGCACGATGACCAATGTCTTCGACGACCGACAGCGGCTCCAGCACCTGTGGCTGTTCTCCCTCGGCCCGGGCGGCGCCCTCGCGGATGTGCAGCGGGTGGTTCTCCCCAATGCGCTACGTACCCAGCCGCACCGCGTATACAGCTTGGCTGCGGCGGGCGACCTCGACGGCGACGGACGCTCAGAGCTGGCCCTTGGTGTGACGAGCGAGGTGACCAATGACCACTACAGCCTACTGTTCTTCTTGGACGAAGACGCACAGGTTACGATGCACCATGCCTACAGGCCGGGCGACGCCGTGCTCGCTCCGCTGGGCGACCTCGATGGTTTTGGGGAAGCTGTGGCAGGCATTGGCGATGTAGATGGCGACGGTATTCCCGACCTCGCCGTGGGCGCCGTGGCGGCCAGCGGCACACACCAGCAGCAGGGCGCTGTGGCGGTCTTGTTCATGCACCGTGCGCCGGGCGCAGCGCTTCACTGAGGGCGTGGGCGGCTTCGAGGGCGGCTTGCAACAAGGCGCAGGATTTGGCGGCTCGCTCGCCACCCTGGGCGACCTTGATGGCGACGGGCGGGCCGAGCTGGCGGTGGCCGCTACGCGCTACGATGGCCTCAGCGAAAACCAGGGGGCCGTGTGGATCGTGTCGCTCAGACCCGATGGCCGGGTGGCGGGGCAGCAGCAGATCGGCCAAGGCGCGGGCGGCTTTGACGGCTACCTCCCTCCGCTGGCGCGCTTCGGCTTCTCGCTGGCGGGGCTGGGCGACCTCGACGGCGACGGCACGCCCGACCTCATGGCCCGCGTCAAACGCCCATGCGACGACCAGACCACACAAGGCGGGCTCTGGACGCTCCTGCTTCGGCCCGACGGCACCACGCGGCGGCAGCAGATGGTGCATGCTGGGACGGGCTCGCTCGCCACCGCACTCAGCGACAACCACCTCTTTGGCTACCATGCCGTCCGCATCGGCGATGTGGATGGCAACGGGGTGGAGGACCTGGCCGTGGGCGCTCCGGGCGACGATGTGGACGGCCAAGACCGGGGCGCGTTGTGGATCCTTATGATGGATGCCAAGGGCGGCGTGCTGCGCCACCAGAAGGTGAGCGGGCAGGATGGAGGCTTTGCCGATGCTCCACTTAGCGGAAGCGGCCTCGGTGCGTACATCGTACCCATGGGCGATGTGAATGGCGACGGCACCCCCGATCTTGTCGTGGCCCGGAAGTTCATGAAGGGACTCGAAACCAACCGAGGGCGCGTCTGGCTCTTACTGCTGACCCGCACAGGTCGCGTTAAGCAATCCATCACGCTCTCCCGCAGCGATTGGGCGCCCAGCCAAGACGACGCTCGAACGACTCCAACGCCCTTCACAGCGCACCAGCGATATAGTAGGAACGCAAAAAACGTGGTGCGACTGGGCGACCTGGATGGGAACGGCGTCACGGACCTGTTGGAAGTCGCGCTGCCTCAGGATGCCGCCGTCTTGTTTCTGGGCGCAGATGGACAGGTGCTCCGCCGGCAGCCGGTGTCCGCGGAGGCCCTGGGGCTCCATGATGACGCCGGAGACCTTGGGCAGTATGGACTACTTCAATTGTGCAACGCGGGCGATTTTGACGGCGATGGGCGAGAAACGCTAGCCCTCATCGTCGCGCCGCAGAATACCGACATACCGCACCTGCCGACGGTGCGCCTGCTGGACGTTGACGCAACCGGCACAGTGATCCACAACACGGCGCTTCCGCTTGGCGACCTCCCCCTGCGCCCATTCCATAGTGCTCGGTTTAAGCAGTGGTCCGTCCAGCATCAGATGCACGACTACGCCTTGGGCGAAGCCACCAAATGGCGGGAAGGGCTCGCGGTTTACCCCACAGGCGACCTCAACGGCGACGCGGTGCCCGACCTGGCGTTGGTGATCCACCCTGCGCTGCTGGAGAACCCGGAGGATGGCAACGTGTGGCAGGTCTACATGACGCGGACGGGTACGGTCAAGCGGGTACAGCGGCTGCCGCTGGCGGCTCCAGCGGGCACGGCGTACACGGTGGCGCATGTGGTGACCTCCGTGGTGCGGCTCGATCCCGCCGTCATGGGCGAGCGGCCTGTGCTAGGGCTCGGGCGCGCCTTCGATAGCCGCGATGGGCAGGGATACGGCGCGCTCGACGTGGTGCAGCTGGCCCCAGCCTACTATGCGTGGCTGCCGCGCCTCGGCTACGGCGCGCTCGCGGTGGGAATGCTGGCGCTGCTGATGACGATGGCGAGTCGCGTGCAGACGCGGCGGCTGCGGCTCAAGAATCAACAGCTAGAGCAGGTGGTGCAGGCGCGCACCGCCGAGGTGGCCGCGCAGGCCCAAGCGCTTCAGCGCGCCAACGACATCAAAGCCCACTTCCTGGCCAACATCAGCCACGAGTTTCGCACGCCGCTCACGCTCACCTTTGGGCCTATTCAAGACCTGATCAATGGCCACTACGCCTCTCTTGATCAAGCCCAACCGCACTTCGAGCGCGCCCAGCGCAACGGCCAGCGGCTCCTCCGCCTCATCAACCAACTGCTCGACCTCGCCAAGATGGACGCTGGGAGCCTGGAGCTGCGCCTGCGCCACATCGACGCGTCACAGCTCGTGCGCGAGATCGTGGGCCTCTTTACCTCGCTGGCCGAGCGGCAAGGGCTCACGCTGACGGTAGACACGCCCGAGAAGCTGTGGCTGACCTGCGACCCCGACCATGTGGAGAAGATGCTGGTCAACCTCATCTCGAACGCGTTTAAGTTCACGCCTGCGGGCGGCATGGTGACGGTGACGCTGCACGCAGTGGACGAGGCGGCGGTGCTGGCCGTCTCGGACACGGGCATGGGCATCAGCGCTGAGGAGCAGCGGTACGTCTTCGAGCGGTTTTACCAGGTGGACGGCTCGGCGCGGCGGGCACAGGACGGCACGGGCATCGGGCTGGCGCTGGTGAAGGAGTTGGTGACGCTGCACGAGGGCACCATCGCGGTCGAGAGCGGCGAGAGCGGCGAGGGCCAGGGCACCACGTTCACCATCACCCTGCCCCACCGCGACGCGCCTGCCTTGGCGGAGGACACAGCGGCCCCGGCGGATCTTGCGCGGCAGCCGCACGGCGACGGGGCAGTGCTAGACGGGGCGGTGCTGGACGTGGCGGAGCAGATAGCGGCGGGGGCCACAGCCCCGGACCTCGCGGCGGCGACGGCAGGCACGCACGAGGAGGCGCCGGTGGTGGTGCTGGTGGAAGACCACGCCGACCTGCGCGCCTACATCCGCAGCCATCTCGACCCGAGCTTCGTCATCCTGGAGGCGGCCAACGGCGCCGACGGGCTGGCGCAGGAGCAGGTGCCGGACCTCATCCTGAGCGATGTGATGATGCCAAAGATGGACGGCTACGCGCTGCTGGAGGCGTTGAAGCACGACCAGCGGACGAGCCACATCCCCGTGGTGCTCCTGACGGCGCGGGCCGACGTAGAGAGCCGGATTGCGGGGCTGGAGCGGGGCGCGGATGCGTACCTGGCCAAGCCGTTTGATGCCGGCGAGCTGACGGCCTGCCTCCGGGGGCTGATCGCGCAGCGTCGGCACCTGCAGCAGCTGTGGCGCACGGGCGCTGAGACACCAAGCACCAAAGGCGCAGCAGCAGCCGACGCCTTGCCTGTTCCAGAGCAGCAGTTCCTGGCCCGCTTGGATGCCGTGCTGGCCGAGCGCTTCGCCGACCCCAGCTTCGGCGCGGATGCGGTGGCGGATGCACTGGGGCTGACGCCGCGCCAGCTCTTGCGCAAGCTGAAGGCCTTGACGGGGCAGACCACGAGCGAACGACTGCGCCTTCACCGCCTGGCGGTGGCGCACCAGCTGCTGAGCACCAGCTCAACTCCTGTGAAGGCCGTGGTCTTTGCGGTAGGCTTCACCAGCGGCTCGTACTTCGCCAAGCAGTTCAAGCAGGCCTACGGCGTGACGCCCTCAGCCCACCGCGCCGCCCACGCCGCCGCCGCGCCCGACTGACGGCTGCTTCACGGCCTTCGATTGGGCCGTTGTGTAAGGTAGCCCTCCTGTTTTCCACCTCACCCTGTCCCTCTCCTCCTTAGGAGAGGGGACGCAGGCCTGTCGCTTGTGCCCTCTCCTAGCTACGCCGCCAGACCTCAAGCGGGCTGCACACACCACGAGCACTGCGAGCCACTACCCTACAGCAATGCCAACAACGCGCCCCCTCTCCTGTGAGCCAGGAGAGGGCTGGGGTGAGGTAGACCAACACCCACGCCAACCCTCGATTCGCCCTCACCCTGTCCCTCTTCCAGCTCCCGGGAGAGGGGACGCAGATCGCCACCGACTGCCTATTACGGGCCATGCAGCCAGACGGAGAGCCGCCGCTGCAACACCACGAGCCATGCGAGTCGACGACACACAGACAAGCCACACACGTGCTCCCTCTCCTGGAGAGGAGGGTTGGGGTGAGGTAGATCACACGCCATGCCCCTTCCCCAGCTTCGCCCTCAGCCAACGCCACCCCCAACCGCCTTCATCTGTCCCACAACCAGACCGCCCGATGCTCACCCTCGAACACTTCACCACGCAGGCCTACCCGGATCTGCATCGCCAGGCAGCCCACCTGCTACGCGGCGAAACCGTGCCGCCCTGTTCGGCGCGTGACCTGCTCCACGACGCCTACTTGCGCCTGGTCCCTTCTACCCCGCGCCTGAACGATACCACACACGGGCACCGCCTCTATATCCGCACGATGCGGCGGCTGCTCGTAGAGAAGGCGCGGAAGGCACAGACCACGCGCCACGGTGGGCGGTGGCGGCGCGTGC
Source organism: Bacteroidota bacterium (assembly GCA_038747545.1). GTDB lineage: Bacteria > Bacteroidota > Rhodothermia > Rhodothermales > JBCCMF01 > JBCCMF01. Next base: position 49,591 of record JBCDJT010000025.1, read on the forward strand.
CGCTTGCGTCGGCTTGGCACGTAGCCAGCAGCGAAGCATCACCAGCACCCGGCCTGGTGGCGGAGGCGCTGGCTGCCCTGGCACGTGTGCATGACGGGCAAGCCCAGGTGCTGCGGCTGTGCCACCTGGAGGGCTACAACCAAGCCGAGGCGTCGGCGGCGCTAGCCGTGTCAGTGCGGACGGTGAAGCGGTGGCGGCAGGCTGGGCAGGTCACCTGTGCGGCCTTCCTGCGTGCGGAGGGGCTGGCACAGCGCCAGCGCGCTTACCAGCCGTAGCCCAACGTCAGGATGTGACCGGGGCCGCCGAAGCCGTTGGTGAACGGCAACAACGCGTAGTCGAAGCGGAGGCCCTGCGTGACGACACCGCCGCCCAAGGTCACGCTGCGGACGTTGTCGTCGGTGAGGTAGCCTGCGCGCACGGTGACGAGGTCGAGCACTTCCACTGCCGTGCCCAGGTGAACCTGCGTGAGGTCGCCGCCCTCTTCGGGGAAGAGGTGCGACACTTCGGCGATCAGCACGGCGTTGAGGAGCGCCGCGCCGTCTTGCTCGCCCAAGATCTGAAACGGCTTGAACGCGATGCCCGCGCGCGCCGTGCGCGGCAGCGGCGTAGCCACAATGTTGAGGTCATCCATTGACCCGAGGTGCTGCACTGCTGCCCCCAGCGACAGACTGCCGCCCAGCGTTGTGAGCTGCGCGCCGAAGTCGAACGCGTAGCCGTTGGCCGACTCGGCAAAGATGCGCTCGCTGAGGTACTTGACGCTGGCGCCCAGCCGCACCGGTCCAAACGCTCGCCCATACGCCGCGCCCGTACTCACAAACTGCACGTCGAAGAAGCCGTCGGGCTCGCCGGGGCGCGTACGCGCCTGCAGGTCGGTGACGCCAGTGGCGTGGGCAAAGAGGCCCCAGCCCGCGTTCTGGCCTGCCGCAAACCGGCCAAAGACGTTGTACGTCCGCGTGTCGCCGATCCAGATGTGGTGCGCCACGCCAGCCTGGTTGCCCGTATCCACGGCGAGGCCCGCCGGGTTCCAGTAACTGCTGAACGCGCCTTTGCTCACGGCCACCTGCGCATCGCCCATGGCTTGCGCCTCCGCGTTGGGCCCAAGCCGAAGGAACGCTAGGCCGCTCTGCGCCCACGCCGCAGGGACACAGCAAAACGCCAGGATAACAACGGGGATAAATTTCATGAGCGTAAGCGCGTGAGTGCGATGAAACGTGAGCGCGTGTGAATCTACAGTGCGAAGCCCGGCGAAGAAACGCGTCCACGCAACAACGCGCCGACGCGGCATCGTCTACAGGAAGACCTTCAAGGTGAGCAGGTGCATGGCGCTGACGGCGTAGGGTTCTAGGGTGAACGCGTAGTCGACGCGCAGCATCAGGTTGCCGAGGTTTTGCGCCACCATGAACCCGGCCGACGGTGCCGCGCCGCCGCTCTCGGGGCCACCCAGTCGGTCGAAGCCGCCGCGCACGGCGAAGGCCGGCGCCAGCAGGTATTCCGCACCAAGGCGTAGGTAGGTGTCTTGCAGGAGCAGCCGCTCGCTCTCGTCGCGCACCACCAGCGTGTTGCCCAGCAGCTCGCCGCGGCGGTTCACCACTTCCGTGTTGGCAACGCTCGACTCCACCTCGCCCACGATGCGCAGCTGCTCGTTCAGCATCGTGTACGATGCGCCCAGCCGCAGCCGCGTGGCGAAGCGGTCGGAGGTCGTCTTGCCGTCGTTGCCGTAGAGGCCGGACGTGTCCCACGAGTAGCGCGCCAGCAGGTCATCGGCCACGAAGCCGAGGCGCAGGGCGTCGCTCACCTGCACCGAGAGGCCCACGTCGAGGCCGATGGAGTTGACGGGCGTGAGGTCGTCGAAGAGGTCGGCGCGGAAGAGCTGCATGCTCAGCCCCCAGCTCACGCGCTCGCTCACGCGCAGGCCGAAGGCCAGAAACGCTATATACTCCTCCGTGCTGTAGTCTTGCGTATGGAAGCCGCTGGCATCGCGCCCGTCGATGTTGGAGACGCCCGCACGGATGAGCCCGGCCGCAACCCCAGCACGCGGCCTCAGCGGTGCCGCCAGCTGCAGGAATTGCAGCTCACGGTCCAGCGTCAGCAGGCCCACGGTGCCCTCCAGGTTCTGCTGCACCGTCAGCGGCGCCAGCGACGGGTTGTAGTACGGGCTGGCAAAGCCCGAGCCGTCGGCGACCTGCGCGTTGCCCATCGCAATGCCGCGCGCGCCGAAGCCGAGGCGAGCGAAGGCCGCA
>JBCDJT010000026.1:0-50475 GCA_038747545.1 Bacteroidota bacterium
GCGTGACGCGGACGATGCCGTAGGCCTGGAGGCGCGGCGTGCCCAGCGTGGGGCCGAAGCGCACGAGCAGGCTGCTCACCAGGTTGTCGTAGCGCGAGAGAAACATCGGCGCGGCGTACACATCGCCCGACCAGCCGCTGGTGCCGAAGTACGGCCGTGTCGCTGCCGTCCGCCGTGGCTGGGTGTCGAGCATCTGCAGCAGGCGCGTGGCCTGGGTGCGCGTCTCCACGTCGGTGGTGCGTGTGGCGGTGCGGAAGGCGCGGCGGGCCTCGCGCAGACGGTTCTGCTCCACGAGCAGGTAGCCCAGCTGCAGGGCCACGCGGCGGTCCTCGTAGTCCAGCTCTACGGCCTCGTTGAACGCGAAGATGGCGTCGTCGGTGCGCTCTAGGGTGAGGAGCACGTAGCCGAGTTGGGCCCACACGTCGGCGCGGTCGTCGGTCCGGGAGAGGTAGCGGGCAAACTGCTGCGCCGACTCCGCCTGGCGGTTGGCGCTGAGCAGCGTGTACGCCAGCTGGAGGCGGATGTCTTGGTTGCTGGGGTCGGCAGCGAGGGAGCGGCGGAAGGCATCGATGGCGCGGGCGCTGTCGTTGACGCGGAGCGCCTCGTAGCCACGCGCGGCCCAGGCATACGCCGGGTCGTCCTGTGCCTGCGCCTGGGTCGGTACTGCGGGCACGGCCAGCAGCAGGAGCAGCGCGAAGCTGGCAAGGGTTGATCGGAGAGAGAAGCGTGTCATGCGCGTGCGGCCGGCTCGCAGCCGCGTTAAACTCAGGTGGTTGCGGTGTGGGAGGTCACCGAGTTGCGCGGGTGCCCTGAACAGGACGGCGTTTGAACCGAGATTCAGCGGCCGAGTGCCCAGAGCGCGGGGAGCCTGTGGATGCATAGCCCGCTCAACGGTAGCGATATATACGATAGATTTCCCGGGATTAGCGGATTTCAAGCGGTCTTTTCGACAAACCCATGGGCCACTTCGCTTAATTTGTAGCTTCTTCGGCCGATCCTCTGATATTTCGACAGTGGCTTCCTACATCCTCGGCGTCTCCGCGTTTTACCACGACTCCGCCGCCTGCTTGCTGCGCGATGGGGAGATCGTGGCCGCCGCGCAAGAGGAGCGCTTCACGCGCAAGAAGCACGACCACCGCTTCCCCGAGCACGCCATTGCCTACTGCCTGGAGGAGGCGGGCATCACGCAGGAGCAGATCACGCACGTCGCCTTCTACGACAAGCCGTGGCTGAAATTCGAGCGCCTGCTGGAGACGTATGTGGCCTACGCGCCCGTCGGGCTCAGGTCGTTCATCAAGGCGATGCCCATCTGGCTCAAAGAGAAGCTGTGGATGGACCGCACCATCAAGGATGCCATCGGCTTTGACGACCAGCTGTACTACCCCGAGCACCACCAGTCGCACGCGGCCTCGGCGTTCTACCCGTCGCCGTACGAGCGCGCCGCCATCCTCACCATCGACGGGGTGGGCGAGTGGGCCACGGCATCGTGGGGCGTGGGGGACGGGCACACGCTGGACCTGCGCGCCGAGCTGCACTTCCCGCATAGCCTCGGCCTGCTCTACTCGGCGTTCACGTACTACACGGGCTTCCGCGTCAACTCGGGCGAGTACAAGGTGATGGGCCTCGCGCCCTACGGCGAGCCGAAGTACAAGGCCCTCATCCTCGACCACCTCCTCGACCTCAAGGCCGACGGGTCGTTTCGGATGGACATGCAGTATTTCAACTACTGCCAGGGCCTGACGATGACGTCGTCGAAGTTCCACGACCTCTTTGGCGGACCGCCTCGTGCTCCCGAGAGCCGCATCACGCAGCGCGAGATGGACCTGGCGCGGTCGGTGCAAGCTGTGACGGAGGAGGTGATGCTGCGGATGGCGCGGCACGTGCGCCAAGAAACCGGCGAGCGGTACCTGTGCTTGGCGGGCGGCGTCGCGCTCAACTGCGTGGCCAACGGTCTCATCCTGCGCGAGGGTATCTTCGACGATATCTGGATCCAACCTGCCGCGGGCGATGCGGGCGGTGCCCTCGGCGCGGCGCTGTTCACGTGGCACCACGCGCTCGAAAACCCGCGCACCGTCAGCGGCAAAGGCGATGCGCAGCAGGGCTCGTACCTCGGCCCGTCGTACGCCACCGATGGCATCGCCGCGTGGCTCGATAGCCAAGACCTCCCGTACCACCGCCCCGCCACCGACGCCGACCTGCTCGACCAAACCGCTGCTGCCCTCGCCGATAGCAAGGTGGTCGGCTGGTTCAACGGGCGGATGGAGTTTGGCCCCCGCGCCCTCGGCGGCCGCAGCATCCTGGGCGATGCGCGGGAGCAGGCGATGCAGTCCACGATGAACCTCAAGATCAAGTACCGCGAGTCGTTCCGCCCCTTCGCGCCGTCGGTGCTGCGCGAGGACGTGAGCGATTACTTCGACCTCGACACCGCATCGCCGTACATGCTGATCGTGGCGCCCGTAGCCGAAGCGCGCCGCCGCACGATGAGCGAAGATGAGCAGCAACTCTTCGGCATCGACCAGCTCAAGGTGCCCCGCAGCGACATCCCCGCCGTGACGCACGTGGACTACTCGGCCCGCGTACAGACGGTCGATGGCGAGGCCAACCCGCGCTACCACGCCCTCCTCGACGCCTTCAAGGCCAAGACGGGCTCCGGCGTGCTCGTCAACACGTCGTTCAACGTGCGCGGCGAACCCATCGTCTGTACGCCGCAGGACGCCTACCGCTGCTTCATGCGCACCGAGATGGACGTGCTGGTGCTGGAAGGCTGCATCCTCTACAAGCCCGAGCAGCCCGCCTTCGATGATGACACCGTCTTCGAGTTGGATTGATATGGCAGCCTGCTCGATCTACATATCACAAACCTCCCAGACTGTCATCCTGAGCGGAGGCCGCAGGCCGGAGCCGAAGGATCTCCCACTTAGGCCTTGTGCAAAACGGACACGCGGGAGATTTACCTGCGGTGTGCTTCGCGCTCTCGGTTGCGCTCGGGATGACAAGAGTAGGAGTTGGCGGCAGCGAGGAGGGCAGGCATGAGCGAGCTCCGAACCTCGAACCCCAAACCCCGAATTCCCGAACCTCGAAAGTCGAACCCCGAACTCCGTAAGTTCGGCTTCGTGATGATGGTGCCGCTGCTGCTGATTGGCGGCTACCTGTGGTGGAAGTCGCGTGGCGCGTGGCCATACTTCGTGGGCGCAGCGGCCGTCTTCGGCGCGTTGGCGCTGGTGGCCCCGGCGGTGCTGCGTCCGGTGGAAAAGTATTGGATGAAGTTCGCCGAGGTGATGGGCTACGTCATGACGCGCGTGATCCTGACGCTGGCCTACGTCATTGCGATTACGCCCACGGGGCTTATCATGCGGCTGCGCGGCAAGGATTTGCTCAACCGCCGCATCGACCGCGAGGCCGAGACGTATTGGGTGCCCACCGAGCCTGACGGCCCCGGCACCCGCCACACCAAGCCATATTGAAAGCGCCTCTTATCACAGTCTAGCTGGTACTGAACCATGATTGAGCAACTGCGCGAACGCAACGAAGCCCTCTTTTCCCAAATTATCGATATTCGCCGGACGCTGCACAAGCACCCTGAACTCGCCTTCGAGGAATACGAGACGGCGGCGCTGGTGAAGGCCACGCTGGAACCGCTCGACCTGCACATCGAGACAGGCATTGCCAAGACGGGCGTGGTGGCTACGCTCGTGGGCGACCAGCCCGGCCCCACGCGTCTGCTCCGCGCCGACATGGACGCGCTACCGATCCTGGAGGCCAACACGTTCGACTACGCCTCGCAGGTGCCGGGCACCATGCACGCCTGCGGCCACGACGCCCACACCGCCTCGCTCCTCGGCACCGCCATGCTGCTCAGCGAGCGGCGCGCTGACCTCAAGGGCAGCGTCCGGTTCCTGTTTCAGCCGAGCGAGGAGAAGATCCCTGGCGGCGCCAAGCCAATGATCGAGCAAGGTGTACTGGCTGCCAATTCCGTTAGCGAAGCGCCCGCCGCTGTCTTTGGCCAGCACGTCTCGCCCGAGATCCCGTGCGGCCAGATCGGCGTGCGCTCCGGCATGTACATGGCCTCTGCCGACGAGGTCTACATCGACGTGCGCGGCGCGGGTGGCCACGGTGCCAAACCCCACCTGATCGGCACCGACACGGTGCTGGCGGCTTCGCACGTGATCGTCGCGCTGCAGAGCATCATCAGCCGCAACGCCCCGCCCGACGTGCCCACCGTGCTCACCTTTGGCAAGCTCATCGCCGACGGCGCCACCAACGTCTTGCCCGAGCATGTGCGCATCGAGGGCACCTTCCGCTCGATGGACGAGGCGTGGCGGTTCAAGGCGCACGAGCTGCTGCATCGCGTGGCGCAGCACACGGCGCAGGCGTACGGCTCGACGGCTGAGGTTGAGGTCGCCGTCGGCTACCCCGCGCTAAAGAACGACCCGGCCGCCACGGCGCACGTACGGCAGGCCGCGCAGGCCTACGTAGGCGCCGAGAACGTGCTCGATCTAGACCTCACGTTCGTGAGCGAGGACTTCGCGTGGTACCTCACGCAGACACCGGGTTCGTTCTACCGCATCGGCACGGGCAACGCGGCCAAAGACAGCATGCACGGCCTGCACACGCCGCGCTTCACCATCGACGAAGACGCGCTGCGCACTGGGCCGGGCTTCATGGCCTACATGGCGCTGACTTACGCCGGGTAGCATGCTTGATCATAACCCGAATTTGGCGGTTATTGCAAATATGTGTTTCTTCCTGCTTCTGGTCGCTGTAACCACTTTCGCCCTGCCTGCCAGTGCGCAGCGTTGCTTCTTTGGTCCAGGAGCGGCTGTTCCCGACACCCTGGACCCACGTGGGTACTATCCGCTGGAGGTAGGCAACGTCTGGGAGTACGTCAACAAGGAAGCTGGACTGTGGATTGTTAGTCTCACACGCAAAGAGGTAGTTGCTGACACATTGATCGGAGGGAAGCAATTCTTCGGCATGATGTGGACAAGGTACCGGTACGAACTCTACGGCCCTGAGACACAGGTGATAGACCAGGCTGTGGAGTCAGCCGTCGCTTACCAACGCGTGGGCGAGCAGGGTTTGACGGTGTGGAGCCATGACGAGCAGGTGGCAGAGCCCGTTCGAGAGTACACGTTTGGTGAGGCCTTCAATACGTGTCACACGTCTCCTTACTATCGCAATCCAATAGAGGTATCTGAGGGCGAGTTTCGGATGGCTGAATATGGGCTGGACGACGCAATACCTTTTCCGAAAAAGAGTTACCTCGTCGGCTTTGGTGTAGACGAATATGCACACGGTTTGGGACTCGTGCTCACAGGCATTGAGTTTAGCTCAAGTGATCTGGTGTATGCCCGCATCAACGGGCGCGAGTATGGCACCCCGCTGCGAGAGCGCTTCAACATCGCGGTAAGCGCCGAGTCGGCGGAGGCGTTACGTGGGCAGCGGCTTGGCGTTTATCCCAACCCCGTCCGAGACGTTGCCACCATTCAGTTTGAGCTAGATCGACCACGGGCCGTCTCGCTGGAGGTCGTGGATGTGACGGGGCGTGCGGTGGCACGGCTGCTGAATGGTGAGCAGCGCGCTGCTGGCACGCATACGGTGACGTGGCCGGTGTCGTCGGTGTCGGCTGGGGTCTACGGGCTTCGCCTGACAGGTACAGGTGGCCTATGGCTGAGCCGTTCCATTGTGGTGGTGCGCTGAGGGCATCGCCTTTGCCCTTCATCATCAAGCACGGCACAGGGTTATCTTAAAGGTCCATCATCACATACAACGGCCATGCGCTATCTCCTCGTTCTACTTGCGTTCACCCTGGTTTCCGGGTGCGAGCTGTTCGGTCCGTCCACGTCTGGCGATGTACAAGGCACCAGCGAGGTGCGCGTGCAGGTGGAGAGCGACGCTCTCGTCGTGACCAACCGCTCGGGCGAAGACCTCTACTACTTCGTGATGGGCCAGAGCGTAGCGCCTGTCATCCAGTGGGCGCCCATCGTCACCGAGGACAACCGCATCGGCCACCGCCGCACGCAGCGTATTCCTTTCGAGGCGAGCAATATGGATCTCGACCGGGAGCGGGTGCTGATCTTCAACTGGTGGCACGCCGATGCCCAGGGTGCCGAGGCCGACTCCGTCCGCGTCTTCACCATTGACTTGTAAGCCCAGGTAAGCGATGCGATACTTCTACAGCCTCGCGATTGTGCTCCTGCTTGTCGGCTGCGACGCTGTCTCGACGACCTTCGATGACGCAGGCGTGTTTCTGCGCCTGCAGGATGAGACGCTCACCATTCGCAACGATACCGCGGAGCCCATCTATTATCTGGTGATGGGCCAAGAATTCTCGCATCGTGCCGATTGGATATACACCTTCCGTGAGGAGGTCCGCATCGGCGTACGCCAGGCGAAGGTGCTGCCGTTGAGTGACATCCCGATGGACGACAACGAGGAGCGGCTGGTGTTTTTCTGGTGGCAGAAGCCAGAGACGTGTACGACGGATACGCCGCTGGGCGGCGAGTGCGCCGCAGATATCAACGGCGGCGAGCTCACCATCGCGCTGTGAGGGCAGAGCATCCATGAGAACACTACTTGCGATACTGACTGCGTGCGTCCTGTTCATCGGCTGCGACAGCGTTGCCGTAGACGATGAGGGCGTGGTGCTGCGTATCCAAGACGACGCCCTCGTGGCGCGCAACGCGACAGGCGAGGCCATCTACTACACCGTCTTCGGTGAGAACATTGCGGCGGTGATCGACTGGGCGCCGATCATCAGCGACGAGAACCGGATCGACCCGCGTCGCGCGGTAACCATACCTCTTGACGATATCGCGATGCGTGGAGACGAGGAGAAGCTGCTGTTCTATTGGTGGCGTCCTAACCGCGATGGGACGGGCGCCGACCGCATCCGCTCACTGGTTATTTCTCTGTGATCTGCCCGATGCGCGCTTTGGGCAGCTCCCATTGTTTCCGCATTGCGTAGAACCGCAGCCCGCTGGTGACTACTGCTGCCGTGGTGAGCTGGATGCTCTCGCTCAAGCCCAGCGCATGCGCCCCTAGCAGCGCGGCACCGCCCAGGAGCGCGGCCGTAGCGTAGAAGTCGTTGGCGATGACGGCAGGGACTTCGCGGACGAGCACATCGCGCAGGACGCCACCGCCGGTGGCCGTGAGCGCCGCCATGATCAGCACGCCGATGGGGCCCAGCCCAAACGCCAGCGCCTTGGCCGCGCCGATGCCGGCGAAGACGCCCAGCCCGATGGCGTCGAGCACACGCACGGCGTTCCACCCTTGCTGGATGTAGCGTCCGCCGAAGAACACCGCTACGCCGCCCAGCAGACAGACGAGGAAATACGCTTCGTCCTGAAAGGCCGCGGCAGGCGTGGCGCCGAGCAGCGCATCGCGGATGAGTCCGCCGCCGATGCCCGTCAGCGTGGCCAGCACAAACATGCCGAGCAGGTCCAGGTCGTGCCGCACGGCGCGGACGGCGCCCGAGAGCGCGAAAACGAAGGTGCCAGCGAGGTCGAGGGCGTACAGCATGGCAAGGGCATTAGGTGGGCCCGCCCAACGAGGCCTGTCGAGGGCTGTTCCTGCCCGCCCGGGCAGCTGCGCTACCGGGTTTTCAAGAAATGCGGCTAGTATGCGCGGCCCGTTCTTCATACCTTGCCCAAAGACTAGCGCTGCTCGTCCCCCGGCCCGTCTTTCGAGCCTTTAGCGCGCTGCACACTCCCCGTCGTTTGCCGATGTAAGCTCCTGTTTATCAATGGGTAAAGTCATAGCCGTAGCCAACCAGAAAGGAGGTGTGGGCAAGACCACGACCTCCATCAATTTGGCTGCCTCGTTTGCCGCTACGGAGCACCCCACGCTGCTGCTCGACATCGACCCGCAGGCCAACGGCAGCTCGGGCCTCGGCGTAGACGCCCGCAAGGTCACGGCCTCGACCTACGAGATGCTGATCGGCGAAATCCCGCTCGAAGACGCCGTCCAGTCCACCGACATGCCGTTCCTCGATGTGGTGCCCAGCCACATCAACCTCGTGGGCGCCGAGATCGAGATGATCGACGTGGTGGAGCGCGAGCAGATCCTGAAGAAGGCACTCGCTAAGGCCCGCCGGAAGTACGACTTCATCGTCATCGACTGCCCCCCGTCGCTCGGCCTCCTGACGCTCAACTCGCTCACCGCCGCCGACTCGGTGCTGATCCCGGTGCAGGCCGAATACTTTGCGCTCGAAGGGCTGGGGCAGCTGCTCAACACCATCAAGATCGTCCGCCAGCACCTGAATCCTGAGCTGGAGCTTGAGGGCGTGCTGCTCACCATGTTCGATACGCGCCTGCGCCTCTCAAACCAGGTCTCCGACGAGGTGCGCCGCTACTTCGGCGACAAGGTGTTCAAGACCATCGTGCAGCGCAACGTGCGCCTCTCAGAGGCGCCCAGCTTTGGCCGCCCCGTCATCCTGTACGACGCCACCAGCGTGGGCGCCCGCAACTACATTGCCCTCGCCCGCGAGATCATCATCAACAACCAGCGCTACCTGCGCCCGCAGCCGACCTCCGAGCCGGCCAGCGGTAGTGGGCCGCTCAACGGCAACGGCACCACGATCCGCCGCGCCGCCAACGGCCGCGCATCGTCCAACTCTACCCCGGCCAACGGCTTCGTGCTGTAAGCGGGCTTTCCCCGACATTCCGAAGGCAATCTCCGATACATGGCAACCAAGAAAGCAGCCCTGGGCCGCGGCCTGAACGCCTTGCTCCCGTCCATGCAAGACCGCGAGCCAAGCGACGAACAGACGGCGCCCTCCGCCGACGTGAGCGGCACGCGGCTCTACAAGTTCGACGAGCGGCACCGCCTCATCGGGCGCGTGGCCGAGCTTGAGGTGGACATCATCCGCCCCAACCCCTACCAGCCGCGCCAGCACTTCACCGAGCAGGCGCTGGAGGAGCTGTCGGCGTCGATCACGCAGCTGGGCATCATCCAGCCGATCACGGTGCGGAGCCTGGGCAAGGACAAGTACGAGATCATCTCGGGCGAGCGTCGCCTGCGGGCCGCTAAGCGGGCCGGGCTCAAGCGCGTCCCGGCCTACATCCGCGAGGCTGACACGGAGACCATCCTCGAGATGGCCATCGTGGAGAACGTGCAGCGCGAAGACCTCAACCCCATCGAGGTCGCCATCGGCTACAAGCGGCTCATCGAAGAGTGCGATCTGACGCAGGAGCATGTCGCCACGAAGGTGGGCAAGAACCGCGCAACGATTGCCAACTTCATTCGCTTGCTCAAGCTGCCACCGCGCGCGCAGGCCGCCCTCCGCGACCGCGAGATCAGCGTAGGCCATGCCCGTGCGCTCATCACCATCGGGGACGAAGCGGCGCAGCTCGACCTGCTCGAAGAGACCCTTCGCGACGGCCTCTCCGTGCGGCAGGTAGAGCAGCGCGTACGCGCCCTGCGCGAGACGCCCGAAGTCGTCGAGCCCGCCGAAGAGGTGCCCGTCGATGAGACGCCCCTGCCGCCCCGCGACGCCCACCAGCTCCGCCACTACACCGACCGCCTGCGCAGCCGCTTCAGCACCCAGGTGAGCATCAAGCACAAGCCCGACGGCGGCGGCGGCCGCATCGAGATCCACTACTTCTCCGACGAAGAACTGGAGCGGTTGATGGAACTGATCGGCTGACGGTGATGCTGGCCGCGCCTGAGCCTCGTAGCCCAGCCTGTGAGGTGCAGGCGCCCTCCGCTCTACCTAGCGGGTCAAAAGCCCAGCGTTTTTCCCACCTCACCCTGTCCCTCTCCTCCTTAGGAGAGGGGACGCAGACCTCTACGTCGAGAGAATCACGCGGGCTAGTCGGCAGACCACAACAACTGCGTCACCACCTACCGAGCGCGGCGAGCCGTTTCACGCCAAGTCCACTACAAACGCGCTCCCTCTCCTATGAGCTAGGAGAGGGCTGGGGTGAGGTAGACCAACGCCAGCGCCAATCCATCTTCGCCCTCACCCTGCCCCTCTCCTCGTTAGGGGAGGGGACGCAGACCTTGACGTCGGAAGGCACGTCAGCGCCATCTAGCAGACCGAGACGGCGGCGTCAGTACACACTGGGTGCTGCGCGCTGGGCAGGGCAGCTGCTCCTGCTCTTTCTTCTGGTTTTGACTAGCCTGCACAGCGTGCCCGCTCTGGCCCAAACGGCAGAGGCCGTCCCTGATACCACGACGCAATCCGTGCAGTTGGTGCAAGAGGCCGAGCGACAGGCGTGGCTGGATGTGCATACGCCCCAAGAGGCGCTCCGGCGTGCGGCGTTGTTGCCCGGATGGGGGCAGATCTACAACCGCCAGTACTATAAGCTGCCCATCGTGTACCTCGCCGTGGGCGGCATCATTGCTACGGCGATTGTGCTCAACAGCGAGTACCAGCTGCACCGCTGCGCCTTCCGCTTCATTGCCTGGGAGGAAGAGGTAGAAGACGGCCTGGCAGAGACCAATCCGTTTCCCGAGTGCGAAGCCGATTATCAGCGTTTACTAGATCGTTTCGGGCGCACAGCGCTTTCTTCCAGTACCATTGGGTCTCTCCGAAATAATTTGCGCCGCAACCGTGACCTTTCGCTGATTGGGATCGGCTTAACATACGGGTTAACCCTTATCGACGCCTATATCAGTGCGCACCTGCTCGATTTTGATGTTAGCGAAGACCTCGCGGTGTTCGTTCGTCCCATCCGGGGCGGCGTCACAGCGGCGCTTCGCTATTCGTTTTGACGAGCGTTCCGCATCCCCCTCACTGAACCGCCGTAGGCTCCTTGCTGCCGAGGCACGATTGCGCTGACCATCGTCCCCTGCTTGCCCGCTACACGACGCTCTTGTTCCCTTGCTACATCGAGACGCTACCGGTTCTATGACGCCGAATGATCTTTTGACCACCACTCCCTACGCAGGCGACGGCCACAACGCGCTTGCTGAGCCTGTAACCTCCCCGACCATGCAGACGCGTCCCGGATCGAAGCTCTTTGCCAAGACCCAAAAGTTCTTCTCAGCCGAGAGCCGCTACATGCAGATCAAGCAGGCGGACCTCTACCCCTACTTCCGCCCCATTGAGCGCAACGACGGCACCAAGGCCATTATGAACGGCCGCGAAGTGGTGATGGCGGGTTCGAACAACTACCTCGGCCTCCTCTCCGACCCGCGTGTGAAGGAAGCTGCCCAGCAAGCCATCGAGCAGTATGGCACCGGATGCACGGGCAGCCGCTTCCTCAACGGCACGCTCGACTTGCACATCGAGCTGGAGGCGCGCTTGGCCGCCTTCATGGGCCGCGAAGCCGCTATCCTGTTCTCCACGGGGTACATGACCAACCAAGGCGTCATTCAGTCCCTAGCGGGCAAGGGCGACATCATCTTCTCCGACAAAGACAACCACGCCTGCATTGTAGCTGGGCAGCAGGTGAGCTTGGCCGAGACGTGGCGCTACAAGCACAACGACCTAGTCCACCTACGCCGCCAGCTGGAGCGCGCACGCCGCACCCGCCCCGATGCGGGGTTGTTCATCGTGACTGATGGCGTCTTCTCGATGAGCGGGACGCTGGCGCACGTGCCTGAACTGGTTGAGCTCTCCGAAGAGTTCGACGCTGCGCTGATGCTCGACGATGCGCATGCCGTGGGGGTTGTAGGTCCCGGTGGTCGCGGATCGGCAGCGGTGTTTGGCCTGACGGATCGTCCCGCGATCACGACGAGCACGTTCTCCAAGAGCTTCGCCTCGCTCGGCGGCTTCGCCGTGGGCGACCATGACGTCGTCGAATACATCCGCCACACCGCCTCGGCGCACATCTTCAGCGCCTCCATGCCGCCCGCCAACGTGGCCACGGTGCTCAAGTGCCTCGACATCCTGGAGACCGAGCCCGAGCGCCTGACGCGCCTCTGGGAGATCTCCGACTACATGCGCGACGGCTTCCGCAACCTCGGCTTCGACGTGTGGACGAGCCAGTCGCCCATCATCCCCGTCGTCATTGGCGAAGACCTGACGTGCCTGCAGTTCTGGCAAGACGTGCTGGACGAGGGCGTGTTCGTCAACCCGGTAGTGCCGCCCGCCGTGCCTCAAGGCCAAGCCCTCATGCGTACCTCGTACATGGCTACGCACTCCGATGACGACCTTGACTTCATCCTCGGCGCCTTCGAGCGCGTAGGCAAGCGGCACGGGATCATTTAGAGGTCTCAGGTTAGTAAGTCGAAGGTCTCAGGTCTTCTCGTGCCCGAAAACTGGACTTGGTTGTGTAGGTGGGTCGCCGTTGGTATCCTTCGCTCGTACGGCTCACTTCCCCCAAACTAAAGAGACCTGAGACTTGGGACCTTCAGACCTTCAGACCTCGATCAGAGTCCGCCCTATCTCCACCAGCGCCGACCGCAAGCGCTTCATTGACTTCCAGTACACCTTCTACCAGGACGAGCCGCACTGGATTGCGCCGCTGCGGCTGGATGTCAGCAAGACGCTGAACCCTAAGAAGAACGCGTTCTTCGAGCACGGCGACATCCAGCTATTCCTAGCCGAGGACGCGGGCGGCCAGGTCGTCGGGCGCATCGCGGCGATCTACAATGGCGAGCACCTGAAGAAGTACGACGACGGCAACGGCTTCTTCGGCTTCTTCGAGTGCATCGACGACGAGCAGGTGGCGGCAGCGCTCTTCGCCGAGGCGCGAGACTGGCTCAAGACCAAGGGCCTCACGGGTATGCGCGGCCCCGTCAACCCGTCCATGAACGATGTCTCGGCGCTGCTGGTGGACGGCTTCGATCGCGAGCCCGCCATCCTGATGCCGTACAACAAGCCGTACTACGAGCGGCTGGTGACCGCCAACGGCCTCACGCGGGCCATGACCACATGGGCGTACTACCTCCACAAGAAGTACGTGCAGATCGATAAGATGCGGCGCGGCGCCAAGATCGTGCGCCGTCGCAACCCCAGCATCACGCTGCGCACCATCGACATGGGACGCTATGATCAGGAGACACGCACCATCCTCGACATCTACAACGAGGCGTGGTCCAACAACTGGGGGCACGTCGCCATGACGCCCGGTGAGTTTGCCCAACTCGCCGCCGACATGAAGCAGGTCATTGACCCGCGCATCGTCTACATCCTCGAAGACAATGGCACGCCCATCGCGTTCTCCATCTCGCTGCCCAACCTAAACCAAGCGCTGCGGCAGAACCGGAACGGGGCGCTGCTCAAGGCGGTGCCGCGCCTGCTGCTCCAGCCCAAGTTCGGCGGCGTCTACGAGATCCGCATGCCGCTGATGGGCGTCCGCCAGGCCTACCACGGCAAGGCGCTCGATACGCTGATGGTGCTGGAGACCATCGAGAAAGGACCATCGTACGGCTACGACGCCTGCGAGATGAGCTGGGTGCTGGACAGCAATAAGGTGCTCATCAACTCGCTCGAATCCATGGGCGGCGTGGTCGACAAAGAGTACGCGCTCTATGAGGAGCGTTTTGTGAGCTGAGTGGCACAGCCGCATCTCGTTTGACGCTTGAAACGTGGAAGCTGGTGTATCGTTGGGGGCGTTGCGCATGCCCCCTGCGTTCACATTTCACATTGTTTGTGCGTATGAGGCAGGTCGAAAAGGGCAGAAGTGGTGTTACGTGGCGCGCTCTTCTGGTGGTCCTGTGCTTCGGGGCGGCGGAGCAGGCGGTGGGGCAAGACGCCGCCAATCACGGCCTCCGCCTCGACGGCGTCGACGATTACGTTGATCTGACGCCGCTCGCTGATGAGATCGACTGGGTGAGCCGGACGCTGACCTTCGAAACGTGGATCAAGGTACTACCACTGCCTCCCGAGGCGCCTGTGGAGGGAACGCCGAACGGCGTCTTGCTGGGCATAAACGGCTTAGAGCAAGATCCGGCGAGCAACGTCGAGTTCATCGAGTACTTTTACGCGACGGGGCAACTGGGTATCTCAGGGCCGTTCGGCGCGAAGATGTCGGAGGTGCCGGTGATGCCCGACACGTGGTATCACCTCGCCGTGGTGTGGACGGCTGAGCAGCGCCGCTTGTACGTCAATGGGGAGTTGGCTGGACTGGTGCCCCAACCGTTTGAAAACATGGACGTGCGCTACAGCCTCCAGCTGGGCATGGACCTGGACCCTGTAAAGCCGGGCCAGACGTGGTACCACGTCTCAGACTTCATCGCCGCTGAACTCGACGAGGTGCGCTTCTGGCGCAGCGCGCGGTCGCAGGCCGAGATCCAAACGTACATGTGGCAAGCGTCCCCAGCCGATCACCCTGACCTGCTGGCGTACTTGACGTTCGACGCGCCTGAAAGCACGGATGGCGTTACGGACGTGGCGGGCGGGACCACGTTCCAGGCACCGGGCCAGCCGCAGCGCGTCCCCGTCGTGCTTCCGTGGGACCAAGCCCCGCGGCTGCCAGACCTTAAAGAGTTGCAAGGGCTTGAGAACGCGCCGGGGGTGGAAATGCAGGACATCAGCTTCTTGTGCCCCGATGCCTCGCGCCCCTTAGCCCCTTCTGGACCGCTCACCCTGGCCACGACCGATAGCCTTCAGCAAGCCTGCCTGTGGATTGGGAGTGATCTTCAGCCCCTCTTTCAGCGCGACCTCCCCTTCTGGCATAGGGCATCGAGCCGCTTGGCGCGCTCTTGGCATGTCAACGTGCCAACGGTGTCGCAAGCCTCGTCCATTCAGCTTGTGGTCGATACCAGCTTGGCGGATCTAATTGGACCGGTAGAACAACTGCGTCTGTTGATCCAGCCTCGGGAAACAGAGACCCCGCAGATCGTCAAGCAGCGAGGGGCCGTAGTCGTCCCCGAGCGCACCGCTCAAGGCATGGTGTTTAACCTAGACGTTGCCGAAGTGGAGGCCGCGTATGAGGGTGCGCGTCAGGCAGCCTACACGATAGGCAGAGCAAAACACTGGACGCAGCAGTGGTGGATGTATGCGCTCTATGCCGTGCTGCTGATTGGGGTGGGGACGCGTTGGCGGGCGCGGCGCTCGGCACAGCGCGCCCAGGCCCTCGAAGCTGAGGTACAGCAGCGCACGGCCGAGATCGAGCAGCAGCGCGCCATGCTGGCCCAGCAGACCGAGCAGCTGGCCGCCCTCTCCGAGGCACGCATCACGCAGTTCACCAACCTGACACACGAGTTGCGCACGCCGCTAACGCTCATCGCCGGTCCGCTGGCGGAGTTGGCCAAGGCTGACGATGTGCCCGGCCGTCATCAGCCGGCGCTGCAGTACATGCAGCGCAACACGACCCAGCTACAGCGCCTCATCAGCCAGCTCATGGACTTGGCACGCTTCGATGCGGGCATTGTCGAAATGAAGCTGCGGCCCCATCGCATCGACACGCTGGTGCGCGGCATGGTGGAAGCCTTTGCGCCGATGGCGGAGCGAGCCGGAGTGGCCTTGCACGCCGACGTGACGGGCGCGCTGTGGGCGGCATGCGATGCCGAGGCCACGGGTAAAATTATGCGCAACCTGCTGTCCAACGCGCTGAAGTTCACACCCGAAGGCGGTACGGTGCGTTTGCAGGCTCGTGCGTCTGGTGGCGACGGTATGCCCAGTGTAGCGATCCGGGTCATTGACACCGGCGTCGGTATCCCGGAGCAGAGCGTAACGCAGGTCTTCGATCGGTTCTATCAGGTGAACCCTACGGCCACGCGCTTGCAGGAGGGCTCGGGCATTGGCCTCGCGCTGGCCAAGATGCTCGCGGAGGCGCAAGCGGGCGCGTTGTCCATCGAAGCGACGGCTGAGACGGGCACCACCTTCCGCCTATGGCTTCCCGCTGCTGCGCCAGCGCCGTCGCAGACCGAAGCTGAGCCGGTCCCATCGGCTTCTGTCAAGCCCAGCGCTGGCGACGGCGCAGGCGGTGCAGCCACGGGGCCGTGGCCCCTGCTGGACGACGACGAGGCCGCACAGGACAAACCGCTTGTCCTCGTGGTGGATGATAACGCCGATGTCGGGCAGTTCATCAGCAGCCTGCTGCACCCAGCCTATCGCGTGCGCCATGCGTCCGATGGCATAGAGGCGCTTAACCTAGCCAAGGCCTTGCTGCCCGACGCGGTGCTCAGCGATGTGATGATGCCGCGCATGGACGGGCTGACGCTGACCCAGGCCCTAAAAGCCGACCCTGCCACCGCTGACATCCCCGTGCTGCTTGTCACGGCCCGCGCGGGTACGCAGGACGAGGTGGACGGGCTGAAGGCGGGCGCCCAGGACTACATTGCCAAGCCGTTCGACCCCGACGTGCTGCGGGCACGGCTCGCGGCGATGCTTGCCGTGCGAGATGTTGTGCGCGACCGCCTCCAAGCGAGTCCGCCGACGCCTCCGGAGGTCTCGGCAGCCAACCCCTGGCAGGACGCCGTTTTCGACGTGATAGAGGCCCGGTTCACCGATGCGGCCTTCAATGCGGCAGGTCTGGCGGAGGCGTTAGGCCTCAGCCGCTCGCAGCTGGGCCGCAGGCTCCGCGAGCAAGGGCTGCCGCCCCCAGGCGAGTTGATCCGCGTCTACCGCCTGCGCAAAGCGGCGCACATGCTGCGAAGTGAGGCCCTTACGGTGTCAGAGGTTGCGTATGCGGTTGGCTTCAACAGCCTCAGCTACTTCAGCCGGGCGTTCACCGCGCACGTTGAGATGGCCCCCTCGGCGTACCGCACGGCAGGGGTGAGCGGCAAGGCACCACAAAAAATTGGAGGCCCGGTGGCAGAAACGGACGAGACATGACGCATCAGTAGGTGAAGCATCCTCCATGGCCTCCACACACAGAGAATCATGCGCTCCCTTATGCCTTGCCTGTGGCCTCATGCAGCACCTGTACAAACCTTTGCGCAACCTGTGCAAAGATTTATAGCTGCTCTCGCAGGAAAAAGTGTTTGGGAAGCGCTATTCTCTGAGGCCTGCTCCCACACAATGCCGTCATCCAGCATCTCGGAGCGAGGAGGTATGCCGTCATGCATTCCCTGACGTGGTCCCCACCGTAAACAGGCCTCGTCATAATACCCAATTATCCGCCCTGCCATCTTAGCAGCACTTGCTGCCCAGGTTTCTACCCCTCAACGCGCGATGCATACCCTAGCTGATAGGCTAGGCCCAGCGTCAGCTATGCCCTGCTGTCATTATGAAACGGTTTCTCATCACCCTGCTATCGTCTGTCACGCTGTTGATCGTGATGACAACGGGATCGGCTCAGGCCCAAGTCACCAACCAGGCCCTCTCGTTGGATGGCACCGATGACTATGTCAGCGTGCCGTACGCCGCCGGGCTCAACCCGACAGGTGCATTCACGGTGGAGGCCTGGGTCAACGTGACGAACAGCGGCAACGTGGCGCTTGTCTCCACCCATCCGCTCAGTGGTGTAGTCAGCGGAGGCTGGTCGGTCAACCTGTTGACCAGCGATAGGATAGAGCTTGACGTGATAGGCGTCGCTGCTGTGGTGAGTGCGGGAGGCGTTTGGACCCGCAATGCGTGGCAGCACGTGGCCGTCTCCTTCGACCCCAGTGCGTCGCCGACGACGCGCATATATGTGAACGGCTCGGAGGTGGCGACCGGGTCTAACGGGACGCCTAGCGACCTCGGCAACGCGCTGCTGATCGGCACACGCGGAGACCAAAACTTGAACCTGGGTGGGCAGATCGACGAGCTGCGCCTCTGGAGCACGGCGCGGACGGCGGCGCAGATCAGCAGCATGCGCGGTGAGCAGTTGGCGGGCAACGAGGCGGGCCTGCTCGTCTACCATCGTTTCAACGTCATCCGCAACCTGGGCGTAGCCGAAGATGGCACCGATGATGTCACCGACCACTCCGGCAACGAGCACCACGGCGACACCGTCAACGGACCTACGCTGGTAGCGAGCACAGCGCCCTTCACGCACGGCACCGTGGCCGCCTCCGATGACCTGTATGAGAACCAGGTCGAGGTCACGTGGTCTGCCGCCGATGCCGGGAGTACCAAGTCAGTAGAGATCACGCGCGATGGACAGGAGATTGCCGTGCTCGCCAGCGAAGTGGGGACCTACTTCGACACGGCGGGCGCGGTTAACCAGCGCGCGGCGTACTGCGTGTACGAGATCGACAACGGTACGACGACGCTGCTGGGCTGCGACGCAGGCCGCCGCCGCCTCAACCCCGTCACCGACTTCTCGGCCAGCGACCGCATCTTCACCGACCGCGTCCAGCTGAACTGGACGGACCGCTCGGCGCACGAGGACGGCTTTGCCATCTACCGCGACGACATTCTGCTCACCAACGTGGGACAGAACGTGCAAGCCTACAGCGACGCCACGGCCATCGTGGGCGCCGTCTACACCTACTGCGTGGTGCCCACCGATGGCGGGCTGGATGGTTCGGCCCGCGTCTGCGATCAGGGCGCGCTCGGCTCGGTGCTGCCTGTGGCTAGCCTCACCGCCACCGATGGCACGCATCCCAACGACGTGCTGCTGGCCTGGACGGACCAAGGCACGGGCGCTACGGGCTTCGACATCTTCCGCGATGCCACGCTCATCCATACCGCCGCCGCCAACGAGACGGCCTACGCCGACGGCGGCGCCACCCCCGGCACCGTCCACACGTACTGCGTAGCGCGCAAGGAAACCCTGGGCGATGCCGAGCAGGTGTGCGACCCTGGCAGCATCGGCACGATGCAAGCCCCTTCGCAGGTCACCGCCACGTTTGACGATTTTGACGACCGCGTGGAGGTGGGCTGGCGCGACAACACCGACGTGGAGACGGGCTTCCTCGTCTCGCGCTCCAGCGGTGCCGCGCTCAGCTTCGATGGCAACGACGACTTCGTGCTCGTCCCCGACGCCGACGAACTTGACCTGAGCGATACGTTCACGCTAGAAGCCTGGATCAAGCCTAACAACGCGAATGCCTCCCTAGTGATCGTCGGTAAAGACGGCGTGGGCTCAGATCCCGATGGGGCCTACAACATGTGGATATCCAATAGCCAACTGCAGTTGGAAATCAACAACACGGCGACCCGTAGCAGCAACGCCGCGCTTACCTCTGGGGTGTGGAACCACGTAGCCCTCAGCTACGACGCTGCCGCTTCACCGCAACTGCGGTTCTATATCAATGGCAACCCCGAAGGGACAGCAGATATTCCAGCACCCACGCCAAACGGCCAAGACCTCCTCATTGGTCGCAGGGGCGCGGCCAATGACGCCGACTTCTGGGGCGAGATCGACGAGTTGCGCATCTGGAACGTGGCCCGCACGGAAGGCCAAGTGCAAGCCACCATGTTCACCGGGCCAGAGGCTAACCCCACGGGCTTGGTCGCGCACTACGCCTTCGATGAGGGCCAAGGCACCACGGCGTTCGACCTCTTCGGTCGCAACGAGGGGACGCTGACCAACTTCGCACTGAGCGAGGCCACCCCCGGCTGGCAAGCCGCCACCACACCGCTCACGACACACAGCACCAGCTTGGGCTTGACGTTCGATGGCACCGAAGACTTCGTCCGCGTACCCGACGCCAGCGCACTCGACGTGACCACCACCTTCACTATCGAGGCGTGGATCTGGCCCGAGAACAACACCAGCGCCCAGTACATCGTCAGCAAGGACGGCGTGGGCAGCGACCGCACCGGCGCCTACAACTTCTACATGAACAACGGCGAGCTGCGCCTCGAAATCAACAACGTGGCGGAGGTCGCCAGCCGCCCGGGTGTCCCCGCGCAGCAGTGGAGCCATGTGGCCGTGGCCTACGACGCCAGCGCCACGCCGCAGGTACGCTTCTACCTGAACGGCGCCGAGTACAGCACCGCCACCCTGGGCAGCGGCCCCACCATCAACGACCGCGATCTGCTCATCGGGCGCCGCGGAGGAGCATCCGACAGCAACTTCCGAGGCCGGATGGATGACATCCGCCTGTGGAACACCGCCCGCACCACCGAGGAGATTGTCGGCAACCGTTTTGCCGCGCCTGCCCCCACCACTTCGGGCTTCGTCGCCAACTGGAGCCTGGACGGCTACGCTGCGCTTGGCATTGCCAACGCCGATAACAACGGTGCCACGGCCTTTGATGACGTCCGCGATGCCACGGGCAACCACCACGGCGACGCCGAAGGCGGGCCGCAGATGGTACGCGGCCTAGCCACTGTCACCACGACGACAGGCGTGGACGGGACGACGGCGACGGACTTTGACGCCGCGCCCAACGTCTACCAGCAGTACTGCATCGCCGCGTTCACCGACTTGGGCGTGGTAACGGGCTCCAACTGCGCCTTCGGGCGGCGCGGTGGCGCGGCGGCGCCCCAGAACGTGACGGCTACCGACGACCAGTTCGAGGACCGCGTGATTATCAGCTGGGGCAACGCCTCCACGCGCAACACTTTCTTCAACATCTACCGCGACGACACGCTTATCGGTGTCACGCCGGTCTCCACGCTCACGTTTACGGACAAGGAGATCGGCTCGGACATCAACTATACGTACTGCGTAGCTGCCGTCTCGGGCGAAGGCGTGGAGTCGCCGCGGGCGTGCGACACGGGCCGCCGCAAGATTGCGGAAGCCACCAACGTGGCCGCGTCGGACACACAGTTTGAGGACCGCGTAGAGCTGACGTGGGCCGACAACTCCAGCATCGAGCGCGGCTACTACGTCTTCCGCCGCGCCATCCTAGCGGGCGGCGTGCTGGCTACCGACTCCAGCCGCGTGGACTCCACCATCGCCAACCGTACGGCGGCCATCGACTCGGTGGGCGTGCCCGGCACCCGGTATCGCTACAGCGTGATCGCCTTCGATAACCAAGGCCGCTCAAAATCAGCCTTTGACAACGGGCTCCGCATCCTCAACGCTCCTGCCGCGCTCGTGGCCGACGACGAGGTGCTGGAGACGAGCATCGGGCTCCAGTGGGAGGACAAGTCGCAGGCCGAGACGGGCTTCATCATCTACCGCGAGAACACTGAGATTGCCCGTGTAGGCAAGAACGTGTCCACCTACACCGACGCCAGCCCGCTTACGGGCCAGACGGTGACCTACGAAGTCGCGGCCTACGAAGCCTACGGCACCTCGGAGCGCGTCAGCGACACGGGTCAGACCGCGCTGCTGCCGCCCGGCTCCGTCTCTGCCTCCGACGAGTACCCCGACCGTGTCGTGGTCGCGTGGGTCGATCAGTCGGCCATCGAAACCGGCTACATCGTCTACCGCGATGGCGTGGAGGTCACGGAGGTAGCCGCAGGCGAGACCGTGTTCGACGACTTCAACGTGCCTGCCCTCAACACCGTGTACCAATACTGCGTAGCCACCAAGGGCAACGGCAACAACTCAGAGCAGGTTTGTGACGACGGACAAGCGTTTGCCCCCGTGCCTGATCCTGATTTCATACCGATGGAACTACGCCTCACGGCCTCCAACGGAAAGGCCAACGACTTCTTCGGCACCTCCACGGCGTCCACAGGCTCAGACATCTTTATTGGTGCAACCGGTCCAAACGATGGCGCTGGTTTGGTCTACCTGTTCCAGAACACCGATGGTGGCTGGACCGAAGTAGACCGACTGGTATCGGGTGGCAGTGAGAGCGACGGACGCTCTGGCACGGCACTCGCGGCCGATGGTAACCATCTCATTGCAACATCTGTCGATGCTGGCACTGGCGACCGTGGCAGCCTCACGCTTTTCCGAAAAGAAGAAGGCGGCGCGTGGAACGAGATCAATACAGTAGATACAGGGTCTCTGACTAACCTTAGAGATCTGGGCTTCTCAGTGGATGCCGACGGAAGCTGGGCGGTGGCAGGAGCGCCCTTCTCCAACAACGAGTCAGGCGAGATCCGCTTCTACCGCATTAGGCCTGAAGGCTTGGTAGACAACCAAAGCGGCAGAGGCCTAAGTGGTAACGGAGACCTGTTCGGGTACGACGTAGCGATTGATGGCGATATCATTGCAGCTACTACGCTAGATTTCAACGGCGAAGGCGATGGACGAGTATACATCTACCAGCGCTCCGGGATTGAATGGAACGAGCAGGAGTTTTACAAAACACCTGGGAGCCAAGCCGTGGGCGTGGATATGGACGGCGAGTGGTTGGCCGTAGGCGCGCAACAAGGCGACGAGTGCGGGACTGACTTTGGCAGCGTGCGCCTCTTCCGCCGGAACGCCTCCAACGCAGCTACCCTCTTCTCGCACAACGTAGATCTATGTGCCTCGGATGGTAGCGCCAGTGATGGCTTCGGTGCATGGGTAGAAATGGACGGCGAGTTCCTGGCCGTCGGTGCCTTCAACGGTGCAGGCAGTGGCAAGCAGGCCATCTACCTCTTCCAGCGCCAGCCCGACGACACGTGGCTTGAGATCCAGAGGTACCACTCGCAGGACAGGGCCAATTCTCAAGTGTTTGGCCGTCGCATCAGCCTGAGCCAGGGCCTCATGGTGGCGGGCGATAGTGGTGAAGATAGCGACCAAGGGGCGGCCTACATCGAGACGTTCGCGCCACAATCCCCCACGGGCATGATCGCCAGCGATGGCGCCTTCGAAGGCCGCAACACGCTGTCCTGGACCGATGTCTCGGCCAACGAAGCCGGCTTCCGCATCTTCCGCGATGGCACCGTGCTGGCCGACGTAGACGTAGACATCACCTCCTACGATGACCTCACCGCCCGCCCCGGCGATGTGCATGAGTATTGCGTGGCCTCGTTCCTCGTGGCCCAAGCTGGCGACAAAACCGTCGATGTGCTCTCCGGCAAGTCGTGCGACATGGGCTGGCGCGTACCCGATGGCGCCATCGCCGGGCAGGTGCTCAACAGCCTCGGCGAAGGGGAGGACGAGATGGAGGTCTGCCTTGCCCCCAGCACCAACAGCTCGCTGCTGTTCGACGGCCTGAGCGGTCACGTCATCAGCGACAACGCCTTCCGCCTACCCGATACGTTCACCATCGAGTTCTGGGCCCGCCGCAGTGTTGCGGGTACCAATGACATCCTGTTCAGCCACGGCCAAGACGCTACGGGCGAGGGGCTATTCATCGGCTTCCGCGACACCGACAATTTCCAGTTTGGGTTTACGGGCGATGAACTAACCACTGGCGCCAAGTATACCGATGCCGACTGGCACCACTGGGCCGTGGTCTTCGACGACAACGATAACGCCCGCCGCATCTATCGCGACGGCGTAGAAGTGGCCAGCGACAACAGCACCTCGGATTATGAAGCTACGGGGCGGCTGATGCTCGGCACGACGGTCGCCGCTGATGGCGGAGGCCGTACCGACTTTAGCTGGAACACCAAAGGGCAGATTGACGAGGTACGCATCTGGGATGACGTCCGCACACCCGCTGAGATCATGGCCAACAAGGACGCGGCCATCAACCCCACGACACCGGGGCTGTGGGCGTACTTGCCACTGGACGAGCGCGAGACCGAAGCCAGCGCGGAGGTCATCAGTGGTGTGCATCACCTACGCCACTTCCGAGGCGCCTCGCCTGCGCAGCCCGGGGCACCGCTGTCGTCGTGTGCGCCTACCAACAGCGCGGGCAACTACGCGTTCGCGGGCCTCCGCTACGGCGAGTCGACCGAGTTTACGCTGACACCGAACGACCCGGCCAACGCAAACCGGGTGTACATCCCTGCCGTCAAGGTGCTCACGCTGAGCGAGGACAACCCGGTACAGAACGAGATCAACTTCATCGATGCCACGCGCTACGATGTGGAAGGCCAGATCACGTTTGAGGGCACCACATGCCCAGCCACCGAAGTGCAGGTAGATATCCTGCTCGATGGCTTCGGCGTGGGGACGCCGGCCGTCACGGACATCAACGGCGACTACCTTTCCTCTGTAGACCCGGGCCAAGTGACGCTGACGCCTGTGGTGACGGGCAGTGATCGCGTCTTCCAGCCCTCGAGCCGGACCATCAACTTAGGCGCCCCCATCTCCGGGCTCGACTTTGTGGATGTGACCGACCGGACGATTTCGGGCGCCGTCTTCGGTGGGGCCTGTAAGGTGCCGCTTGGGCAGGCCACGCTGCGCATCCGCAGCGACAACGGCTGCTTTGATCAAACCATCCAGACCGATGCTAGCGGCAACTACAGCCTGGATGTACCGCCGCAAGCCTACACCGTCGAGCTGGTGGACATCACCAACGTGCCGAACCCAAGCATGCGCACGGCCATCCTCGAATACTTCGAGCTGGAAGGGCCCACGGCGGTAGACCTGGCAGCTGCCGACTCCACGGTGAATCTTGTATACCGAGCGCCGCTAGTCGTCACCATCGACGGGCTCACGCCGTCTGTCTGTGACACGCCCGCGCTCCCCGGCAACCTGCCGATTCTCGCCAAGGGCGACGAGGTGGACATCAGCATTTCCATCAGCGAAGACTACGGCAACCAGCTGTGCCCCGTGGACTCGGGCCGCGTCACCCTGTTCAACGAAATCGCCGATGAGAGCACCCTGCCGTTCATCATTGCCTTCACGGAGGATGACGGCGGCAAGGTCGATACCACGTTCACGGTCGGTAACCCCAACCTGCAGCAAGGGCGCGTGGTGGACGGTGTAGACCGCACGTACCAGAAATTCCTCACCGCCACCGCCGAGGTGGGCAGCCAATCGCAGAGCACGACGGCATGGGCAGCCGTAAGTGGCACGAAGCTGCGCCCAGGCACCCAGTTCCTCACGACGCCCGATGTGGAGGTGCCCACGATGGTGCTGCGCGATCCGCCAGGCGACGGGTCATTCAGCTACTGGGGGCAGGGACAGACCAAGTGCAACACCTGGAGCGCAGGCGCCAGCATCGAAGTCTTCCAGGAAGGCGAGTTTACGGTTTCAACAGGGGCAGAGATTGACGTGGGTGTCACCTTCGGTGGCGAGGGCTCAACCGAGGGGGAGGCCAAGGCCATCATCGGCGCGGGTTTCGAGTCCAGCATCACGATCGGTGCCGGAGGGGGACTAACCGTGTGCTACGGCTTCTCAGAGGGCATTTCCACCTCCGACGACCCCGGCTTTGTAGGGCGTCCTGCGGATATCTTCTTAGGGAACGGTATGAACTTCATCTTCGCGCCGTCGGATAAGCTCGACATCGATGCGAATTCCTGTGAGGTAGAGACCTCGACCTCACTCAGCGTAGGCCCTAACTTCAAGACCAACTTCCTCTACACCCGCGACCACGTAGAGTCGAATCTGATTCCCGGCTTGCGCCAACGGGCACAGGACGCCACAGAGGATCGGCTGCGCGACACGTTCACCGATGCCGCGAACCACTGGGAGAAGTTCTTGGAATACGCCGACGACCGCGAGCAAGAGAGCATTGACGCCGAAGCCGTATTTCACCCCGACCACCAGAACCTGAGCTTCAGTGGGGGCGCCAATTACGAGTATGCGCGCACGTGGTCGAAGGACGAGGTCGCTACCGTAGAGTTAGAACTTTCTCACGCCGCGTACCTCATTACAGGCGCCGAAGTCGAAGCCGGAGGGAATGGGCTGGAATTGTCTCTAAATGTTGGTGCCCGCTTGACCGCGTACTTCAACTTCGAGCACGTCACCTCCTCGGAAAGCGAGGCCGGGTTTGCCTTCTTCGATGACGACGACGGCGATGCGTTCACGGTAGATGTGTTCAAAGACCCGAAGTACGAGACGCCGGTTTTCAATATCCGCGCTGGTGCATCCTCATGTCCGTACGAGCCGTGGTTGATTGATCGGCCTGCTGGTCCTGTAGCCTACGTGGCACCGCGTGACCTGCCTACGCTCAGTGTCGATCAGCCATCCCTCACCGATGCCGACCCCAATGAACCTGCCGTGTTCACGCTGTTCCTCGGTAATGAGAGTGCGACGGCGGAGGAGCGCACGTATCGCCTCTTCGCGGATCAGGGCGCGAACCCCGGTGGGGCGCTCATCACGGCGAACGGCGAGTCCATCGGCTTCGACGGGCAGATCTTTACGGTGCCGTACAACCAGACCCAGCAGATCACGCTGGCGGTAGAGCGCGGCCCGCAGAACTACAGCTACCAGGACCTGAAGGTGTCGGCGATCCCGGCGTGCGAGCTGCCGGTGGATGGCTCGGATCAGGCGGTTTCGACGACGTTCTCCGTGGCGTTCACGGCGCCGTGCAGTGGCATTGAGATCTTCCGGCCTACGGAGAACTGGCGCATCACACGAGCGAACAGTTCGTCACCGCTGGAGATCATCCTGAACGAATTCTCCCTGCAGACCGCCGACACGGGATCGGGCGTGACGGAGATCGGCATGGAGTACCGCCGCGTGGGCGAGCAGGACTGGAACCTCGCCTTCACAGCCACGCCGCAGCAGGTCCGCGACGCAGGCAATGAGGACAGCTACACGCACAACTGGGCCTTCTCCGGGCCAGATGGCGACTACGAGATCCGCGCGTACACCAAGTGCCCGGCGGGTACCAACTACACGCTGCCCGTCGTCGGCTTCGTGGACACGGCAGCGCCGGTGGCACTGGAGAAGCCAACACCAGCAAACGGCATTCTCACCGCGAGCGATGACATCAGCATCACGTTCACCGAGCCCGTGCTGTGCGAGACGGTCCGCAGCAGCGGTACCTTCAAGAACGTGCAGCTCACCTACCTCGACGGCGAAAACGCGGGCAATGCGCTGCCCATCAGCACGGCGTGCGATGGCGACCGCCTCGTGATCGACATCGACGACAGCATCACGTTGGCGTCGCTGCAGGGGCAGAAGCTGGAAGCGCGGCTGCTCTCAGGCGTGCTCGATGGCAACAACACCCCCATCGTCATCACTGACGTACACGGCAACGGGCTGACGGAGGACATTGCGTGGGCCTTCACGGCCCGCTACAGCCCGTTCTTCTTCGAGCCCGTCAACGTAGCCGTGAGCCTGCCGCGCGGTACCGGCGAGACGTTCTCGACGACGCTCGCCAGTCTCAGCACCGAGACGGAGACGTTCCAGCTGGTCGACGTGCCGGATTGGCTCGACGTGTCGGTGGCCGCCAACACCAACCTGACGCTGCCGCCGGGCGGCACCCAGCCGCTGACGTTCACCATCCCCGACACGCTCATCGTGGGCACCCGCGTGGATACCGTAACGGTGCGCTCCTCACAAGGCGATGTGCTGTTCTTCCCGACGGTGACGGTGACCGAGCCCGTGCCCGTCTGCACGCCGCCGGACTGGGTGACGCAGGACTTTGACCCGACGCTGTTCAGCCATCAGATGATGGTCTACGGTCAGATCCGCATCGACAACGCCATCTCCACCGAGGTCACCGGCGACATGCTCGGCGCCTTCGTGGACGGTGAGCTACGCGGCCGTGCGGCGGTCACGTTCGATGGCGGTTCGGGCAATCATGCCGCGGTCGTCTCGGTGCGGAGCCACTTGCCCGTGGGCGAAACCGTGCGGTTCCAGGTGTACGACAAATCAGAATGCCTCGGCTACCCGAATACGGACCAGGTGCTGGCCTTCGGCGCGCAGAGTCAGGGTAGCATGGCCAATCCCGTCATTATGAACGCGGGCAACCGTCCGCCGCTGCAAGCCGTGGCGCTCAACGAGGGCTGGACGTGGTTCTCGCTCAACCGCCGCCCCGCCGACCGCTCGGCCAACAGCGTGCTCGAATCGCTCACCGTCACCTCGGGCGATCTCATCAAGAGCCAGACGGCGTTCAGCCTGTACACGCCCGCCGCGGGCGGCTGGGTCGGCTCGCTGCAGCTGATGGACCCCGCCTCGGCATACCAGGTGAAGCTGGCACAAGCTTCGGCGCTCGTCATAGAGGGCGCGCCCATCGACGTGGCCGCCACGCCGCTCACGCTGGTGCCGGGCTGGAACTGGGTGAGCTACCTGCCGCAAGCCGCGCAGTCGGTGACCGACGCGCTCGCCTCGCTGGCGCCGCAGGATGGGGACATGATCAAGAGCCAGACGGACGGCTTTGCGCAGTACAGCAGCGGCGCCTGGGTCGGCACGCTCACGCAGCTGGAGCCCGGCAAGGGCTACCTCGTCAACACGCAGAACGGCGGCACGCTCACATACCCGTACGTGGCGCCCGCCACGGCCCAAGCCCCCGTGCTCGCCAAGGCTACCGATGAAGGCCTGGCTGACGAGGCCCTCGCCTCTGATGCACTCGCGCTGGCCGCTGAGGCCACGACGGCTCCGGCAGAAGCTGTCCTTGGCAAGGCCGCCGATGAAGCTGCTGCCGAGGCGTTGGACAAGGAGCTAGCTACAGCCGAAGCCGCCGAGTTAGCCCCGGCACTTGAGCCCTCCGTGGACGAGCGCTGGTCCTTCGAGAAGCGTGCCTTCCCGTACAGCATGACGCTGACGGGCGCCTTGGAGCAGGATGACGAGCTGGTCAATGAAGACGGCCTTGTCATCGTAGCCCTGGCGGGCGAGGAGGTGCGCGGGCACACGACGCTCCGCGCTGTCCGTACCTTGGATGGCATGGCGCATCGCTTCTTCCTGACCGTCTACGGCTCAGGCGCACCGGGCGAGGCCTTCCGCCTCGAAGTGTACCGCAATGGCGAGGAGCCCGAGCTGATCGGCCTGTCGGACACAGACATGCTGTTCAGCGTCAACGCCCACGAGGGCACCGTCTTCCAGCCGAAGCTGCTGGTGCTGGACAACGCCGCCGTCGAGGAGGTTTCTGAGGTGCCCACGACGTACGCGCTGGAGCAGAACTACCCGAACCCGTTCAACCCGGAAACGGTAGTCCGCTACGCCTTGCCCGAGAGTGCGCCCGTCCGCCTCACCGTGGTCGATGTGCTTGGACGCGAGGTGATGACACTGGTGCAGCAGAACCAGTCGGCAGGCTTCCACACCGTCACCATCGACGGGCGGGAGCTGGCCAGCGGCGTCTACTTCTACGTGCTCAAGACGCCGAACTTCCATCAAATGCACCGCATGGTGTTGGTGAAATGATGCGGATGCACGCGCTACATCGCGGCCTGTGCCTGCTGCTCGTGCTCGGTCTGAGCGCGGGCACGGCGCTGGCCCAAGACCCCGGCTGGACGGTCCAGCCTTCGGACTTCCAACGGTCGATGACCGTCGTAGGCCAGGTCATGCTGGACGGCACGCCCACCACGGGCGATACGTACCAGCTGGCGGCGTTCCACAACAATGAGGTGCGCGGTCTGGCCAACGCCATTGAGGTGGCTGGGCAGTGGTTCTTCTTCCTCACGCTCTACGCCAACACCGAGGGGGATACGCTGACGTTCGCCGTCTACGACCGCACGGCCGAGGTCGTCTTAGACATCAGCACGACGCTGGCGTTTGCCTCGAACGCGCTCGTGGGCACCACCGAGCAGCCGTTTGTGTGGGAGGGCAATCCGTTCCAGGGTGTCTGCCGCATCGGGCGCCCCGTCTGGACCTTCACGCCCACCGCGTTTGAGTCCACCATGACGATCACGGGCCGGGCCGAGGTGAGCGGCGTCCCGCTTGGAAGCGGCGCGCACCAGGTGGCGGCGTTCATCAACGGCGACCTGCGCGGGCTGGCCGAGCCGATCCAGGTAGGGGCGGGCTGGTACTTCTTCATGACGGTTTACGGCTCGGGTAACGAGGGCGAGGTGCGCTTCAAGGTGTACGACGCGGGCTCCAACCGCGTACACGAAGTCGTGGAGATTCTCGACTTCGCCGCCAACGCCTCGCACGGCACGCCGTCGGACCCGCAGCTGTGGTCGGGCACGTGCGAGCCGCCCGTCCGCGCTGCAAATGAGGTCGCTGATCAGCCCAGCGCAGGGTTCGTCTTGGAGGCGGCCTACCCCAACCCCTTCCGGGTCCGCACCACGCTCAGCATCCGCCTGGACGAGCCACGCGATGTGCAGCTACGCATCCACGACGCCCTGGGCCGCGAGGTGTATCGCCTCGCCGACGGCCTCCATCGCCCCGGCGATCACACCTTCGCCTTCGACGCTACCGAGCTGCCGAGCGGGCTCTACCTCGCCGTGCTGCAGGCGGGCACGCAGACGCAGACACGCACCTTGATTCTCGTGCAATGACGCCGCGCCTCCGTCATATCGCCCTGCTCCTGATCGCGCTCACGGGTGCTGCCGCACCTGCGCTAGGCCAGGATGCGTGGACAGTCGATCCGCAGGCCTTCGAGGCGCAGATGCAGGTGACAGCGGTCGTCATGCGCGACGGCGTAGCAGCAACCCACCCTGAGGCTACGGTGGCGGCGTTTGCGGGTACTGAGGTGCGCGGCGTGGCGCAGATCGAGACGTTGGGTAGCTTCAGCCGGGCGCTGCTCACCGTGTACGGCGCCCCCACGGAGACCACCGCCTTAACCTTCCGCTACGCCGACCCGCTCGCGGGCGACACGCTCACGTTGGCCACGACGCTGGCGTTCGAGTCGGGCGCGGCCTTCGGCACGCTGGAGCAGCCGTTCGGTTTGCTGGCCGCGTCGCCCAGCGGCACGGCGCCTTCGTGGGCGGTCTCGGCAGCCAGCCACGAACTCACCGTGAGCGTGACGGCCCATGTGTTCACGGAAAACGGCCCGAGCGCCAATCCGAGCAGCCGCCTCGCCGCCTTCGTTGGCGATGCCGTGCGCGGCGTCGCGTCGCCCACGTCGCTGAACGGCCAGTCGCTCTTCCTGCTGACGGTCCACGGCGCCGCGGGTGAGACGGTGGCCTTTCGCCACTACGACGCCACGACCGGCGAGACGCTGGACTTGGCCGAGACGACCACCGTGGCTGCCGGCGCAGCGCTCGGCACGTTGGAAGCACCGTTCAGCCTGACCCTCGGCGCGCGCTTTGCCGATCCCGCCTGGACGTTCACCTCGGCAGCTGCGCATCCGGCGCGCACGTCGGCGGTGGCGGTGGCGTACACCAGCGCTGGGCGCGTCACGCATCCGGCGTCCAGGCTGGCCGCATTTGTGGGAACGGAGCTGCGCGGTGTGGCGGCGCTGCGCTGGTACGCGGGGGCACCCGTGTTCTTGCTCGATGCCCATGGCACCGCAGGCGAAGCCATCCGCTACGCAGTCTACGACGGTGCGGAGGATGTGGTCTACGACTTGGCGGGCACGACTACCCTCACCGACGGCACCGTACAGGGCTCGCTGACGCAGCCGCATGTGCTCATGGCGCAGACGGCAGGTACCGCGCCAACGTGGTCAGTCAACCCCGCAGGCTTTCCCAACCAAATGACCGTCGCGGGGACGCTCACGCTGGGCGGCACACCCGCCACGCACCCCGGCGACCGCCTCGTGGCGTTCTCCAACGGGACCGTGCGCGGTGTGGCAGCGCCTACCATGCTCGCCGACCGCGCCGTCTTCCTGATGACCGTATACGGCACCACCCAAACGCCGCCCGACACCCTCACCTTCCAGACCTACAGCGCCGCCCACGACGCCACGCTCGCCCTGCCCGACACGCTCGTCTTTGCTGCAGGCGCCACCGTCGGCAGCCTGCCTAGCCCCTACGCGTTCGACGCGCCCCAGCCGCCGCCCGCCTGGGTCGTGGGCGACCCCGCCGATTACGACGGTACCATGACCGTCACGGGCACCTTTGGCGACAACCTCCCCGTCGATCCTGCACCCGGCGACCGCGTGGCGGCCTTCTCCGGCGACGAGGTGCGCGGCGTCACCACGCTCACCGCAAGTGCAGGCAAGCGCGGCACGGTAGACGACTTCACCATGACCATCCTCGGCAACACGTCTGACCAGCTTCGCTTCTCCGTCTTCAGCGCCGAGACGGGGCAAGTGCTGGTCGTGAATGAAACCGTGCCGTTCGAGCAGGGCGTGCATCTAGGCCAGAGCGGCGACGTTGAGATCAACACGGCGCGGCCGCTTCAACTCGACCTCCGCGTATTCTTGGAAGGCGCCTACACCAGTAATGGCCAAATGCGGACGGCCCTGGCCTCCGCCAACTTGGTGCCGCTCACCCAGCCCTACGGCGATGCTGCGTACGAGGGCACCCCAAGCCGCCACACAGGCGCCGAAACCGTGGCAGCACTCCCAGCGGGCATGGTGGATTGGGTCTTGGTGGAGCTGCGCACGGGCACCGGGGCAGGTACGCTGGTGCGCAAGCAGGCCGCCGTCCTCCTCAGCGACGGCCGCATTGTCCACACGGACGGCGTCACGCCCATCCGCTTTCACGACCTAGCCGAGGCGGCGTACTACGTGGTCGTGCGGCACCGCAATCACCTGCCCGTCATGAGCGCGGTGCCGCTGGCGCTCTCCACCGAGGCGCGCAGCTACAACTTCAGCGCGGCCAGCCAGCGCGCCTTTGGCGTGAACGCGCAGCAGAAGCAAGCCTCGGGCGTCTTCATGATGTACGCGGGCGACGCCGATGCCTCGGGCGGTGTGACGGCCACCGATGTGCGGGCCTGGCGCCTCGTCAACGGCATCGCCGGGGCGTTTCTGGCGGACTTCAACCTGTCGGGCGGTGTGACCGCCGCCGACCGCTTGTACTGGCGACTCTCCAACGGGATAGGCTCACAGGTACCCGAATGAAAACGAACGCACAACGCTGGCGATGGATAGCCGTGCTGCTTCTTGGCATAAGCGTGTGGCCTGCCTCGGGCCAGGCTGTAGATGGCCGCATCCTGCTGGAGGCCGATGGCGACCAGGGCGTCCGGGCGCGCATACAGCTTCGCGCCGAGCGGCCGCTACACCTCGGCACCTCGACGCTGCTGCTGACCTATGATCCTGAGGTGCTGGCGGTGCCCAGCGCATCGGCAGCGAACACGTTTCTGCCGGAGACCGACTACACGTCGCGGCTTCCTGAGCCCACCATCCCTGGCGGCTACACGCTGTCCGCTTCGCTCTTTGGCCAGCCGGGCACGCTCGCGCTCAGCCTCGACCTACTCATCCCCACCTTCGGTCTCCGCGTCGACACGTCGTGGACGGCCTTTGCCGACGTCCACTTTGTCCAACTTGGCAGCACCGAGGCGCCGTCGGTAGCATGGATGCCTGCCGATGCTGCTGACCCCTCGGTGTTCTTTGCCGACGACAACGCCACCGTGTTGCCGCTAGGCGCCTTCGCCGATGGCACCCTTCCGGCGCCTACTGCGTTGGAAAGGGACGAACAGCCGGGCGCGTTTGGGTTGCGTGCGGCATATCCCAATCCCTTTGCGCACATGATGACCGTGTCGTACACCATTGCGCAGCCGGGCCCCGTTAATTTGGAGGTGTTTGACATACTAGGCCGCCGGATGACGCAACTACTATCGGACGACCAGTCTGCAGGTACGCACACCGTCGAATGGGACGGCAGCGGCTTGGCCAACGGGGTTTACCTGCTGCGCCTGACCAGCGATGGTAAGCAGACGAGCCATGTCGTGATGCGCACCCGCTAGCCTCGGCTCTCTTCGCTACACCGTCAACGGGCGAGCGTGCCTGCATCCACTAGCACAAGGTTATCTTGCCCTACCGCAACGTGTTCATCGCCATGCGTTCTCTCCAAAGCCTGTACGTAGTGCTGATCCTCGCTGCCGTGGCCGCGTGGGGTGGGGGCGCACTACAGGCGCAGACGACGGGGGTGAGCGGGCAAATCCTCACGCAAATCAACACAGGCGCGGGCACGAACGGCGCTGACCAACTCCAGGTGACCCTACAGCTCTTTGCGCAAGGCGAGGCGTTCAATATCGGCACCACCACGCTGATGCTCACCTTCAACAACGCCGCCCTGAGCATCCCCAGCGGTGCAACGACCAGCGAAGCCCTCACCGATGGCACCGACTACGCCTACCGCGACCCCTTTGCGTCGAGCTTCCTCTACAACAAGGCTGTCACCCTCTTCAGCGCCGCCAACCGACTCTCGGTCAACATGGAGCTGCCGATCGACAACACCGGCTCACCCGTGCTAACCACGGGGACGCCCATCATCGACCTGTTCTTCGACATCACCGATCCTTCGCAGACAAGCATGCTCACATGGGTCACAGCAAATGATCCTAACCCGACGGTGATTTTCGACGAGGGCAACGTCAATGCCGTTGCGTTGGGCAGCTTCCTCGGCGATAACTCTGTCCTGCCTGTGGAACTGGTCTCCTTAGGCGCCGTCGCGGATGATGCCGCCATCCATGTGCGATGGGAAACGGCGTCAGAGGTCAACTTTGCGGGCTTTGGCATAGAAGTGCAACGCGGCGGCGGTGCCTGGGAGGAAGAGGCGTTCGTCGAGGCGCGGGGAGGCAGCGCGTTTGGCGCTCGATACGACTACACGCTGCAGAACGTCCCTGCCGGGACGTACGCCATCAGGCTGCGCGAAGTGGACACCGATGGCACCATCGCCTACAGCCCCACCGTGGAAGTACAGGTGGAGGTCATCGCAGCACTGGTGCAGTCGGCGGTGTATCCCAACCCGTTCCATGGCAGCGCGCAGGTGGATGTGGCGTTATCCGAAGCCCAATACCTGACAGCCGAACTGTACGATATGCGTGGTCGCCGGCTGCGCCAGCTGTATGCCGGGCACGTGGCGGCGCACCAGACGCTGACCCTGCGCGTGGATGGCGAGGCCCTTCCGGCAGGCGTTTACCTGGTGCAGTTCACAACCGACGGCTTCACGGCCCATCAGCGGCTTGTGCATCGCTGAGGCTTCGCGAGCGGCCTAGATCAGCGCCACATGCAGCCGAGGCTGCTCCTGCTGCATGCGTTCCAACGCTTTGGGCAAGGCGTAGGCTTGACCCAGCACGAGGATCTGCCCTGGTCCAGTGGGCAAAGCTCCGTACAGTTCGGGGTGCGCCTGGGCGTCTAGCTGGTCAGTAAGGGTTGTGGCTGCGGCATCACGTGCGCCAGCGTCGTTGCGGCGGGCGGCGTCCGCCATGAGCAAGAGGGCGCCAATCATCTGCCCGTCGCCCTTGCGCACCGCAGCCGTCATCTTTTGCACCCGGCTACCTTCGGTCACCCAATACCGCAGGGGGCCTTGGAGAGACCGGGAGAGCGTGGCCAAGGCAGCGTCCAGGTCGCGGTGTTCCAGGTCGCGGAGGCTGGAGAGCTGTGCAAAGCGGGCTGAGCCCCGTAGCCCACGCAGCAGGCGGACGGCATCCAGCGAGGTAAGACGCGGTGCGGACACCGCCCCTGGTGCGGTGATGAGGGCCCATCGCATGGCCTCTGTCTCGGGGTTAGGCGGAACGACGATGGCGTCGACGCGCTCGGTATCTACCAGCACAACGTCGCCAGGGTGGCCAACCTTCAGCGCTATGGCAAGCGGCCGGAGTGATCGGGGGAGAGCGGCGTCAGCTTCGCTAGTGGCATGCACGCCAAGCTTCGCCAGCGCCTTGTGTACAGCCGTCAGGATGGCGAGGGATTCGTAGGCAAGCGTCTGTGGGATGTGCGCGTGTACAATGGCGATCTCGGCTGGGACTTCGCTACCTTCGAATGAGGCCGCAATGCGCTGCCGCAACACATCTTGATCGGCTGCGTCCATGGTGGCGTCGAAGGCTACCCGCATCCGGTCAGCGGGGCGCCCAGCTACGCCCACGCCACTGCTGCGCATGAGGACGAGAGCGAGCCCTTCGGCATGGCGGACGTGGTCAGTCAGCAGCGGATGGGGAATAGGAGCACTCGCGGTGGCGCCGCCTGCCGCGTCATCGCCGAAACGCTGTGTGAGTAGGGCGCGGGCCTGATCAACCAACTGGCGCGGCTGCAGCGTTTCGTGGGCGTGGATCCGGTTCAGCGTGTGGCTGAACGGCCGGACAAAGGGACGACGGGGAGGATCGGAGAACAGCATCGGGCGGTTCGGCTGAGGTCGCAAGTGGGCCCAGCGGAAACCGCCGGTGAAACGCTAGCTCCAGTCTACTGTGCCAACCCCATCCTTGTAAATGAGGTGTCTGTAAAAATTATGTGGGTCTGGCGCTGCTATCCCAGCTGAGAGCCTGGAGCTAACGCGTACCCACGCAGGAAGGCTTCTGCGGGGAGCCGGCGCTTGCCCGGTTGCTGCGCTTCGAGCACAGAGACGGCACCGTCAGCGCACGCCACCGTGAGGCGGTCTGTGGCGGCGAGCACTTCGCCCGGCTGCCCGTGGCCCGCTGCTACCTCGGTGCGGAAGATCTTGAGCACGGTACCGTCGTGGGTGGTCCATGCAGCGGGGTAGTAGGCCAGCCCGCGGATGAAGTTATGGACGCGTTCCGCAGGCTGGTTCCAATCGATCTCGGCCTGCTCGCGGAAGACCTTGGGCGCTGGGGTGGCCAGGGTGTCGTCCTGCGGCTGCCCGACAGCCGTCCCCGCATCAATGCGGCGCACGGTCTCGACGACGGCCTCGGCGCCGAGGTGCATCATGCGGTCGTGGACTTCGGTGGCTGTCTCGTTCGGCCCGATGGGCATGGTCCGCTTCAGGATGACGTTGCCCGTATCCACCTTCTGCTGAAGGAAGAAGGTAGTCACGCCCGTCTCGGTCTCGCCTGCCATCACAGCCCGGTTGATGGGTGCTGCGCCTCGGTACTTGGGCAGCAGCGAGCCGTGGAGGTTGAACGCGCCCAGCCGTGCCGCCTCGTAGACTGCAGGGGGCAGGATCCGAAACGCTACGACCACCAGCAGGTCGGCCTGGAGGCTAGCGATGGCCTCGGCGAACGCGGGCTCGCGCACCGACGCGGGCTGCAGGATGGTGTCGATGCCCAGGCGCAGCGCGGCTTGCTTGACGGGCGTGGGCCGCAGCGTCCGGCCTCGCCCGCGCGGCTTGTCTGGCCCCGTAGCTACGGCAACGGGCAGGTAGCCGCTGGCCGCGAGGGCATCAAGCGAGGGCACGGCGAAGTCGGGCGTACCCATGAACACAAGGCGCATACAGCATCGGGCAGTGGACGGAACAAGCCATCCTCACACGCCCAACAGTGAGCTGCGGTTCAGCCTACCCAGCTCTCGTCTTGATTTAACGGGCTCTGCAAACGCTTCGGTTGAT
Source organism: Bacteroidota bacterium (assembly GCA_038747545.1). GTDB lineage: Bacteria > Bacteroidota > Rhodothermia > Rhodothermales > JBCCMF01 > JBCCMF01. The sequence goes on from JBCDJT010000026.1 coordinate 36,659, forward strand.
TTCGCCGCGTGCGGTGGCGTAGTTTATTTGCACAACGGGATGTGGCGCAGCCCGGTAGCGCGCTTCGTTCGGGACGAAGAGGTCGTGGGTTCAAATCCCGCCATCCCGACTCGTCAGACGGCTTTTCCGCGGCTCTTTCGGCCTGGAGAAGCCGTTTTTGTATCTGGGGTATACCCCACCCAGACAGGGCAGCCCCCTCTCCCTGTCCCGCACAGCGGAAATCCTTTCCGTGCCGCTCAGGGGTATGGAGGTCTATAGCCCAGCCTACGCGGCGTAATTGCAGCGTCTTGCCCGCGCCCGTCTGTTTGGCATGAAGGATGCCTCACGAGAGCACACTTCGCTCTCAGTAGTCCTGCACCCATGCACCCTTCGTCCATCCGCGCGTTGCTCATCGAAGATGACGCCCTGTATGCACGGCTGATCAGCCGCCTGCTGGCGCTGCCGCATGAGGTTGCCGCGTTCGAAGTCGACATTGTCACGGCGCCTACCCTGGCGCAGGGGCTCACCGTGCTCTCGACGATGGAGATCGACGTCGTCCTGCTGGACCTGACGCTGCCCGACAGCAAGGTGCTCGACGGCCTCACACGGCTGCAGCACGTAGCGCCGCGCCTCCCGATCATCATCCTCACGGGCTCCGATGACGAGGCGCTTGCCTTGGAGGCCATCCGGGTGGGGGCGCAAGACTACCTGCTCAAGACCGAAGCCGACCGGGCACACCTGATGCGCGCCATGCGCTACGCCATCGAGCGAAAGTCCGCCGAGGTGGCCATCCACGCCAAAGAGCGCCGCAACCAAGCCCTGCTCAGCGCCATCCCCGACACGCTGATCCACATTAACAGCGACGGACACATCTTAGACTACCGCCCGGGGCAGCGCGTGTTGATGCGCCACACTGAGGCGGGCACGGGCGACCTCTACGACATGGTACCGCTCAGCCTAGCCGATGGCGTCATGCGCCAGATCGACGATGTGCTGGAGGCGCGCACGGTGCGTGTTTTCCAGGACGAGCTGACGCTAGGTACCGATGCCCTCGACGTGGAAGTACGCATCGTACCACAGAACGCCGACGAAGCGCTTGTGGTCATCCGGGACATCTCCGACTGGAAAGCCGCGCAACGCCTCAAGGATGAGTTCATCTCGGTCGTCAACCACGAGTTGCGCACGCCGCTGACGTCCATCAGCGGGTCGCTTGGGCTGCTGGCCCGAGGGGTAGCGGGCATCTTGCCCGTGCAGACAAAGCAGATGATCGACATCGCGTTCCGCAACAGCCAGCGCCTCATCCGCCTCATCAACGACATTCTGGATGTGCAGCGCATCGAGGTGGGCAAGCTCGCGCTGAGCCTGGAGCGCGTGGACCTCAACGACGTAGTCTACCAAGCCGTAGAGGCCAACCGCGTCTATGCCGAGCTGTACAACGTGCGCCTTCACCTCGATCTCGTGGATGTGCCCATCAGGGTGCGTGCCGACGCCGACCGCATTGGGCAGGTGGTGACAAACCTGCTCTCAAACGCCGTCAAGTTTTCCGCGAGTGATGACCACGTAGACATCCGCGTGCGCCCCACTGCCGACGGAGGACGGGTGGAAGTGCAGGACTATGGCGAGGGCATCCATGAGGCCTTCCAGCCGCATATCTTCGAGAAGTTTGCGCAGGCCGACTCGTCGATTCGCCGCGAGGTGGCGGGCTCTGGGCTCGGGCTGAGCATCTGCAAGTCAATCATCGACATGCATGGTGGGGCCATTGGGTTCGAGACTACCGTGGGCGAGGGCACCATGTTTTACTTCGAGCTGCCCTCGTGGGCCAATGCACCCGACCCGCTGGGGCAGGACGTGGCGATGACACCGCGGCGTGCCCTCAAGAAAGTAGAGAGCAGTCTGCCCTCAGACGCTGCCGCCGCGCATCAGGTGTTGCACATCGCCGCCGATGCCAGCCTGGGCACGCTCGCGCAGCAGGCCCTCGCGGGCATCGCCGACGTCCACACGGTGCCCACGCTTGTCGAAGCAGGTCGTGTGCTGCGCCGCACCCGTATCGACGCGATGCTGCTTACAGGCACGCTCTGCGCCAGCCGAGACGCTGACCTACTCAAACTAACGCAGCGCCCGGCACGCAACATTCCCGTTGTGCGCTATACCGACGCGCCAGCCGCCGCATCGTTACCCGGCGAGAGGGTGCTGCCGCGCTCCCAGCATACGCTTCACGACTTGCGCCGTACCGTTCGCCATATCCTCACCCTTGAGCACAGCATGCCCCGCGTGCTGGCTCGGCACGTTGCCTAGATGCCTGCATGCGCCTCGTACGACCCAAACCGCTGCACCGGATCATGCTAGTGGAAGACGACCCGGATATCCTGTCTATTGCCCAACTAGCGCTCGAGTCGCTGGGGGGCTTCACCTTGTCGCTTTGCCACAATGGCGTGGCCGCCTTGGAGCGTGCCGAGGCGTTTCAGCCTGATCTCATCTTGATGGATGTGATGATGCCCGAGCTGGATGGCCCCAGCACGCTGGCGGCACTCCGCAAACGGCCAGAGACCGCCACCACCCCAGTCATCTTCATGACCGCCCGCGCCCAACAACACGAAATCGAAGAGTACCGCCGCCTGGGTGCGGTGGATGTCATCCGCAAGCCCTTCGACCCCATTCAACTACCCCAATCGCTGCGCACCATCTGGAGGACGGCCGCATGAACACGGGATCTGCATCACTACAACAGCGCCTCGGCGAGCTGCGTGCCGCCTACCTCAGCGCCCTGCCTGAGCGGCTTGGCGAGATCGATATGCTGTGGGCGGCCGCACAAGAGAATCCTACACACCGCGCTACGCTGCACCAGGTGCATCGGGCGTTGCACAACCTGGCTGGCTCCGGGCTGATGTATGGCGTGGAGGCTGTGGGCACCGCAGCGCGTGCCCTGCTCGAAACGCTGCGCCCGTGGACGCAGCAAGAGCAGGGACTCACCGCCGCTATGCAGGCGCAAGCGATCCAGCAGCTTCAAGCACTGCGAGCCACGTTGCCTGGGGTGGCGCCGTCCGCCGTCCCCGCACGCACGCCCATGCATGTCGCCCCCATCCGAAAGGTAGACACTGCCGTGCGGCAGGGCGTATCGCAGCAGGCGGTGCCGCCCGGCGCACACCGGCCTGAGCGTAGGTTGTTCGTGGTGGAAGACGACCCCATGCAAGCCGAGTACCTCAACATGATGCTGAACGACCACGGCTATGCCACGCGGGTCATCACAGAGTTGAGCGAGCTCGTGGAAGCCATTGACGAGGAGACCCCGCTGGCCATCCTCACCGACATGATGTTTCCCGAGGGCGAGAACGCGGGCGCCGACACGCTCAGCGCCATCCAGGCCGAGCGGGCCATGCCCATCCCCATCATCTTTATGTCGGCACGGGAAGACATGGATGCCCGGCTGCGGGCGGTGCGCGCCAACGGCGTCCACTACTTCACGAAGCCCATCGACATCTCCCGTCTGATCAGCACGCTCGACAACACGACGCGTCCAGAAACCGCTGCTGCGTACCGCATCCTCCTCATCGACGATGACACGGCGGCTACGTCATTCTTCGGCATGGTGCTGGGCATGGCTAAGATGGACGTCCTCACCATCGAAGACCCGATGCAGGTGATGGAGGCGCTCCACCGCTTCCGCCCTGACCTCGTACTCGTAGATCTGCACTTGCAAGGTTGTACGGGGGCTGAGGTGGTGGCAGCTATCCGGCAGGACTTCCGCTACACCACGCTGCCGATCCTCTTCCTCTCCGGCGAGCATGACCCCGAGTGGCAGGTACGTGCCATGCAAGCGGGCGGTGATGCGTTCATCGCCAAGCGCGCGCGGCCCGAGCACTTGGTCAAAGCCATCCGCTCGCGCGTGAAACGGGTGCGCGCCGCCCAGCCTATCGGCGAGGCCAAGATCTGGTCGCCGCCCCCGTCCTGATGCTTGGCCTTTTTCCCAGCAATTCGCTGTTGGCGTCACCTGAGGCACCGTCGGCGTCCTATATTCACGTCCTAAACGGGAGAGGTCGGGCCACCGCTCGGCCTCTCGGTGTATCTCGACTGAACCGACAGCAGGCACATGGGCGATCTGGGAGCCGGACGCAAGTACGTAGCAATAGCAGGTAATATCGGGGCGGGCAAGAGCTCGCTCACGAAGGTACTGAGTGACTATTTCAAGTGGGAAGCCTTCTACGAGCGCGTAGACGACAATCCGTACCTCTCGGACTTCTACGACGACATGCGCCGCTGGTCGTTCAACCTGCAGGTGTTCTTCCTCTCCAGCCGTTTCAACCATCAACGCTCCATCGAGGAGGTACCGCACTCGGTCGTGCAGGATCGTTCGATCTACGAAGACGCCGAGATCTTTGCGCGCAACCTGTATGAGATGTCGCTGATGAGCCAGCGCGACTTCGAGAACTACACCGATCTGTTCGCCATCATGACGTCGTACCTGCGTCCGCCCGACCTGCTGGTCTACCTGCGGGCAACGGTACCCACGCTGGTACGGCACATCCAGTCGCGGGGCCGCGAGTACGAGTCGAGCATCCGCATCGAATACCTGGAGCGCCTGAACCGATTGTACGAGGACTGGGTAGACCGCTACGACCTGGGGCCTAAGCTGATCATAGACGTGGACGAGCTGGACTTCGTGAACGAAGATGCCCACCGCCGCGAGATCATTGGCCGTATCGAAAGCCGGCTCTACGGGCTGTTTCCGGATTAACTTGGGTCTTGGGTCTTGGGTCTTGGGTCTTGGGTCTTGGGTCTTGGGTCTTGGGTCTTGGAATTTTCGGCGTCAACGCTCCGAGTCAAGTGAATTTCAGTATGCTGAACGCTTTCCTCATCTGGCCCCGATGCTTCAGCCTATCGCCCCCAAGACCCAAAGTGAGGGCAGCGAACGTCCCAAGACCGAAGACTGTAGCCAGCCTCTTCGCGCTCTTGGCCCTGCTCCTCGGCGCCTCAGCGTACGGCCAGAACGCTGACTCCCTCACCGTTGCGCCTGCTGACAGCATCGCCGTGGTCTCGGATAGCTTGAGCGTGGTGCCGGATAGCATGGTGGTAGCGCTGCCCGACTCTGTACCGCCCATCGTTCCTGTGCCGTTTCGCAGCGCCGAGCGTGGCCGTCAGCTGGCGATGGCGCGCCCGGCACGTGAGCCCGCGTTTATGCTGCAGCGGCTGCTGACCGATCACCTGGGCGGCTACCGCTATCGGTTTGGCGCCTACGGCTGGCCCGAGGGCTGGTCGCCGGAAGGACTGGCGCCGCAGCACGTGCAGCTGGCGTTCAACGGGCTGCCGTTCGATGAGCCCGTGACGGGCCGTCCGCTCTACGCCTTCCTGCCTACTACCTTCTCCGAGGCGCTACGTGTGGAGCCGTCGCGCCAGGGCGCCCCGCTGACGGTGCTGAGCGATGCGCTGCCGTTCGACGTAGGCGAGCCGACCACCGAGATCCGCTATGCCTCCGGCGCCGACGGTATGCAGACCATCACCGCCTTGCACACCCAGCGCCGCCGCGTCCAGTTCTTTGGGCAGCCCGCACTGCTGGGCGTGCTGTTCAGCTATGGCGGCCACACATCGGATGGGGCTTATTCGGGCAGTGGCCTCACCCAAGGGCGGCAGACCTACTTCCGCGTGCGCTATGCCCGTCCGCGCTGGACGCTGGAGGTCGCTAACCTCAACAACCGCTCTCGGCTTGGCGCACAGGGCGGCGTCACAGGCACCAACATTTACCAGACCCTCGGCGCCAGCACCCGCAACGCCAGCGCCACCCGCCGCACCATCCGCAACGACACGTATGCCACGCTCCGCCTGCGCAGCCCCTTCTTCGCTGAGCCACTGACGGCCACCGCTTACCGCACCCAAGGCTACCTTCGCTACCTCAACCCCGACACCGAAACGCTCCGCGTAGAGACCGTGCGTTGGGGCGGCTTCGCGACGCAGGAGGTGACACTCGGGTCGCATGCACTGCAACTCCGTGCCGAGGGCTGGGTCGACGGCGTGCGCGACTTCGCCTTCAGCGGCGATGCGCAGTCCACCGCAGGCGGTACTCTGCCCACGCTGGTGGTGAGCGTATACGACTCCCTACGCGTGGCCGAGGGCTGGCACGTGACGGGGAGCGCAGGCGCCTACGCGACCGCCGAAGGGGCGCTGCCGATTGGCCATCTTCGCACGACCTGGGCCACAGAACGACGCACGGTGTTTGCCGAAGGACGCCTCACCACGCTCCCGCTCAGTCGGATGGACGTAGACGGCTTCGGCACCGCCGCCACTCCGCTCGCCGACGCTGACCTGCCGTGGCTCCAGCAGGTGAATGGCGGAATCGAACAAGCCCTGGGTGTGTGGTCGGTTGAGGTGGATGGCTTCATCCGCAACACGCTGCGCGCCACCGATCTTTTTGCCACCGCTCGCGAAGACACCATGGAGGTGCTGGCGCTGGGCGATGCGCTAGTCCAGGCTGGTGGCACACTCCGTCTGGGCTGGAGGGCCGATGCCGAAGCAGGCTTCTACGGCCATGCCGAGGGGAGTATCACGCGGGTGCTGAACCCATCGGCGTCAGTGCTCCACGCGCGCATGCAGGAGGCCCAGCCGCTGGCGCATGGCAGCGTCACGCTGGGCCTGCGGGCGCTGCTGTTCAAGGGCGACCTCGGCCTCGACCTCTTCGCGCGCACCTACGCGTGGTCCAGCAGCCGCAGCCGCATCTTCCACCCGCACACGGGCCTCCTCGCCATCCCCACCGCCGATGCTGGGCGCTTGGGCGGCTCCGCCACGCTCGATGTGTATGCCACCGCTGGCATCCGCACCGCTACGCTGTTCATCGCGTACGAGAACGTGCTCGCGCGCACCACCTTCTTTCCCGGTACCTTCAACGTGCCCACGTATCCGTTCCAGGCCAGGGCTTTCCGCCTCGGCGTCTTCTGGCCCTTCACTAACTGAAGACCCGTCAGCGATGCCGAAATCGACCGTCGATGAGATCCGGGCGCGCTTCGATGCCGATGTGGAGCGGTTTTCGAACCTCGACACGGGCCAATCGAGCACGCCCGATGCGCCGCTGATGCTGGAATTGGTCACCGATGCTGCCGCGCGCACCACGCCGTTGGCCAGTCGTGTGCTGGACATGGGCTGTGGCGCGGGCAACTACACCCTAAAGCTGCTGCAGCGCTTGCCGCAGGTAGAGGTCACCCTCGTCGACCTCAGCCAGCCGATGCTGGATCGGGCCACCCAGCGCATCACGGCAGCAGGCGGGACGGTGACGCAGACGCACGCCGCTGACCTCCGCACCCTGACGTGGGACGCTGGCAGCTTCGACATCATCATGGCGTCGATGGTGTTGCACCACCTGCGCTCGCCAGCAGAGTGGCACGCCGTGTTGGCGAGGTGTCACCGTGCGCTTCGGCCCGGCGGCGGCTTGTGGATCGCCGATTTCTTTCTCCAGGCTACAGCAGCGGTCGACGCGCTCATGTGGGCGCGGTACGGCGAGTACCTGAGGGCCTTCAAAGGAGAAGCCTATCGCGACCACGTGTTCGCGTACATCGAAAAAGAAGACTCGCCCGCCCCGCTGATGCAGGTGGTAGACGCGCTACGCCATGCCGGATTCAGCACGGTAGAACTGTTGCACAAGAACGGCCTGTTCGCCGCCCTCGGAGCAATCCGCTGAAGGCTTCGAATGGTCCACCTGAGCACGCTACATATAGCGATCGGCGTACATCAAGAAGGCCATGCCTGACGTGATGACCCAGAAGCTGAAGAAGGCGACGCTGGCCTTAGCACGGGCTTTCTTGTCGAGCTGCGGGCGTTTGGGCGAGCTATCGTCGGGCTGGCTATGCAGCGAGCGGTACGCCTCGCGCGAGACACCTGCGCTGGCATAGAGCGGACTCTCAGGGCCTGAGCCGTAGGTGTAGAAGGTGTGACCGTCGCCGTGGGCGTTGACCCGAGGTGGAGGCGTGAACGCAGAACCTGCCGGGTAAGCCGTCGGGTGGTTGGAAGCGTAAGGCTGCGTATGGAGTGGCATGTAGCTGGAGCTGAAAACTGCAGCACCGGCTGAGGTGGGGCGCGTGAGCGTGGGAGCGCTCGCGGATGCTAGATGATAAAGGATGCTAACGCTTTTGTACCCTTCAAAGACTGTACCAGTCAGGGCCAGATGCCCAAAGAAGCGGTGCTGCAGCATGTCGGAGGATGTCCCCATCTCATCCTGAGAAGGGCATCCCTACTTGAGAAGCGTGAGCGTACGCGAGCGCGTAGTCTCGCCCGCTTCCAAACGATACACATACAGGCCGGCGGGTAGCGCATCGGGTGCCCATGTGTACTGATGGGCGCCAGCGGCATGCCAGCCGTCGGCAAGGCGCTCCACCTCGCGGCCCAGCAGGTCGTAGACCGTCAGGCGAACAGCCGACGGCTCGGGCAGGGTGAAGCGCAAGGCCGTGCGCTGGCGGAACGGGTTCGGGTAGTTGGCGGCGAGGTCAAGCGCATCACGGGGCGTCTCGGCTTCCTGGGACACGGCCAAGGCCTGCGTGAACGCCACCTCCGACACGATCAGGTCGAAGCTCGTGGGCGATTCGGTGTTGCCTTCCACGAAGAATACCAGCTGCCTTGCCACACGCCCGTCGAAGCCTACAGGGCCGCTCGGGCGCTGGAATGCGCCGTACGGGATGGTGTAGCGCGTGGCCGTGGGCCGCAGGACAATCTCATACTGGTAGCTGTCACTCGGTGGGACCTGCTCCTGCTCAATGCGGACGTGCATGACGCCCCGGCCTTGCGCGCTGAAGTGCAGCGTGTTGTAGTCGGAGAGATCTACGTTGTAGCCGTTGAAGCGGAACGGCCGGTACAGGCTTACCCAATCCACGACTTCGCCCGTGATCTGGGCGCCGCGCTCGATCTGCCGCTCGTCGGCGCTGGGCGTGCGGATTTCCTCGTACGTCTCGAAGCGCGAGATGGTGGCGCGCCCGAAGGCATGCTGCCAGCGCGGCTCGGCCACATAGAACCGGTCCAGCACAGTGCCGTCCTTGGCCTCGATGCGGAGGGCCGCATCGTACACGTAGCCTGTTTGCAGCGTCCGGTACATGCCGTTGGGGTCACTGCTGTTCAGGAAGAGGGGCTGCTCAAACGCCTCGCGGGTGCCGCGCTCCAGTTGGCGCTGCGTGCGCGCGATCCATCCCTTGACGATCACCGTGTCGCGCTCGGCACGCTGGCCAACCTCAAGGACCACGGTAGCGCGCTCGTACACGCCGCGTTGTACCCATACGGAAGGTGTCGGTGGGGAGGTATCGAATAGCAGTCCAAACTGCGGGCGCAGCGCCTGTGCTTCGGCAAGCACCGCCGAAGCCATGTTGGCCAGCGTTGTGCGGCTGGGGCTCCAGAGCTGGATGGTCAGCACTTCACTGGTGCTGTCGGGACGCTGGAGGAAGCCGTCTACGGTATGGGCTGCATCCAGCATCGCCCAGTCGTCATCGTGATACAGCTCTAGCGACACCGCGTGGTAAGCGCCCGCCACGCCTTGCAGGTGGGCAACGGGTAGTGTAAGGTTGCCCACGGGCAGTGTGCTCCACCCGAGGATGCGCCCGCCATTGAAGCGCTCCGCCAGGGCGCGGGTGTAGTCGTAGCGCAAGCCGCTGCGCGAGCGGGCGGCGAAGTAGGAGCCCCACACCGTATCGACGGGGCTGACGAAGGCCGTGGCGCGTACCTCGGTCGCCTCGGAGACATCGGTGAGCCACATGGGCGAGCGGTCGAGGGTAGGCGTCAGAAACGGGAACGCCGCTTCTGGCTCAAGCACGTCGAGCTCGACGCGCTGGGCCTGCGCGGTGAAAGGCACCAGCACAACAAAGAGCACGGTCAGCGCCCACTGCGCAAGGTGCGTCCAGGCGGGACGCCCCGGCGGTGGCGAGGTGGATACGTGGGCAGAAGTGGGCATGGGCGTAGCATCCTGATGAATGAGCGCCGCCAACGCTGCACGACGCGTGCTGTCCCGGATGAGGAACGGCCACGCCGTCTGGAGCCAGTCGCTTGGGTCGGATGGTATGGGTGCAGGTGAATCCATGACACGGCTACGCGTGACTGAACGCGGACAGAGAGTATGGAGCATATCGGCCTTTTTCGCCTTTTTTCAAGCCTACCTGTAACATCGGTGTCCCCCCGCCACGTAAGGCGCCGTGTTGTTTGACCGTTTGCCCCATGCCCATGCGTACCGCTACCACACTCTTTGCCCTGCTCCTGTGTGCCTCGCCCCTGATGGCCCAAACCTCGCGCACCCTCAACGAAGCGTTCGACATTGACGCGCGAGGAAAGGTCAACATCGACACCTACAAGGGCAGCGTGGTGGTGGAAACGTGGGATGAGCCGCGCGTCGAGATCGACATTGAGATCGTCTCCGAAGAGGACGGGAGCCGCGGCGAGGAAGAGGTAGACCTGACCGAGATCCGCATCCGCAATACGAGCCGAGGCGTCTCGCTGGAGACGGATTACGACGCCCTCCAGAAGAAACGCAAAGGTATCCGGTTCTGGAACAACAACACGAATCTCCCCGAGGTCCACTACACGATACGGATGCCTGCCGAGGCGGAGCTGCTGATCGACGATTACAAGTCGGAGATTCAAGTGGATGGCTTGCGCGGCGACCTCAACATCGACACCTACAAGAGCCGCATCGACGTGAAGGAGCACAGCGGGCGGTTCTACCTCGACACCTACAAAGGCAGCAGCCACATCGCCTTCGCCGATGTCACCGAGCGCATCGAGGTAGACACGTACAAGGGCGATGTGACGCTGGTGCTCCCTAAATCAGCAGGCTTTGACTTGGATGCCGATTTGGGGCGCCGTGGCGACCTCACCTCGGACTTCCGCCTGCCCCGGCGCGACCGCGACGACAACGACGTGCGTGGCGAGGTCAATGGGGGCGGCCCGCGCCTGACGCTGGCCACGTACAAGGGCGCCTTCCGCATCGACTCCTAAAGGTCTCGCAGAGGCGCTTGCATGAACGGATATGCCCTGGCAGCGGGGGTGCTGACGCTAGTCGCCTTTGCTGCCCATGCCATCGTCGGCGCGCAAGAGTTCAGGTTGTTCCGCCCTGTCTCGTCCGCAGAGAAGCCGCGCACATCCTGGGTGCAAGGGCTCGCCGGGTGGCACTGGGTATCTGTCGATTTGTTGGGCGCGGCGGTGGTCCTCCTCCTCATTGGGCTGACCGATTGGCTGCCCGACGAGGGTACCGTCTTGATGGTGGTGAGCGGCTACTTTGCGCTGACGGGGTCGGCGTGGCTGGCCACGCTCGTGGTGAGCGGCGGGGACGTGCCGAACCGTTACCTGCGCTTGGGGCAGTGGCTGTTCTGCTTCACCGTGGCCGCACTGGCGTGGATAGCACGGTAGCGTGAACACGCCCCCGAGGACGCCGTAGAAGCGCGCGTTACGTCTCCTGCACCATCGCCCCGGACCGATGCGCCTGCTTATCCTGCTGCTGACTCTCCCGCTGTTCGCATGCAGCTCATCTGAGCCTAATGCTGAGGACGACCCCAGCCGCCCCGCCTTCGCCGAGATCACCACCACAGGCGGCGAGTGGACGCTGGCCTGGAACGATGAGTTCGACACGCCGGGCTTGCCCAACGAGGCGTTGTGGAACTACGAGAACGGTAAGATTCGCAACAACGAGGCACAGTTCTACACGACCTCGCGCCGTGATAATGCCCGCGTAGAGGATGGTGATCTGATCATCACCGCTCGTAAGGAAAGCTGGCTGGGCCAAGCCGATTACACCTCGGCTAGTGTGACCACGCGCAACCGCAACCACATGACGTACGGCCGCATCGAGATCCGTGCGCAGCTGCCCACGGGGAACGGCATGTGGCCGGCCCTCTGGATGCTGGGCGAAAACATTGACGAAGTAGGCTGGCCGCTCTGCGGTGAGATCGACATCATGGAGAACGTCGGCTTCGACCCGAATACCATCCATGCGAACATCCACACGCGTGCCTTCAACCACGTCCAAGGTACCAACAAGGGCGATAAGATCACCATCTCGCGCCCCTTCGGCGGCTACCATGTCTACGCAGTCGAGTGGTTTGAGGACCGCATCGATTTCTACGTGGACGATGAGCCGTACTTCCGCTTCAGCAAGCAGGCCGACTACGGCGTGGAGGAGTGGCCGTTCGACGCGCCGCACTACCTCATCATGAACATCGCCGTGGGCGGTAGCTGGGGCGGCTCGCAGGGCATCGACGACAGCATCTTCCCGCAAGAGATGCGCATCGACTACGTGCGCGTCTACGATGCCGCCAACTGATGCCACTGCCACGCGCCAAGCGTGGGGCCTGCTGTTCGTGCGGCTGGTGCTGGGCCTGATCTTCGCCCGCGCCGGGTGGTTCAAGGTGTTCGAGATGGGACCGCTAGTCCATGCCGAGCAGCTATTTCTGCCTTATGCGGAGACCACATTCCTACCCGCATGGTCGCTCTGGGTCGCAGGCACGCTCATCCCCGTGGTCGAACTCGCTGCAGGTATGTTATTGCTCGTTGGGTGGCGCGTGTTCGAGGCTGGTCTAGTCCTGGGTGCCGTGCTCGTTGTCGTCACGTTCGGCCACCTGCTCACCGAGCCGCTTTACGCCTTCAACAGCCACGTCATCCCCCGGCTGGTGCTCCTGGCCGTGCTGCTGCTCGCGCCCATCGGCTGGGACCGCTTCACAGTGGATCGATGGCTAAAAGAGCGTCCATCCTAACGAAAAAGCCCCACCGCAGGAGAGCGATGGGGCTAGGTACTGTTGATGCCGGATGCGGCGGCTACGAGTTCATCGTGACCAAGAACTCGTCGTTGGTGCGGGTGCCGCGCACGCGGTCGAGGAGGAAGTTCATCGCCTGCAGCGTGTCCATGTCGGCCAGCAGCTTGCGCAAGATCCAGATGCGGCCCAGGCGTGCATCGTTGATGAGCAGCTCCTCGCGGCGCGTACCGGACTTCACCACGTCCATCGCCGGATAGGTGCGCCGGTCGGCCAGCTGGCGGTCCAGGACGAGCTCCATGTTACCCGTGCCCTTGAACTCTTCAAAGATGACCTCGTCCATACGGCTGCCCGTCTCGATGAGGGCCGTGCCGATGATGGTCAGCGAGCCGCCTTCTTCCACGTTGCGGGCGGCGCCAAAGAACCGCTTTGGCCCGCGCAGCGCCCCAGCTTCGATACCGCCGGAGAGCGTCTTGCCCGAGGTAGGCGCCACGGTGTTGTGGGCCCGCGCCAAGCGCGTGATTGAGTCAAGCAGGATGATGACGTCTTGCTTGGCCTCTACGAGGCGCTTGGCCTTCTCTAGGATAATGTTGGCGACCTCCACGTGCCGCTCGGGGTCTTGGTCGAACGTAGACGCCACGACCTCTCCGCGCACGTTGCGCATCATGTCGGTGACCTCCTCCGGGCGCTCATCCACGAGTAGGATGATGAGGTACGCCTCGGGATGGTTCTTGCTGACGGCGTTGGCAATCTGCTGGAGCAGGATCGTCTTACCCGTCTTGGGCTGCGCCACAATGAGCCCGCGCTGCCCAAAGCCGATGGGGCAGAACAGGTCGAGCATGCGCGTGCTGTACTCCGAGGGCGAGTTCTCTAGCTTGAGCTGCTTCTCAGGGTAGAGCGGCGTGAGGTAGTCGAAGCTGATGCGCTCCTCCATCTCGGCGGGCGGGCGCCCGTTGATGCTGTTGACCTGGATGAGCGCGAAGAAGCGCTCGCCTTCCTTGGGCGGGCGGATCTCACCGTCCACGGTGTCGCCTACGCGGAGGCTGAAGCGCTTGATCTGCGAGGGCGAGACATAGATATCGTCGGGGCTGGGGAGGTAGTTGTACTCGGCCGAGCGGAGGAAGCCGTAGCCGTCGGGCAGGA
>JBCDJT010000027.1:0-50186 GCA_038747545.1 Bacteroidota bacterium
CTCGACTTGGCGCAGTGCAAGGCCTCGCACGCACGCAACCTCTTTCTCCACCACAGGCGACCAGATGAATATGCCGACGGCACCGTGCGTGTGCGGGAGCAGAAAGGGGTTTAAGGACCATAAATCCTCAGTTTTTTAGGCTGACCACGTGCTAGGCCACCCGAAGCAGGCCACTGATCAAAAATGTTGGCCTTCAAGCCGCAATGATCCCTATCATTCTCGAAACCTAGCCCTGGGGTTTACCGTGTGAGCCAAGCGCATACGAAACGCGAAGGGTTCCGCGTTTTTGTCCAGTTGCTCTCTCATAGCTGCGCACCACACCTTGGACTACACGCCCGAGCTGGACACTTTTCAGCCCTCGAACGACTCCTTTCCTATCACCAACCCCCGTAAGAGATGAAAATGTCTCGTTACTGTGCCCTGGCCCTGTTGATGGCCGGGCTCCTCTTCAATGCTGGCCCCGCCTGGGCCAACGATGACATCGACGCCCTGCGTGGCTTCGGTAATGCCATCGTCATCGGAGACGGCGAAGTGCTCGTTGCCGAATCAGGCACCATGACACGTCCAGGAACTGTCTACGTCTACCGTAAAGGGGACGACGGCATGTGGATGGAAGCAGCTCAACTGCGCGCCTCCAATGGAGAACGCGCCGACCGCTTTGGCGGCCGCATAGCCCTTGACGGCAATACGCTGATGATCGGCTCGACCGCGCAAAACAGCGACGTGGGCGCCGTCTACATCTTCGAGAAGATGGACGGCATGTGGACCGAAACCGGTAAGATCATGCCGGATGACGGCCTCTCGGGCGACGCCTTCGGCTCCTCGATCGCACTTGCTGGCGACGTAGCTGTGATTGGCGCTGCCCGCCAGGCAGAAAGCGCGGGCTCCGCCTACGTCTTCCGCAAAGGCGACAACGGCTGGATGCAAGAAGCCAAACTGACGGCTGAAGAAGCCAACGCCAACGCACTCTTCGGCTACTCGGCCGCTACCGATGGCGAGCACGTGCTCGTTGGCGCGCCGGGCAACCGCCGCACGGTGGGCGAAGTGCATGCGTTCCGCTACATGGACGGCGCTTGGAGCTCCGCTGGGCAGCTCGAAGTCCGCAGCGTAGAGTCGGGCCAGCAGTACGGCGCCAGCCTCTTCATGATGGATGGCCGTGCGCTTGTGGGTGCCCCCCTCTATGACAGCTTCCAGGGCGCCGTCTTCACGTTCAGCTTTGACGGCGAAAGCGGCGAGTGGGATGACCAAGGCCGCCTCTCGGCCTTCGATGGCCAGCGGGGCTCGCAGTTTGGCTCCAGCCTCGACTTCGACATGGCCAACTCCACCCTGTGGGTAGGCGCGCAAGGCGCTGACCGCACGGGCCGCGTCTACGCCCTCGGCCTCGACCAGGAAACGATGACCTGGACAGGCGCCGACAAGATCTCGGTTGAAGGCCTCACAGGCCGTGCTCAGTTCGGTGCTGCCATGGCCGTCAACAACGGTGTTGCAGCTATCAGCACGCTTGGCGCCGCCTACGGCTCAGGCGTGGCCACGATCTTCGAGTGGGAGAACGACATGTGGGTCGCCAAGACCGAAGTCGCCAGCCCGCCCGAAGGCATTGCCGCCGTCACGGGCGACGAAGTGCGCTGTGAAAACGGCAAGGCTGGCCTGTTCGATTGCGACAACGTGGACCTGGTCTCGTTCCTGCCTACCTCTGAGATTGGCGGCAGCCGCGGCGTTCGCCTGAACGACATCTGGGGCTGGACTGACCCGAACACAGGCAAGGAATACGCCCTCGTGGGTCGCATGGACGGCACCTCCTTCGTGGACGTGAGCAACCCAAACATGCCCGTCTACATCGGCGACCTGCCGATGACCGAAGGCGCCCAGGCCAACTCCTGGCGCGACATGAAGGTCTACGACAACCACGTCTTCGTCGTGGCTGACAACGCTCGGAACCACGGCATGCAGGTTATGGACCTGACGAAGCTGCGCGACTTCAGCGGCGAGCCCATCACGTTTGAAGAAGACGCCATCTACGACGGGGTAGCCAGCGCGCACAACGTGGTCATCAACCCTGACCTCGGCTACGCCTTCATCGTAGGCGCGGGCGGCGGTGGCGAGACCTGCGGCGGTGGCCTCCACATGGTGGACATCAGCACACCGACCGAGCCTACGTTCGCAGGCTGCTTCGCCGACACGAACACCGGTCGCCGTGGCACAGGCTACTCGCATGACGCCCAGTGCGTCATCTATGACGGCCCTGACACCGAGCACAAGGACAAGCAGATCTGCTTCGGCTCGAACGAGACGGCGCTCAGCATCGCTGACGTGACCGACAAGGAGAACCCGATTGCGCTGTCGTATGCCTCGTACCCGAACGTGGCCTACTCGCACCAGGGCTGGCTCACCGAAGACCAGAAGTTCTTCTTCATGAACGACGAGTTGGACGAGTTGGGGGGCAACGTGACCAACACGCGCACGATCATCTGGGACGTGTCTGACCTCGACCAGCCCGAGTTGGTGCGCGAGTTCATGCTCAGCACCGAGTCGAGCGACCACAACCTGTACATCAAGGACAACCTGATGTACCAGTCCAACTACCAGAGTGGCCTCCGCATCCTGGACGTCAGCAACCCCGCTGAGCCCGTGGAAGTAGCCCACTTTGACACCGAGCCCTTCGGCGACAATGGCGCAGGCTTCAACGGTACGTGGAGCAACTACCCGTACTTTAAGAGCGGCATCATCATCGTCAGCGGCATCGGCGAAGGCCTCTTCATCCTTCGCAAGAGCAACGTTGACATCTAGTTGACACCTCAAGGGCAGGTCGCCTACAGGTTGCGAGCGCAGCCCGGGCGGCCTGCCTTTTTCTATGTAGGACCTAACTCAGTGTTACCATCATGCGCATCCGTGCCTGGTTCCTTCCCCTCCTGCTAATCGGCGCGCTCTCGGCGTGCTCTTCGTCTAACGTCGTCACGACCCAAGCGCCGCAACTCGCTGACGCTGGCCCGTCGTTCACCGATGACATCCAGCCGTTGCTGCAGAACAAGTTTGGCTTCTTGGCTTCGTTGGAGCCCGGGCTGCGCTTCAACAGCTACGAGACGCTGCTGGAAGGATCGGACAACGGGCAGGTGCTGATTCCTTTCGATGCTGAACGGAGCCCCCTGGTGCAGTACGCTGAGAAAGAGAACAGTGGCGTATCGGCAGCCGAGGTGCAGCTGCTGCGGGCGTGGATTGATGCGGGCGCACGCGGTGATGACGGCACGGTCCCCTTTAGCGATGCCACCAACCTGCTCTACGTCTGCAACCAGTACGAGGCGGCCATCTCGGTCATCGACATGGATCGCAACCAGGTGATCCGCACCGTCTACCTGAGCGACTTTGGCTTCGACAAAAACGCCAGCCCCCATCACACCGCTGTGTCGTCGGATGGTGAGCACTGGTACGTGTCGCTGATTGCCGCGAGCAAGGTGCTCAAGTTCAACCGCCAGAACGAACTGGTGGGCACGGCCGACTTCGAGACGCCCGGCATGTTGGCGATGGCACCGGGGGACGAAACGCTGTACGTGGCACGTTCCATGATGGCCGTCAACCCGCCGCAGCGTATTGGCATGATTGAGGTAGACGGCATGGAGGCGGAAGAACTCGACGTCTTCTTTGCACGGCCGCACGCGCTCGCCATGCAACCTGACGGCGAGGTCGTCTACACGGCAAGCCTCGCGGAAAACCGCATCGCGGCGCTACGCCCTGCCGATGAGGAGATTGAGCTCGTGAGCGTCGACGGGCCGACGCAGACGTTTGTCCAATTTGCCGTCTCGCCCGACGGCAGCCGCATGATGGCCGGCGGCGAAATCTCAGGCCAAGTCATCTTCTTCGACACCTCCACACCTGACCAGCCCAAGGAGATCAAACGCGTGGACGTGGGCAGCCGCCCATGGCACCCGGTGTACTCGCCCGACGGTAAGTACGTCTACTTCGGTAACCAGGGCGAGAATACGGTGACGGTGATGGACGCCGAGGCCATGACCATCCACAAGGTCATCACGAGCGACGGCTTCGCTGAGCCGCATGGCATCGCGATCCGCCCCGACGGCCGCTACCTGTACGTCGCCAATCGCAACCTGAAAGGCACCTACGAGCCGCGGATCAACCGCACGGCTATGGCCACGAAGACGATGGATCACTCGCAGATGGACCATTCCACCATGGACCACTCGCAGATGAACCACGGCGAGCAGGAAGGCGAAGGTATGGACCACAGCCAGATGGACCATAGCACGATGGATCATGGCGACATGGACCACGGCGGTATGAAGATGGAGCGCAGCGGCCTAGGTGGCACGATCGTCGTCATCGACACGCAGACGATGGAAGTCGCCCGCGTGTTAGAAGTGGGTGAGTACCCCTCCGGCATGAGCCGCGCCGCCTGGCGATGATCGCCTCAGTTATTCTCTGCAGCAATCGCTCGAAAACTGGCATAGCGGCCACGCTTGCGTCCCCTCTCCTAAGGAGGAGAGGGAGAGGGTGAGTTGGAAGATTTGGCGCCGTGCTTGGTCTACCTCACCCCCCCTCTCCCAGCAAGGAGAGGGAGCCCGTTGTGCTGTCCTTTTACCTTGCGCTTGTAGTATCGTGAACGCTAAACGAATGAATACTCTTGGTACATCGGCCCTTATCGTCGGCGCCCTGCTCACCCTTACCGCGTGCTCCGGTCCCCAATCGGCTACCCGTACGGGCAGTGCGGAAGGCACCACGTTCGTGCGCGAAGTGACCCCCTTCCAGATCCTGGACCGCGACGGCACACCGTTCCAGCACCCGTTCCTCGGCGGCTTCAACATCCCGCGGCCGCAGTTCAGCGACATGGACGGCGATGGCGACGAAGACCTCTTCGTGCAAGAAGTGGCTGGGCAGATCATGTACTTCGAGCGCGTGGCGTCGGGCGCGTACGAGTGGCGCACCGATACGTATGGCGACATCAACATCAACGAGTGGTACCGTTTCTACGACATTGACGGCGATGGCGACAACGACCTCTTTGCCGAGCAGCCGTACAGCTACATCGCGGTCTACAAGAACGTGGGCACGGCGCAGGAGGCCCAGTTCGAGCTGGTGCAAGACACCTTGCGCGATGTGCGCGGCAACCCGCTCTTCTCCGACCGTCAGAACATCCTCAACTTCACTGACCTCGACTGCGACGGCAATCTCGATCTGTTCATCGGGCGCATCGAGGGCACGATCATGCACTACGAGTCGGTGGACCTGGGCGACGACGGCGTGCCGATGTTCAGATTAGAGGAGGCGCAATTCGAGGGTATCGAAATCATCGGCGAGGACGCGCTGCGTGGCTCGCTGCACGGCGCCAACACGCTGATGTTTGCCGACCACGACCAAGACGGCGATCAGGACCTGTTCTTCGGCGACTACTTTGAGCAGAGCATCCTGTTGATCGAGAACCGAGGCTCGTGCCAGCGTCCGTCGCTGCGAAGCGACCCGCGTCCCTTCCCGCCCAACGCACCAGTGAAGACGAGCGGCTACAACGCGCCTGCCCTCAGCGACATCGACCAAGATGGCAAGCTCGACCTGCTGGTAGGTGTGCTCGGCGGCGCGTTCAACCCGAACCGCACGGCCGACGCCAACATGCTCTACTACCATCAGGACAGCCCTGACAACTTCAACCTGCAGACCAAGACGTTCATCGGCGACCTCGACATCGGCAACGAGACGATTGCAGCAGCGGTCGATCTCGACGCCGACGGCGACCTCGACCTCACGCTCGCCAACAAGATCGCGCCGTACGATGTGCGCGCGGGGCGGATGATCTACATCGAGAACACGGGCACCGCCACTGCACCATCGTTCGCCGTGCGCGACACGATGAACCTGGAGCCTGCCTTCCACTATGCCCCGGCGTTCTATGACCTGGACGATGACGGCGACCTGGATATGCTGGCGGGCCGCTGGAACAAGGGCATGATCTACTACCGCAACGACGGCAGCGCCCAAGAGCACCGCTTCATGGTGGCCGACGACCGCTTCGTGGAGCTGACGCGCGGCAGCAACGCCACGCCTGCGCTGGGTGACCTCGACGGCGACGGCGATGCCGACCTCATGGTGGGCGAATCTTCGGGCACGATCAACTACTACCGCAACGATGGCACGCCCCAAGAGCCCCAATTCACGCTCGTCTCCGACGAGTTCATGGACATCGATGTGGGCCGCCGCAGCGCACCAACACTCGTCGACTACGACGGTGACAGCGACCTCGACTTGCTCATCGGCTCTGAGTCGGAGGGCGTGCAGGTGTATCGCAACGACGGCAGCCGCAAAGCGCCGGAGTTTGTGTTGGCCGACCCGCTGCCGCTCGACCCGCCGCTGCTGACTGCGCCCGTGCTGGTCGACCTGGACGGCGATGGGGACCTCGACTACCTGTCTGGTAGCCAAGGCGGTGGCATCGTGTTCTACCGGGCGCAGTAGCCCTCGTTATTTCCGTGTTGCATCCGCGAAGAATAAGTGAGGCGGAATACATCGGTCACGTCGGGCGTATGGTGCCGCCGTTTTGCTCATTCTAACTCCTTAGCAGCACCATGTCGGATTTCCAGATCGTCTTCGCCGAACGCCAAAGCGTAGAACAGGTGGAAGAAGGCCATGACCTGGCCCCTAAGTTCGACGCCCGCGGCCTGATCCCGTGCGTCACGACTGACTTCGAGAGTGGCGAGCTGCTGATGCACGGCTGGATGAACGAGCTGGCCTTGCGCAAGACAATTGAGTTGGGCGAAGCGGTCTACTGGAGCCGCAGCCGTCAGGTGCTGTGGCACAAAGGCGCCACCAGTGGGCTCGTGCAGAAGGTCAAAGAGATGCGCATCGACGACGACCAGGACACCATCTGGCTGCGCGTGGACGTGCAGGGCGGCGCCAGCTGCCACGTGGGCTACCGCTCGTGCTTCTACCGCCGCGTGCCCGTAGCCAATGAGGCGCGCGACGAGGGCCTGGGCCTTGAGTACATGGAAACGGAGAAGGTCTTCGACCCTAAGGCCGTCTACGGCGACGCGCCCAACCCGACGAAGCTGTAAGCTAGGCCTCAGCGGCGATAAACGTCGCGTAGCGTGATGCGCTTGCCGCCGCGCGGGCTCAGCTGCGTGATGGGCAATACCAGCTGGCAGTGCCCACCGTCCACACTCCAGCGGTGGTGCGCAATCCAGTAGTCGAGCTGCCCGCTCTGGAGTAACGTCGTGAGGCGCGTCTTGATGGTGTCGGCCTGCGGGTCGTTGCGCGTGGTGGAGGCCCCGGTGATGACATCGACCTGTGCCCGGCCGCGCTGATGCGCCATCTGCACGGTGCGGCGGACGAGGCGGATGGCATCGTCCACACGCATGCCGTGCAAGTCAAGGCTGATGCGCTGGCCAGTGTCGTCGAGTTTGGGCATGATGTAGCGAAGCAGCAAGGTTGACACGGAGTCACTTACACGCGCTAAGGTTTCCGGCTGGTCCACGCCAACATCACGGCGGCGGCAGCCGTCACGGCGGCGGTCTCTGCACGGAGGCGGCGGGAGCCTAGCGAAGCTGGCTGCCAGCCGTATACCCTTGCCTCAGCAACTTCATCGTCAGTGAATCCGCCTTCAGGGCCGACGAGAATCGTGGCGTTGCCGGATCCCTCCTGCTCCAACTGCGCCATGAGTTGATTGGCCGGATCAGTGGCTTCGTGGCAGATGACGCGTAGCCCCTCGGAGGACGCGGCCAGTACATCCTCCAGCGCGGTCGGCACGTCTAGCGCAGGCAGACGTGTGCGACCAGACTGCTTCATGGCAGCTACGAGAATATGCTCGGCGCGCTGCTGCTTGAGCCTGGGCTTCTCGGTGCGGTGCGTGATGAGCGGGATGATGCGGCACACCCCTAGCTCGACGGCTTTCTCGATGATGAACTCGAACCGCGAGGCCTGCTTGAGCAGGGCCACACCCAGCGTCAGGTGATAGCTCGGCTCGCCTACCTCCCGTCGCGTGGTCCGCACAACGCCTTCGGCACGGTCGCGGCCTACGTGCGTCAGTTCGACCTCGTGCCATCCCCCTATGCCATCGACGACGACCATCATATCCCCTTCGCGCATCCGAAGCACGCGCACGGCATGCCTGGCCTCATCGGGTGGGAGGGTGACGTTGTCGCCGTGGAAGCAGCTAGGCGGTGCGTAGAAGGTGGTGGTCATCGTGTTTCGTGGGTGCGTTGGTGCGTCATTGCGTGGGCGCGTTGTCTGTATCGTGAGGTTTGTTGCGTCATTGCGTCTGCGGAGACGCGCTCACGAACACACGCGTCCACGCGCTCACGCAACACGCCTCACAGCCCGAAGGATAAGCCCACATGCACGCGGCCGCTGGTAGGGCCGTCCTCCGTGTTGATGGCATAGCTGGCGTTGACCACGCCGACGCCCGTGCTGAACTGGATGCCGAGGCCGTAGCCAGGAAACCAGCCGCTCTGCTCGGGCACGTCGTCGATGGCAGGGCGCACCACGTAGCCGAGGTCGAAGAAGGCGTAGGCGTACGACAGCCGATCGAGCTGATAACGGTACTCGGCGAGGCTGCGGGCCACGAAGCGGCCGAGGAAGCGCTGCTCGTCATAGCCGCGCAGCGTCTGGGCACCGCCGAACCGAAACAGATCGGCAAGATCATACACGTTGCTGACGAGCGCACGCGCGTCGAGGCCAAGCACGCCTACTTGGCGGCGCAGCGTGGGCAGGTAGCTCCGCACGCGGGCCGTCAGCCGTTCTTGGCGCAGCGACTGCTGCTCACGCACCGTCTGTCCATCCTGCAGGGTGCTCACGGTGCGCGACTTGCGGCCACGCTCGAACCGCACCTCAGCCGAGAGCCCCCGGCGCGGGTTGAACGGCTGATCCAGCTGGCGGTATCGCATGCCCAATCCTACGAACTGGGTGGAGGAGCGTGGCACGCGGCTGAGGCCTGGGGTGCCTCCAGGCGTCGTCCGCTCGCGCTGTACCGAGGCCAGCGCCTCCAGCCCGTCGCCGATGCGCAGGCCGACCTCGGCGCCGTACTGCTGCTGCTGAAACGTCGAGTCCTCTTGCGTGCCGCGGAACGACACCTCCGCCAGCACGGGGCTGCCCAGCACGAACGGGTCGCGGGCGCGCACGTCCAGCTCGCTGCGTTGGCCGGGTAGGCGGTCTAGCTTGAGCCCCACGATGCGCCCGCCGCCGAGCATGTTGCGCAGCTCCAAGTGCCCGCTCCCCACGAAGTTGACGCCGCCACCGTCGCCCGCCGGGAGCAAGCCGAAGACCAAGTCGAAGATGCCTGGGGGCTCCTCTGTGAGCGGGATGGTCACCGTCGCCTCGCCGTCGGCGGCCTGGGTCAGTTGCACCTCGCCCACCTCGCGGTAGAAGCCGGTTTCCATGAGGCGCTGGGTGATGACCTGCGGATCGACGGTGGTGAGCGAGCGGCCAGGGCGGACGCCCGTGATGCGCTGCACGTACCCGGCGCGGCTGCGCTCGACGCCCTCTAGCCGTACCTGCCCAATGTTGAGCGTGCCGCCAGCGTCCAGTTGAAGAGCCACGTGCAGTTCGGGCGGATCGCTGGCAGTCAGCTCGAAGCTGCTCAGGCGGACGGAGGCGAGCGGATACCCGGCGGCGTCGAACGACCGCAGCAGAAACGCCACGTCCTCCTCCAGATCGGCAGCGTTGAAGCGGCGGCCCGCACGCGTAGTCAGCTGAGGCCGTAGCGCGTCCAGATTGAGCGAGGCGTCTCCGTCGAACGCAAGCGCTGCCACACGGACGGCTGGGCCTCGGTCGAGGTAGATTCGCGTCGTTGCGGCATCAAGCATGGTGCGCAGCGAGTCGACCTGGGCCAGCAGGTAGCCGTCGCGGTGCTGCTGCTCCACGACAAGCGCAGCAGCTATCGCCAGGCTATCAGCGGTGAGTGTGGCGCGCAACTCGGCGACCTCAGTCCGGCCCTCGGCGACCACCACCCACGTATGTTGTGACGTTGTGGCGAGGACAGCGTCTTGAGCGCTGGCGTCGAACCCCGCTCCGAAGAGCAGCGTACACACGGCACCCATCCACGCCTTCCACCGCTGCTTGTATGTCCGCCACTCGATCACGTCTCGTGCTGCTCGTTCCTGTGCTGCTGGTGCTGGCTGGTATGGCGCGCCTACCCGAAGCCCGCGAAGCACGTTCCGTCGACTATCGCGTGGAGGCCGGGCAAATCCTGATCTTCAACCTGCCCGAGCAGGTGGGCGATCAGCGCGTGGTGACCTACACGCCCATCCAGCCGCCCGCACTCAGCGGGTTCCACCAGCGGTCGTTCTTTTGGCGGACGCGCACAGGCGATGTGGGAGAGCATACACTCCGCTTCCGCCGGAGCTTTGAAGCGCTCACTGCTGATACGCTAGCCCTCCGCGTCGCCGTTGATTAACCTCGTTTGAGCGCACGCATGGCAGAGTGGTTTGCGGAGATCTACCTGGGCCTCGTGCCCCTGTTTGCGTTGATCACCTCCTCGGTGGCCTCCGCTTTTCTGTGCCTTGGCTACGTGTACCGCATCGAAAACATTCCAGCCCTCTTGCCCAGTTCATTCCGCCGCCTCGCCGATGAATCCCCAGCGTTTCTCCGCTGGCTGGGCCGTTGCTGCTTTGGGCTCGCGGCCCTCGGGGTGCCGCCGCTCATCCTGCAGCTGGCGTTCCCCGCATGGAGCGTGCTCGGCATCTTCGCCTACAAGCTGATCGTGATGGCCTTCCTCCCGGCCGTCGTTCTCCAAAGCCGCCGTACGTTCCTGCCGTGACCCTCCCGCCCATCACCGACGCCCACCGCACGGCCTTCCAGCAGGACCTGCTCGACTGGTTCGAGGGGGCACGCCGTGCCATGCCGTGGCGCGAAACGCAGGATCCGTACCGCATCTGGATCTCGGAGATTATGCTGCAGCAGACGCGCGTGGATCAGGCCACGCCGTACTACCTGCGCTTCGTCAAGGCCTTCCCGACGGTGCAGGCCCTGGCGGCGGCACCGCTAGACGAGGTCCTGAAGAACTGGGAGGGCCTGGGCTACTACTCGCGAGCGCGCAACCTCCACAAGGCGGCGAAGCACGTCGTGGAGCGCGGCAGCTTCCCCGACACGCACGCCGACCTGCTCGACATGCCCGGCGTGGGACCCTACACCGCCGCGGCCGTCGCCTCCATCGCCTTTGGGCTGCCGCACGCTGTGCTCGACGGCAACGTGATCCGCGTGCTCACGCGTACCTTCGGCATCGGCGCAGACAGCACAGCAGGTAAGACGCGGAAAGCGCTGCAGCAGCGCGCCGATGCACTTATCCCGCACACGCGGCCTGCCGCCTTCAACGAGGGCGTGATGGAGCTAGGCGCCACCGTTTGCAAACCGAAAAACCCAGGCTGCTTCCACTGCGTCCTCAACCCGTGCTGCGTGGCCTTCGCGCAGGGCACACCCACCGCGTATCCCGTGAAGAAGAAAAAAGCACCGATCCCCCACAAAGACATCGCCGTGGGGCTGATCTTCGATCAAGACGAGCGCCTGTTCATCCAGCGGCGGCCCGAAGACGCCATGCTGGGCGGCCTGTGGGAGTTTCCGGGCGGCAAGCGGGAGGCGGGCGAGACGCTGGCCGAAGCGTGCCGTCGCGAGCTGCGCGAAGAACTCGCCATCGAGGCCGAGATCGTGGCCCCCTTCATGGCCGTAGACCATGCCTACAGCCACTTCAAGATCACGATGCACGCCTTCCGCTGTCGCATTGCCTCGGGCACGCCCACCCCTCCGCCGGGCACGCCGTGGGCGTGGGTCACGCTGGATGCGCTGGACGACTACGCGTTCCCTAGGGCAAATCGACGTCTCATCGAGGCCCTGCAGCGCCGCATGCAAAACCCAACCTTGTTCGACTGCGTTTGATTGGCCGTTTTGTGCTGTGTTGGTGCTGGTATGCGCGTCGTATTGTGGTTTTTGGGACTGATGGTGGTGACTGCTGGAGTAGCGGTGGCACAAGACACCCCGGCGAGCAAACGCGAGGCCATCCGCCAAGACCTGCAGGCGATGATGAGCGAGCGGGAGGCGACACTCGCTACCTGGGCGCGGCGCACCCGCCTTCCCCTCCGCATCGCACAAGAGGGCACAGGTGCCGTACAGGTGCAGCGCCTCTCGCCCACCGGACGCCCCATCTACCGCCGCACGCACAACCTCGAAGCCGCCGCCATCACCCGCACCGACGACCTGCATACGGGCACCGTCCTCGGCATCGGCGTCACGGGCGAAGGGATGACTGTCGGCGTATGGGACAGCGGCCATGTGCGCGCCTCGCATCAGGAGTTCGGAGGCCGGGTGCAGCGCATTGACCTGGCCGAGCGCGACGACCACGCGACGCACGTGGCAGGCACGCTGGCGGCAGGCGGCGTACGCGACCAAGCACGCGGCATGGCGTATAACGCCACGCTCCGCAGCTACGACTGGAACGGCGATGCCCTGGAGCTGAGTAACGAGGCCGAAACAGGCCTGCTGATCTCGAACCACTCGTACGGGCGCATCTCGGGATGGGACTTCAGCGATACCGAGGGCACGGGCACCCAGTGGTACTGGCACGGCGACCCGGCCGTGAGCCTCACCGAAGACTATGGCTTCGGCTGGTATGACAGCGATGCCGTGCTCTTCGACCAAGCCGCCTACACATACCCCTACCTCCTCCCCGTCATCTCAGCGGGCAACGACCGCGAGGATGCGGGCCCCACCGAAGGCGAGTTCCGCGCCCTCGACGCCAACGGCGACTGGCAGACCTACACCGTAGAAGATCGCCGCATCGCACAGGACGGCGGCGTCGGCGGCACAGACACCATATCGGGGATGGCCGTCGCCAAGAACGTGCTCACCGTGGGCGCGCTCGACAGCGGCGGGCGGCAAGGCGGCCTGGCCGCCGGCTACAGCAGCTTCGGCCCCACCGACGACGGCCGCATCAAGCCCGACCTCATGGGCTTCGGCAACCGCCTCTTCTCCAGCACCGCAGAGACCGACAACAGCTACGGCTTCCTCTCAGGTACCTCCATGTCTGCGCCCAACGTGGCAGGCTCGCTGATCTTGCTGCAGCAGTACCACCAGTACTGGTTCGGCTCGCCGATGCGCGCCGCCACGCTCAAAGCGCTGGCCATCCACACCGCCGATGACCTGAATCGGGCTGGGCCAGACTATGCCACGGGATGGGGCCGCCTCAACGCCCTCCGCGCCGCACAGCAGATTGACGATGCGCTGACGACGCCCTCGGCCTTGCTCGAGACCTCGCTGACGGACGGGCAGACCTACGCCCTTCCCATCACCGTCGACACCGACCGGTTTCTCGCGGTTACGCTCGTCTGGACAGACCCGCCTAGCACGCGGCGCAGCATCACGACCAACGCGCTCAATGACCGCCGCCCTCACCTCGTCAACGACCTCGACCTCCGCATCACGGCCAACGGCACCACGCTCTTCCCCTACGTTCTGGATGTCGAAGACCCGCTGCGCGCTGCCCAAACTGGCGACAACACCGTCGATCCCGTTGAGCAAGTCGCGTTTTTGGCACCTGCTGGCGAGTATGTGCTGACCGTCTCGCACAAGGGTACGCTCGCTAGTGGCGCGCAGCCGTTCAGCTTGGTTGTATCGGGCGGGTACTCTGAGCGGCGGCCTGTCCCCATCTTGCAGTTCACCTCCGAGGTAGACGGCGACAGGGTCGATCTGGCCTGGAGCACGCCGTTTGAGCAAGCCAGCGGCACCTTCCGGGTGGAGCGCGCCCCCGTCACGTTCAGCGGCACCGCCCGCCAAGTGGGCACGTTCCAGACCGTGGGCAGCGTGGCGACAGGTGGCATCACGGATGTTGAGCAGCGCTATGCCTTCGCCGACGCCAACGTGGCGGCGGGCCGCTATATCTACCGCATCCGCTTCGAGAGCAGCACCAGCAGCTACGTGGGCAACCAGACGGATGTAGCCATACTCAGCCAAGAGGATTACGCGCGCGTAGACCTGTATCCCAACCCTACCCGCGACCGCACACTCGTTTCATTTGGCCTGGAGCAGCGACGGCGCGTTGAGATTGACGTGTTCGACGCCCTCGGGCGGCGCGTGACCTCGGTGTTCGACGGCATCCTGGACGCAGGCCGCCATATCCAGTATGTTACGCCTGACGGTTGGGCACGCGGCGTCTACATCGTCCAGATTCGCACCCGCGACGGCATCCGCTCGCGCAGCTTCGTCTACCTCCCCTAACCCGGCTCCTCCGCAATGGAAAACATTATTGGGATCCTGATCTTCCTGGCGTTCCTGCTCTTTGAGGCGCTGCAACGGTCGAAGAAGAACAAGCAGAAGCAACAGCGGCAGATGCCCGGCGAGCCGTACCCCGATGAGTACTATGCCGAGGATCCGTATGCGTTGCCGCCCCCGCAAGAGCCGGAGAGCGACTTGGAGCGCGCGCTACGGGAGATCCAAGACGCGCTGACGTCGGCGTCTGAGCCCAAGCGTGACCCTGCGCCGCAGCCGCTGCCAGAGCGCCAAGTGCCGCCTGCCCTTCCGCCACGCCCCCTGCCCACGCATGCGCCAGAAACGCAACCCGAGGTGTTCATCCCCACCGAGCGGAAGTATCGCAGCGAAGACGCGTTTGAGACCACACGTCGGCCCGACATGCGATCGGAGCGGTTTCCGTCCGAGCCGGAGCCGCGCCGGAGCGAAGATGCGTTCGAGCGACGCCTGCCTGCGCTACGCACCTCGCCTCGGCCTTCGCGTCCCATCGTCACCGCCAACCCGCTCGTCACGCCCAAAGAGTCCTCGGCGGTTGTACCGAAACTCACGCACCCGCTGATCGACGACCTGGACCTGCGCGACCCGCGCCAATTGCGCCGTGCCGTGCTGCTGCACGAGATCCTCGGCCCACCCAAGAGCCGGCGCCGCTGAGCCATCACTTACCCTCGCATCGATCGACGTGCCTTTTCCACCGCCAGCACCCACGAGCACCTTGTGGTGCTTGAACAAACGCAGCAGATGGTGTACGGCTACGCCCCTGCCACCTCCCGACTTCATCGCGTTCTTGAGATCACTACACGAACACAGCTGACGGCACGGAACGACAGCGCAGGTAGGTACAATGGAGTTAGAACACCCGAGCGGCGGTGAGGGTGACGGCGAAGTCGCGCTCGTCGAGGCGCCAGGTGGTGTCGAGGCGGAAGAGGCTGAACAGGCCGCTGAGGCCTACGCCCAGCTCGTGGTAGCCGCCCGGCTGGATGCGCGGCGCATACCCCAAGGCTTGGCGCGTCTCGGTACGTACGTCGGTGGCGGCGTGGGCGCCGTGGAGGATGACGTTGTACCCTTGCCCGGCGAGCCAGTTCAGGCGCAGCACCTCGAAGGGCACCGTGCGGAAGCTATGCTCCCAAAACACGACCGCGCCATGGTCCCCTTCCAGCGGCTGCAGGCCTACCGTGCGGAGTACGCCGAAGGGGCCGGCCTGGCGGAGCGCTGCCTCCACGATGCCGAAGCGCTGCGGCGGGAGCACGCCACGCGATGCGAAGGCCCGCACCTGCACGTCGAGCACGTTGGGCAGCAGGCGGCGCTTGAAGAACGTGGGGAAGCGCCACTCCACCAGCCCGGCCACGCGGGTAAAGTCAAAGTCGCCACCCAGGGTTTGGTCTACCGCCAACTCCGCACGCTCGCGACCGATGAGCCCCCAGTTCGTCCCGGACTCTCCGTAGCCCACCACAGCGCGCACGGCCTGCAGCTGCCCCTCCGTCACGGGCGGATTGGAGCGGGTGATGTACCTGTCGCGGTTGCGTAGGTTGAAGGTGGCCTGCTGTGCCACGGAGGCATGCTCCTCCACCTGCACCTCGACCGACGCCCGCAGGTCTTGGCGGGGCCAGCGGTGTCGCAGCCCGATCCGTAGGCGGTCGTTCCGGTAATAGTCGAAGTAGTCGCGCCCATCGATGAGCACCGACAACGCGTTCATAAAGGTGTCATAGATGCCCGAGGCGTAGCGCGGGTCGACGGCGCGTTCGTAGCGGGCGTCCAAGCGCGTGCGGCGCTTCGACCCAAGCAGCGCTGCACCATAGGCGCCGTACGTAGCCTCGCCTAGCCCCGTCTTGTAGCCGCCCAGGCCACCCACCTCCACGCGATCCGACAGTTGCAAGCCTACCTCTGCCGCGAGGTGCGCTTCGTCCACGCGGTTGTACCACAGCTGCGGTGTGAAGCGTATGTTGCCCAGCCGTCGTGCCCCACGCTGCGTATCGCCCTCGTCGCCCACGCTAATCGTGGTGCCATCGCCGTCGCTCTCCATGTCTACGAACCGCGCGAGCACACCCGTCGGCTCGTACGCCTTGGCCATCGTCATGGTACTGTCGACGGAGGCGTAGGCGGCGCGTTCCACGCGGCTGAGCGGCACGGCCACGCCAGCGGTCTCTAGGGCGGTGCTCGTGGCCACGGCTGCACTGTCTACCACCAAGTCCGACGCTACGTCATCAGCATAGAGCGAGTCGGGGACGGGGACGTTGATACTGTAGTTAGCCAGGCGCGAAAGCACCTCGATGTCGAACGTAGGGAAGGTGAGCAGGCCGGGGAAGGAGACATCCAGCTCAACCTCGGTGCGCAGGTCTACGGGCAGCCACACATCGCCACCGCTGTTGGCATACTGCTGGCGGTACGTGGTGTCATACCGCCGGATGGGCGGTGGAAATAGGAACGCCTCACCGGGCTCGAGCTCCACCTCAAGCAGGGTGTAGTCGCCGTCGAGCACGGCCACCCGGCCTCGGAAACCCGTCTTCAAGCGGTTGCGCGGCTCCACGCGGATGTCGTACACCAGCTGGTCGTCGATCTGGCGAAGCTCGATCAGAGAGAAGCGGTAATGCCGGAGGGCGCTGGGATGGGTGACGCCGTAGAAATCGTAGCCCGATATGTTGATGTTGTCATCATAGAAGTTGATGACAAACTGCGCCGCGGGCAGGTAGGTGTCTACATCGAGGTTGTTGGTTTGGCGTTTGGCCTTAAGCACCTCGCGCATGCCTTGCTCTTGGTCCCAGTAGGCCTCCGTCAGGCTCTCCACCATGGACACGATGCCCGTATCGTTGCGCATCACGAGGCGGGTGTAGGCATCCACGCGGTACGTCTCCAGCGACGGCCACCACTGCTGCTTCCGTTCGATAACCCGCCGCATGATGCCCGGCGCAGGGTCCTCGCTGCTCACCACCAGCTCGTCCATTTGCACAGCCACGGGCGTCAGCGAGATGTCTTGCTGGGTAGACGCCCCCGCCGCGATAGTGCGCCGCGCCGTCTCGTAGCCGATGTAGCGCACGAGCAGCGTCACGGGTAGGTTATCGACGGCCAGCTCGTAGGCGCCTTCCACGTTGGTGATGGTGCCTGTGAAACTGCCCTCTACCTGCACCGTGGCCGATGGCAACGTTTCGCCGGTCACCGCATCGGTGACACGTCCCACCAGGGTGATCTGCGCAGTTCCGTCGGGCACTACGACCACTAGGGAGAGGATTAGAGCAAGGGATCGGATAAGCATGCGCGCGTGATGAAGTGGAATGGCGTTTGTCTGTACGTGTGCCGTGGCGAAAAAGTAACTCAGGCGGCAGACGTTTCGTCTCTTGTGATGAACTTTTCGATAGCCTACACTGTCCCAAGCGTAGCTGTGCTCGCTGGCCCCACCCAACCGAGGTTGCTGATGAACATGTGGTACGAAGTCTTTGACAACGAGCAGGTGCAGTATGTGACGCGCCGGCAAGTGGCTGGGCTGATGGCCGGGCTTGCGGTCTCGGCAGCGCTTTCAGGTGCGTTCGTCTTTTGGGCACAGACGCACGTCTCCCTGTGGCTCCTGTTACCCGCGCTCGCCTTGACGTGGGCTGGCTTGGGCTGGGGCGTCTTCCGCTGGCTGCAACGCATGCGCCGCGTGATGTGGTGCATCAAACTCTCGGACCGCTGCATTGCGGGCTACGACTATGCACGCCGCAAAACCCGCCTCGACTGGACCAAGGTGGACCGGGTGGTCTTTGCCAAGCGCGGCCTGCTGGTGGAAACCGATGACGGGCCGTGCCTCGAAGTCTCACACCTCTTCCCCGACTATGCGGCCATCAGCCACCGCGTGATTGAGTACGCCGAGTTCTATGAGTTGCCGCTGTTCGTGAACGGCCAGCCGTGGCAGCACCTGACGGTCTACCAGCTCTACCCCTTTCTCGACGCAGCCTCAGACCAGACGCGCTGAACAAAAAAGGGCGGCCTGCCGAAGCAAGCCGCCCGTGATGCACCGCGCTCTAAGTCGCCAAACCAGTACCTGCCAAACCAGGTCGAGCGTGGTGCTGTGAATAAGGTGCCGTCAGAAGCCCTCGCTGGGCAAGATGAGGTCTGACGAGCGGCGCTTGATGGTGCCCTGCTGAAGCGCGCGCTCTAATGTGTAGATCAAATCGAAGGCGGAGAACGGCTTCGAGAGGTAATAGTCGGCACCCGCCATGAGGCAGCGCTTCTCGCCGAACGGCCCCGTGGCATAGCCCGACATCATAATGACAGGCACCTTGGAGGTCTCCACTTGCTCTTTGAGCACCTGTACGGTGGCGTAGCCGTGCATACCCTGCATGCGCACGTCGCAAAGGATGACATCGGGCTTGCGCTCGATGGCCATCTCGATGCCTTCCTCGCCGTTGGTAGCCGAGCACATGTTGTACTCCTTCTGCCGCAGCACAAACTGGAGGGTGTCTGTGAACACATCATCGTCGTCGATGATGAGCACGAGCGGGCGTTTGGGTTCGTTCATTGGACTCTCTCAAATGGTGGCTTTCGCGAGTGTCGGTGCAGGCAGCACAGCCTGCACGGCGTACAACAAGTCTCTGGAGCGGTACGGCTTGGACAAGATGCCCTCCACGTGCGACTCGGCAGCGTGCTGGTGGAGCTCGGCATGACTGATGCCGCTGGATAAGATGACGGGCAGGTCTGGGCGTGCCTGGCGAAAGTGATGGATCAGTTCAGTACCCGTCCCGTCGGGGAGGAGATAGTCGATCACGGCCAGGCCAATGGTGGCCCGGTGCGTCTCGAAAAGCGCAACCGCCTCGGCCATACTGGAGGCTACGTGACACACATACCCGTTGCGTTCCAACATGCGCGTAGCTACCTGCAGGAGTGTTCGCTCGTCCTCAATGAACATGATGGCATTGTGCGCGCCCTGCGCTTCCGGCGAGGTGCAATGCTGCAAAGTGGTGCGTTCCATATGTGCTAGTTATCCGAAGAGAGCGTCGATGTCGTCCTGGGAAGCCGTTGTCGAGGCACCGTTGCCAAATAAGGCATCGATATCGTCCTGCCCCGCGGGCTCGCTACTTCCGCCTGCAAATAACGCGTCGATGTCGTCCTGCCCCGCGGGCTTACTACCTCCGCCCGCGAACAAAGCATCGATATCATTTTGGCCAGCAGGCTCGCTCGCTGACCCACCGCCGAACAGCGCGTCGATGTCAGCCTGACCAGCAGGCTCATTCGAAACCGTTGGGGTGGCCGAGCCAGCCTGGGGCGTCGCGAACAACGCGTCGATGTCGTCCTGGCCAGCAGGCTCCTGCACCGAGCCGCCTGCAAACAAGGCATCGATATCGTCCTGACCAGCGGGCTCACTACCTCCGCCCGCGAACAAAGCATCAATGTCATTTTGGCCAGCAGGCTCGCTCGCTGACCCACCGCCGAACAGCGCGTCGATGTCAGCCTGACCAGCAGGCTCATTCGAAACCGTTGGTGTGGCCGAGCCAGCCTGGGGCGTCGCGAACAGCGCGTCGATGTCGTCCTGCTCGGCAGCGCCATCCCCACTGGGGTTGTTGAAGAGCGTGTCGATGTCGCCCTGCGAGGGCGGTGGTGTGATGGGGGGCTGCATGACGGTTGCCGTTGCAGCGGCTCCGTCGCCTGCCTGAAAGAGGTTGATGATCTCATCGGCAGAGGATTGGCGCTCCACCGACTTCTCGCGGTTGTAGTCGGCAGCTTGATCAAAGACCGCTGGAAGAAACCCGGGTGCCGATGGCTTGGGCGGCGCGGCCTGGTGCGGTGTGCTCGGCCGCTCCTTGCCCGATAAGCGGCTCGCCAACCGATCCATCCGGTTCTGCACGGCCTCGATCAACTGATTCACCGACGCCAGCTTCTGCGCCGTGATGTCTTGCACCTGCAGCGACATCATAATGGCCGACAGTTGGCTGCGCATCTGGTTGGCGAAGGCTACGACCGTGTCCTTGGCCTCAGTGGCTGCTTGGCGGGCGTCGTTTTGACGGGCTTGGTGGGCTTGCACTTCGGCCCACAGCGCGGCATGGTCCTGAGCAAGCAGGGTCTCTAGCCGCTGATACAACTCCGCGTCTGCGTCGTCGGCCTCGCCCTGTTGCGAGGTGGCGTTCTTGACCTCGGCCTCCACCTCGTCGATGCGCACAAACAGTTGATCCAACACGTTGAGGATCTCGGTGGTAGCGAGTTCAGTAGCTTGGCTCACACTCTGCAGTTGCGAGGCCGCCTTCGGCATGTTGCTGGTGCTGAACTGGGCCGAGGCATTGATGTCATCTAAGATCGGCGTGATATCTCGGAGGAAGCCAAGCACATCTTCCATGAACGGCACGGCGCGCTGCCCAAGGATGAAGATGGCACGGACCTCGTCAAGCCGCTCAAGTACTTCGTTGAATTGTGGTGCTATCATGGTGGTGTTCCGGCGTTGACGTGATCGAACTTATGCGTACTTCAGGATGGTCTCGATCTTGTCGCGGAGCACATCAGGCGTAAACGGCTTGACGACATAGTTATTGACGCGCGCCTTCATGGCAGCAATCACGTCTTCCTTCATCCCACGGGTCGTCACCATGAGGATGGGCAGGTTGGCATAGGTAGGATGTGCCCGTACGGCCTGGGTAAGCTCCAAGCCATTCATGTTGGGCATATTCCAGTCGGTGATGAGGCAGTCGTAGGTCTCGGCTTCGAGGCGGGCCAAGGCTTCGGCGCCGTCGCCTGCTTCGCCGTGGCCACTGTCGTAACCGATTTCTTTGAGTGTGTTTGCGACGATGCGTCGCATCGTGGGCGAGTCGTCAACAACAAGGAACTTCATGACGCTGCGTTGGGCTTGATGTGGTAGCAGTGAAGGTCAACCCCGCGACGGGCGGGGACGGATCTCTTGAACGTATCGGCACAAACCCGAGCGGCTTAATCGCGGCAGGTCAAGATTTCCCCCAACGCAAAAACGCCCTGCTCCCGAAGGAACAGGGCGTACGCTACCTAACACTACACCCAGCACACACGCTATGGCGTGCCTAGGGATTTAGGGTTATCGTTTCAGGGATACCGTCTCCTGGAGCAGTTCGTCGGAGGTGGTCACGATCCGCGCGGCAGCCTGGTAGCCCCGCTGCGACACGATCATCTCCGTAAATTCGGTGGCGAGGTCCACGTTGGACATCTCTAGCGACCCAGCGACGACGTTGGTGCGCAGGTCGCGGCCCGCGCGGCCCACCTGCAGGTCGCCCGAGGCGCCGCCGGCTACGTACATGTTCTCGCCCTGCATCTCCAGGCCGTTCGGGTTGTTGACGTTGCCCACCGCCAGCTGGAAGACCTGGCGCTGCTGGCCGTTGGTGAAGTTGAGCGTTAGGATGCCCGATGAGTCGATGGCGTAGCCATCTAACGAGCCCGACGAGCTGCCATCGGCTTGGCTCACGACAGCAGTATCCGACGCATCAAATTGGGTCATCTTGGAGAAGTCCAGCGTCATCGTGCGCGTGTTGCCTGCAGGGTCGAGCGAGGCAAAGTTGTTGTCCCAGTTGAACGTGCTGGACAGTGGGTCCGTGTTGCCATCTACGTTCAGGAGTTGGCCGTCCACGTCGAACTCTAGCGTGCCGCTGGGGAGGTTGCCGCCAAACGGGTCATCGGCGCCAGCGGCCACCGATGCTGCATAGGTCCACTGGTTGTCTGCCGTCTTTTCAAAGGTGATGGTGATGTCGTGGGGGGCACCCTGGCTATCGTACAGCACGGTCGAGATCGCCGTAGACTCCCCTGGTACAGGCGGCGTAGCGGCTGGATCAGGCAGTGCAAATTGCTGCGGCAAGTTGCCGGTGATCACAGCATTGGATGAGGCTCTGGCCGCCACCGTAGTGGTGGGATCGAACATCACATCCTGAAGCTCGCCTGTCACGAGCTGGCCTTCGCCATCGAACGACCAGCCCTGCACCTCCATGCCATTGGCAGTTACCAGCTTGCCTTCGGAGTTGAAGGTAAAGTTACCAGCCCGGGTCAGCATCTGCTGATCGCCGTTGCGAGCGATGAAGAAGCCGTCGCCAGCAAGGGCGAGATCTGTCTGCACACCCGTACTCTCAAGGGAGCCTTGCCCCCAGTTCTTATCGATGGACTGCACGGCTACGCCAAGTCCGACGAAGGCGGGGTTGACGCCCGTGCCGCCAGAGAGGCGGCCCACGCCAAGCATCTGCTGGCCCATCACCTCGCCAAAGGCGGCGCGGCTGCGCTTGAAAGCGGCGGTGTTGACGTTGGCGATGTTGTTGCCCACCACGTCCATGCGGACCTGGCTACTCTTGAGACCGGAGACGCCGGTGCGGAGCGAACGAATCATGGTACTACCTCGTGGTTTTAGCGTCCGCAGCGTCGGTCGGTCGGCTGCGGTCGGCATCCCGTCTCGCTCGCTGCAAGGTGGGGCCTGCCGATGTTCGTATATGGCTGATTACAGGTGTATGGGGTGCGCGAGTCAGACTAGCGCGGCACTGTCGATTTGGGTAAAGACGCGGGTGGCGAGTTCGTCCTGCGCCATGGCGGTGACCAGGGTTCGGCTAGGCACGTTAACGATGAACGCGGCGTCGTCACGCATGAGGAGGGCTTGGCGTGCGCCCTTCTGGTCGAGGCGGTCGATGGCTTGGCCTAGAGCCTGTTGGTCGGCGCCCTCCATGCGGATGCCGCGTTGCTCGATGCGCTGTTGCGCGTGGGCGGAGACCTTGTAGCTCGTCGCCTCAGCTCCGCGCTTCAGGCGCGCTAGGGCATCGGCAAACGACTCACCCGCAGGCGGCGTGTTGGGGCCTCGGATCGAGGCCTGGTCATGCACGTGCTGCCCGGGATTGACCGGTACACGTGCGGCAAGGTGCCTCACATTCATACTGCTTCTCCTTCTCTCACAGGAAAGAACTTCAGGATTCGGGCGTGTATACGCTTCGTACTAGGGCCATAGCAACAGGCGTGCCATCTACCCACAAACTGATACCATTTTGACCGAAGGTGACGCGGTCTACCACACCTCTTCGGAAAGGTGACGCACTTACGTCGTTCTCCTGACCATCCGTGGCCTTGACCTCAAAGGTGTAGGTGCCTTCGGCCACACGATCGCCGTTGTCGTTGTTGCCGTCCCACGTCCAGGTCTCGGTACCCGCTTCTTGTGCGCCGAAGGCTTCCGTGCGTACCACACGCCCCCTGCTGTCCTTGACCTCAATCGTCACCGATTGGGCGTCAGCAGCCAGTTCATAGCCCGTTTCAACGGCCTCGCCCGACCATTCGATGCGGTTTGTGGTCACCTCTACGCCCTGCCCCATCAGCCCTGCCGCTACGCCGCTGTTGGTGCTGCTGGCGAGCAGGCCTTGCATCTCCTGCATGCCCTCGATGCCCTCGTTCAGGTTCATCAGCTGCTCCACCGACGAAAACTGCGCGAGCTGAGCAGCAAATTCATGCCCCTCTAGCGGGTTCATCGGGTCTTGGTTACGCAACTGCGCCACCAATAGCGTAAGGAATTCATCCCTGCCTAAGGCTGATCCTCCTGTGAGGCTTCCCGTCGATTGTTGAGCGGCACTCGCTGCACCAAAACCACTGACTTCCATATCAAATACCGATTTTTGTTATGTGGTCTATTACCCGACCCACTCGCGCTGCCCCTGCAGGCTTCTCCGCGGCGCTGGGGCCTCTCCAATACCTTGACGCTCAGCGGTACCTAGACCCGTTCGGCCTTGCGTGCGGGCGCTCTGCTGGGCATTCGCGTCGCGCTGCCCAGATTGCGACGAGGACTGGTCGGATTGGAAGGAGAAGTCGACGGGGCTATCCAGCTGGGTTTGCAGGTTCTGCTGGATACGGTCGGCTTGGGCCATGGCTTGTGCGCGGAGGGCGGGGTCTGTGAGCCCCACGGTCACGCTCAGCCCTTGCTCGGTCTGGCGCGTGCGCACCGTCATGCTGCCATCATCGTCTAACCGAATGCGGAGCACCTGCCAGCCGTTCTCCATGCGCATCGTGGCGTTCCCTGGTCGCAAAAGCTGCGCCTGCCATGCTTCGGCTAGGACGGTACGCGCCACGCGGGCCGCCGGACTGCTGGACGCCTCGCGCTCCACTGCTGGCATCCGCGTGGCCTCCAACTCTGCACGCTCCGTGCGTAACGCGGCCTCAAACTCTACGGTGTTCGGCTCAAGTACGGCGTTAGGGTCGTCGGCCAACGCCGCGATCGGCTCCATGTCAAAGCCCTGCTGTTGTCCCGCCTCATTCCCGTGCTCAAAACCACCTTGGTTGTCTGTTCCAGACGCTGACATCGCCGCGGCGTCGGTTGAGGAGGAGGTGTCACCACGCGAGGGCGCCAGGTCAGCGGCTCGCCCGTTGTCGCGCACGGCCCCCTCGCTGGGCGCTTGGGCAGCTGCCGTCTGCATTGCTTGCTGCTGTGACTCATCCGTAGCGATGCCTTCAGGCTGCGGAGTCACTACGTCGGTGTCTTGCTGTGATTGCGGGGTTGGGGCATCTGGCCCATCCGCGTTAGCAGGCGCTGTACCCCCCGAGGCGGGCGCGGCGTTGCGTGGAGGTAAACCGCTGGATGCCCGAGGCGCAGCCATGTCAGGCGCTTCCAGGGTGTCCTCTGCCGTCGTCGCATAGTCTCCCGTTCTACGCTCTGGCAGCGGCTGTGCATCGGGCGTACGGGGGGCTGGAGCGGTATCAGCCGCCACTGTCTTCGGCGTGGACGGTACCGCACGATCGGGCATGAGCGACCGCTCAGGCTGTGCCTCAGCGGCCTCGGCACTACTCGGCACAGCAGGCGGCTGGGTTTTGGACGACGGCCGCATGGGCTCAGGCTCAGGCGGCTGCGGTTGAGCCACGACCTTGGCGGGGCGCTCTTCCACCGTGTTACGTCCGCCAAGCGTCTGTTCAGTCTGGGGTGTCATGAACGCCCCCTGCCGACTGGAGCGTCCTGCTTCGTTGGTGGGCAGCGGTGGCTTGTTCGTCACCGTTGTCTCATTGGGGTCCGCCTGCACCTTGGGCGCCTCGGCAGCGGTCTCCAGACGTGGCTGTGGCTGCGGATGTGAAGTTTGCACAGGCTTGGCGTCAACCTTCCTTGGCACACCTGCAGCGTTTGCTTCAGGGACCCTGGCCTGAGACGATCGTTTCGACGCCTCCTCCGCCTGTAGTGGCGTGGTCGTCGTTGGAGGTTGCTCTACCGTCTGCGCGACAGGAGCCGGGGCCTGCTCACGTGCGGCTGGCCCAGGTAGCACAGTTGCGCCTCCGACTCGCTCACGTTGACCCACCTGTGTCGATGCCTGTGGTGCAAGCTCAGGAACGATGGGAGCGGCAGTACTCGGGCGCGCTCGGAAGAAGCGGTCCTGTGTCATCACCACGGGCCTTCCCCGCTCCTGTGACGTCACTGGCACGTCTGGCTGGTCACTGGCGATGATGGGGCGCGTCGTCGGCTCCACCTCAACAGCTGTAGGGGTCTGAGCTGCACCGGAGCGGTTCTCTGGAGGCATTGTAGCAGCCTGCTTGGGCTGTCCCTCCAACCTATCGAGTGCGCGGTGGGCCACACGTGCATCCTGACCCA
Organism: Bacteroidota bacterium; assembly: GCA_038747545.1. GTDB lineage: Bacteria > Bacteroidota > Rhodothermia > Rhodothermales > JBCCMF01 > JBCCMF01. Next base: position 25,727 of record JBCDJT010000027.1, read on the forward strand.
ACGCTGTTTCTAATTGCTGGACGGTGAATCGCTCGGCGTGCGGGAGCCGCCCTTCAGGCAGGTGACGCACCAAGCGTTCGACGTGACTGGCAGGCAGGCGGGCGGGCTCAGCAGGTGTGGCCTCTGATGCCTGCAGCGGGACTGGCGGGGCAATAGCGGCATTGCTGTCGGCTGTGGCGGGGGCCACGATGCGCGCGGCGTCTTCTAACAGCCCTGGTGCTGCGGGCGGCAGCTGTGTTACCGCTACATGCTGCGCAGACGGTGGTGCTGCCTGGTTGCCCGCTGCAACGCTGGTAGTCGATGTTTGCCGAGCAGGCGTTGTGCCACCTGCACGGTCCCCTGCCTCAACGCGCCCACGAGGCATGCCGGACGGCGCCTTCGGTGGTGGCTGATCTTCTGCTGTAGCTGGTTCGACGCGAGGGGTCCTTGTTGCAGGCGGTGAGTTCTCACCCATGTCAAGCACCTCGGCCGCGCCCCCCAAAGACTGCGAACTCGCTGCGCCCTGACGGTTCGCAGAAGCCGCCGCCGGGCTTGGCGGCTCGGCATCAGGCTGTTCGCTGGCCGGGCGCGGTCCAGGGCGGTCTGGAGTGTCCTCAGCGCTCGCTGTCGCCTCTTGATACCCGGTGCCTTGGCGGTGCCCTGGCATCTCGCGGCGTGTGGCGTCTACGGGCGTTGGCCCGTTTTGGTGGACCACACCACCTGTCTGTTCGGGGGTACGGCTAGGCGTTGCCGGATCGGCCAGCAGCGCGCCCTCCGCCATCCGCATCTCGCGGCGATCGGGGTCTTGCGTGACAACGTCAGGCGCAGGGGCAGCATGGGTAACGTCGCCCTGATAGTCGGGCGACGGCGTTATGTCCACTGGCAGACGATGCGACGGGCTTGGCGTGTGCGTGCCCTCTACATGCGGGGAACGTGGCGCCTCCTCGGCGGGTGGCTCCACGGCTCCGGCTTCCTCTGCAGATTCAGCTGCCGCGGCGTGGGCATGCCTCGTGGGCACTTCGTCTGCTGGCGCGGCGGCGTGTTGTGACTGGCCCGGTGTGCTGCTTGGCACTTCACCATCGGCACGTGGGCCTCTATCCTCATTCGGACCTTCGGCGCGCGCACCCAACGTCAGCGCCCGCTCGGCGGAAGCTACTGCGGTTGGTACCGGGCTGCTGCTGCCCCCATCGACTTCGGGCGGTGGCGGCTCCGTGGCCTGCGTGGCTGCGCCTGTGGCTACGGCGGGGTCTGCGTCGGCTTGCAACGCCGCTAGCTGCTTGCTAAACCCAGTGGACGCCGCACCAGCGGTGGCCCTCTCCCCCGACGGGACGCCCCCCAGCAGGTTTGAGAAGAACGAGCGGATCGTCATCAGGCGGCTCATCCCTGGGCCTCCGCTGTCAGCGGTGCGTCAGCAACAGCATCTTCCTCCACCTCAGGTGCGGGCGGTGGCGGCTCTTGGATAGGCGTGTTGGTCACCAGGCGCCGTACAAACCGCGCTGCACGTTCTGGCGGGATCAGCTGCATCATGCGCGTGCGGTTGCGTGCCGACAGTTCCAGATACATCATCTCCAGCATGTCATTGTCCAGATTGGCGATGATGGCCTCCAGCTCGTTGTCGTCGAGCTTGGTGAGCGTACCCGTGATGTTTTTGGCCTCCTCGCGCAAATCGGAGACCGACTTCCACTTCTCCTGAAGGTCGTGTACCTGGTCCATCAGCTCCCGCTGATCCTTCAGCAGTTGCTCCAGCGTCTTGTTGAGCAGTTGCACCGAGTCGCGCATGGTGGTGAGCGACCCGTTGAGGCCGCGCACAGAGTCCTCCATCGCGGTGAGGCTCTGGTCCTTGTCCTGCATCGACTTCAGGAACGCTTGGTTGCCATAGAGCAACAACGAGTCACGCACGAAGATGGAGTCGGGCGAGCTGAGCGCCAGCATCAGCGATTCGGCCTGGAGCTGCGCGCTACGGATGGTGGCCAGGCTGTCGAGGCGCGCCTGTGTCTCCGCTACCTTGTCGGGCGCGAGGTAAGGCATCGCCATGTAGATGCCGAAGGCACCGCCTACGAAGGCCACGAGGCCAAGGAGCACCGAGAGGACAATTTTGTTCATAGCTGCTGGGTCCGGTAGTACCGGGTGATGGCTTGTTCGTCTACAAATTGGGCTTCGGCGGCGAGCACCTCCACCTGATGCGCCTCGGCTTCCTGGTCGCGCAGGCGGATCAGCGCTTCCTCCAGCTGGTGCTGGGCGCGCACGTGGTCGCGGGCACGCTGCTCTGCGTGGCGGGCCGTCTCAACCTGGGCTTCGGCCATGTGGATGGCCTTGGCGAGGCGCTGGTGCTCGGCCTCGCGCTGCACAAAGCGGCGCACGCCCGCACTGACACCCGACCGGAAAGGCGACGTGGTAAGTTTTGCCTGCTCGGCGTGGATCTGGGCAAGGCGTTCCTCTGCCGCTCGGCGGTCGCCGGAGGCTGCTGCGAGGGCGGCACGGGCCTTTTCCGTCTCGTGGTGCCGCAGTTTGAGCACGCTTTCGAGCGAAAACTTAAAGGGTTTAGCGGACATGTCGATACTACCATGTTGCTTTCATCCACCGTTATGCAAACCCCTCGCCAAAAGCCGGGGCCTTCTCCTCCGCACGGCGTTGTTCTACCTTTGTGGCCGTCTGTCAGGTACTGCATCCACGGTTATCTCTCTATGGCTACGCCCCTCCGCACCGACCCGGCCCACCCGTTCGCCCACCACTCGATGCGGGTGCGCGTGCCCAGCATCATCGCCGACGTGATGGCGCGCAACGCCGACTATCCTGCCCGCCTCAAGGACAACCTGCGGCGGCTCCATGATGCCATCGTAGCCGATGCGCCGATGGAGCCGTTGCCTGGTCCCGCGCCCGACGCCGACGCGTGGGCCGCACCGTTTGGCTGGTTCGCTGGCGAGACGTGGCTCAACACGCAGTGGTTCTTCGCGGAGTTCTTCGCCTACCGCTGGCTCAACCACGCGGTCGATTATTGGCGGACGGCCCGCGACCCGTTTGCGCCCTTCAAAGCCGATGAACGCCAGCGTCCCGAGCTGTGGGACGTGCTCGGCGAAGCCCTTGCCATGGAGGCGAATGCCGAGGCGCGCCTGCGGCACCTGATGCTCTACATGCTGTGGGGCAACCGCATCGACCTCAGCCTCAAAGCCTCTGCCGACCAAGGCACTACTGCCCACGAGGACCACCTCCTGGATGATGCCCTCGATACCGCGGTCCACCACCTGTCGCGCCACGAGCCAGCCTCGCTCCACCTTGTGATGGACAACGCAGGTACCGAGCAAGCGATGGATCTGGCCTTCGTCGACTATGTGCTGCGCGCCGACGTTGCCACAACGGTCACCTTGCACGTCAAGCTCCTGCCTGTCCTGGTGAGCGACGTCATCCCGGCGGACATGCCGCTGCTGCTGGGCACCATGCGGCAACGCGGCGGGGCGTTTGCCGCACTGGCCACGCGCCTGCAGGACTTCCTTGACGACGGGCGGCTGCGCGTGGTACCCGACGGCTACTGGAACGAACCCCTTTTCCTGCCACACCTGCCCAAGCGACTGGCCGATCCGATGGAGGGCAGCCGCCTTGTCATCTTGAAGGGCGATGCCAACTACCGCCGGGCCACGCACGATGCCCTCTGGCCCCACGGCACCACGCTCGGCCATGTCCTGCGCGGTTTCCCCGCACCGCTGCTGGCACTGCGCACCCTCAAGAGCGACACGCTCGTCGGTGTAGCGGCCGCCACGCAAGCACAGCTCAGCGCGGAGCACGGCGGCGAGGCATGGCGCACCAACGGGACGTACGGCGTAGCGCAATTTGCCGCGAAGCCTTGAAACGTTTCAGGAAGACGACTCACCCAGGTACTGTGCGCCCGCTTGGTCCCAAGATTCCCTGCCCTTCGCCTGATCTCGAGCTGAGCAGGACGGCGGACATGCTTCGCTAACCTTCGCATAACAGCGCAGTAACGTAGGCTGAGTATCGTAGCGATGCCTATGTCCACTCAACCCCTTGCCATGTCATGGACAGGATGCATCGGTACCGTACAATTTTTATCTCTGATTTCCACCTGGGTACCCGCGACTGCAACGACGCCTACCTGCTCGATTTTCTGCGCCACAACGAATCAGAGTACCTCTACCTCGTCGGTGACATTTTCGACGGCTGGGCACTACGCCGGTCGTGGTATTGGCACCAGTACCACAACGATGTCGTCCAGAAGATCTTACGCAAAGCGCGTAAAGGGACCCGCGTGATCTACATCCCTGGCAACCACGACGAGTTTGCGCGGCAGTTCGTAAACCATCAGTTCGGCGGCATCAAAGTCCGGCCCCGCACCCTGCACACCACGGCAGACGGACGGCAGTTGCTTGTCCTCCACGGGGACGAGTTCGATGGCGTGGTCCGGTACGTAAAGTGGCTTGCTCTTGTGGGCGCGCGCGCCTACAGCTTGACCCTCTACCTCAGCCGCCTGGTGAACAGGGTCCGGTTGCGGATGGGCAAGCCATTCTGGTCACTCTCGGCGTACCTGAAGCACCGTACCAAGAAGGCGGTGCAATACATCTCGGCGTTTGAGGAGGCCGTGGTGCGGGAGGCTCGCACACTGGATGTGGATGGCGTTGTCTGTGGTCACATTCATCATGCTGAAATGCGAACGATGGCCGACACGCTCTACCTCAACACAGGCGATTGGGTGGAAAGCTGTACCGCCCTGGTGGAGCACTTCGACGGCCGCCTGGAGATCATCAGGTGGAAGCCGTCGCCACGATCCCTGGAAGAACAGCGTAGAAAATTGAGCGTCTCAGCAGCTCGTGGGGATGGCCTGGCGCAAGCGCCAGCCCCGTCGCTTGCAGCATTGCCCTCTCTCCTCAACAAGGCCTGATATGCGTTGCCTCTTCATCATCCAAGGCGAAGGACGCGGGCACATGACCCAGGCCCTTGCGCTGCGCGACCTGCTCGCAGCACACGGCCATACCCTCAGCGCTGTCTTGGTGGGCCACAGCAGCCGGCGTGCCGTGCCCGCCTTCTTTAGCACGGGCATCCAGGCACCCATCCGTACGTTCCAGAGCCCCAACTTTGTCGCGGACGGCGCCAACCGAAGCATTCAGCTCCTCCCCACGGTTCGCCACACCCTACGCCACACCGCGGCGTATCGCGCTAGCCTCGACGTCATCGACCAAGCCGTGGCCGACTACCGCCCGGACCTGCTCGTCAATTTTTACGAGCCCCTAGGCGGACTGTACAACATCGTGCGCAAGCCCGGCGTGCCGCTCGTGAGCATCGGTCATCAGTACATGTTCTTCCACCCCACGTACCCGTTCCCTCCCGACCAGCGCATGCAACGCTGGGGCGTGCAGCAGTTCACCAAATTGACCTCGCTGGGTGCGTCGGCGCGGCTGGCCTTGTCCTTCTATCGCGCCGAAACCCTACCCGACCGCAACCTGATCGTCGTCCCCCCTGTCCTGCGCAAGGCCGTGTTTGACCAGCCGCTGGACGTAGAAGAAGATTTTATACTGATCTACCTGCTCAACGCAGGATACGCCGATGACATCATGCGCTGGAACGAACGGCGGCCTCATGTGCAACTCCACTGCTTCTGGGACAACCAGCAACACGATGCCGTGTACCAACCCAGTGCAAGCCTGACTTTCCACCAACTCAGCGGCGTCAAATTCCTCGACAAGATGGCCCGCTGCCGGGCCATGGTGTGTACAGCCGGCTTCGAGTCGGTGAGCGAAGCCATGTACTTGGGCAAACCGGTGCTGATGGTGCCTGTAGAGGGCCACTTCGAGCAGCAATGCAATGCGCTCGATGCGCAAAACCAGCATGCCGGACGCTACAGCCCCACGTTCGACCTTGATCGTCTGCAGGGGCTACCCCCACGTCATGCGGCACACATCCAGCGCTTCCGCGACTGGGTACACGAGGGCGAACCGCGCTTCATGGAGACGCTTGAGCGCGTAGCAGAGGACGAACGCGCTGTGGCGAAGGCGGCCTAATGGCTCGGGCAAGCCCACTCGAGACACCTGGGAAGATCAACGGCATCGCCGATATCTTGAGCACCCATGGAATCTTGGAGTAGCTGTAACGGACACAGATTCATCGTTCCTAAATTGACATCCGGGCGCTGGACCCTGTATTTTTACTGTCCTCTAGCGTTCTGCGTTCGCGCTACGCTGGGTGATTGCCCGATGGTGTAACGGCAGCACATCACTCTTTGGAAGTGGTTGTGGAGGTTCGAATCCTCCTCGGGCAACCTACGCCAACCCTGCCTCCTTTCGTGAGCGCGGGGTTTTTTGTCGTACTAACCGCCTGGTCCGCCGCTCTCGGCCATGTTTCGCCACGACTCGCCCAACCCTATTGCCATCTTCGCAGGCCGCTCCGTGCCTGCGCTGGCACGCGAGATTGCGACCGCCTTCGGGCAGCCGCTGGGCGCCGTGGAGATCAAAACGTTCTCCGACGGCGAGATCTATGTCAAGTACGAAGAGTCGATCCGTGGCGCCGATCTGTTCATCGTCCACAGCACGCCAGCACCCGGTGACAACTGGATGGAGCTGTTGATGCTGGTCGATGCGGCGCGGCGCGCCTCGGCAGCCCGCATCACGGCGGTGATGCCCTACTTCGGCTATGCGCGCCAGGAGCGTAAAGACCAACCGCGCGTCTCGATTGCGGCCAAGCTGATGGCCAACATGCTGACCACGGCTGGCGTCAACCGCATCCTGACGATGGACCTGCATGCGCCGCAGATCCAGGGCTTCTTCGATGTACCTGTAGATCACCTGTACGGCTCCGCGGTCTTCTCCGACTACTTCAGCCGCCTCGAGCTAGACAACCTGGTTGTGGTAGCGCCAGATGTAGGGTCGATCAAGATGGCGCGGGCGTACGCACGCCGGCTCCACGCCGACCTGGCTGTGCTCGACAAGCGCCGTCCGCGCCAGAACGAAAGCGAGATCGTGAACATCATCGGCGATGTGAAAGGCCGCAACGTGCTCATGATCGACGACCTCGTGGATACCGCTGGCACGCTGACGAACGGCGCCGCCGCCTTGAAGAAAGCAGGCGCCCTCGACATCATGGCCGCTTGTACCCATCCGCTCCTCTCAGGCCCTGCGTATGAGCGCATCGAAGCCTCCGAGATCAGCACCATGGTGGTCACCAATTCCATCCCCCTGCAACGCCCCTCCGAGTGCATCGAGGTGGTCAGCGTAGCAGACATTTTCGCCGATGCCATTCGGCGCATTTACACGGACGCGTCCATCTCGACGCTGTTCGTCCCCTAGACAGAGCGTACAACCATACAAGAGGGCCCCGACATGAGCGTCGTCACCCTGAATGCAGACCCCCGCCAGCCGGGTAAGCGCGGCACCAAAGACGTGCGCGCCGCTGGCAACGTGCCGTGTATCATCTACGGCAAGGCCCAAGAGCCGATTCACTTCCAGGTGCCCATCCTGGCCCTACGCGACCTGATCTACACCAATGAGAACCACACGGTGGAAGTCAACTTGGACGGTCAGACGTACGAGTGCATCGTGAAGGCGCTCACGTTCCACCCGGTCACGGACCAGCCGCAGCACGTGGACTTTCTGGCGCTGGAGCCGGGCGTCGCCGTAGTGCTGACCGTACCTGTGCAGCTGAAGGGCACGCCGAAAGGCCAGATCCAGGGCGGCCGCACACGTCACGTGCTCAAGAAGGCGCGCATCAAGTGCCTGCCGAAGGACCTGCCGGCCAGCCTTGACGTGGACGTGAGCAACCTGGAGATTGGCGACACCATCCACATTCGCGACATCGCGTTTGACGGCGTGGAATTCCTGACGTCAGCCGACCAGACCATCGTGACGATCGCGCGTCCGAAGGGCGGCCTGGTTGCAGCAGACGAGGATGGCGAAGAAGCCGAGACTGCCGAAGCCGAAGCCTAAATTGAGCGATGGGGCAGCGTTGGACCGCGTTTCTTGCACGCCTGTTCGGCGCTGCCCCACCAGCTGCTACCGCTGTGGCCAGCCCTAAACGCTTGATCGTCGGCCTCGGTAACCCCGGAGCCGAATACGATGGAACCCGGCACAATGTGGGGTTTGAGGTTATTGATGCCCTCGCTGATCAGTTGGGCGAGCGGCTACGCGAAGGTAAAGGCCCGGCCATGTTGACGGAGGCGCGTTGGCGGGGGCGTACCCTCACTATCGCCAAGCCACTCGCGTACATGAACCGCAGTGGACAACCTGTGCGCGCCTTAGTGCGTCACTACGGCCTCACCCCTGACAATGTACTCATCGTCTACGATGACCTCAACCTGCCCGTGGGCACCGTGCGGGTGCGAGCCAAGGGGTCGGCTGGCGGGCATAATGGTGTCCAAGACATCATCGATCGGCTGGGCGGCGGTAACTTCCCGCGGCTGCGCATTGGGATTGGCAATGACTTTGGACGGGGGCGCCAGGTCAAGCACGTGCTTGGGCCCTTCGATGCCGACGAGCGCCCGCTCATCGACGCCGCCGTGGCGCGATCCAAAGACGCCGCGCTCACCTTCATCACCGATGGCGTGGTGACTACCATGAACCGCTTCAACAAGAAAGGCTGATGCTTGGGCACGAGCGGTGCATATATCCCGCCCGGATTCGGCGAATAATCCGTTAACGACTGTAAAAACCGTGTATCAGGCGATATTTTCGTTTCGCACGCGTCAGCGTAATTTCGCTGGCGCGTTTCTCATTGCGCCTGAACGACTGGCTTCATTCTACGCAGGCTGCAGCCACCCGCCACGGATTGTGCGCGTAATTCCACTTCTATATACCGCTCCTTGAGGCACCGCCTCCCCCCTTACTCAACCCAATTCCATGGAAAGCACTATTACATACCTCGTCCCCGTAGCGGGCCTGTTGGCCCTCGGGTACGCGTTCGTCCGCGCACAGTGGGTGACCAAACAGGACGTAGGCACTGAAGCGATGGCTGAGATTGCAGGCAACATTGCTGAAGGCGCGAAGGCGTTCTTGCGCACCGAGTACCGCGTGCTGGGCATCTTCGTGATCGCCGTGGCGGTGCTGCTCGGCTTCGCCAACGCCTCGCAGGAAAACTCGTCGTGGCTCATCTCTGTCGCCTTCGTTACCGGCGCACTCTGCTCCGGCCTAGCTGGCTTCATCGGCATGACGGTAGCGACTAAGGCGAATGTGCGCACCACCAACGCGGCGCGTACGGGTCTGGCCCCGGCGCTGAATGTGGCCTTCTCAGGCGGGCTGGTGATGGGGCTGAGCGTGGTCGGTCTGGGGATGCTAGGCCTCGGCGGCTTGTTCATCATCTTTGACAACGCGACGGCGTGGGACATCGCCAAAGTCATCAACGTGATTGCTGGCTTCTCGCTGGGCGCATCGTCTATCGCCCTGTTTGCGCGCGTGGGCGGCGGCATCTACACGAAGGCCGCCGACGTGGGCGCCGACTTGGCCGGTAAGGTCTACGAAGGCATCCCGGAAGACGACCCCCGCAACCCTGCCACCATTGCTGACAACGTGGGCGACAACGTGGGCGACGTGGCCGGCATGGGCGCCGACCTCTTCGAGAGCTACGTTGGCTCCATCATCGGCTCGATGGTCCTCGGCGCGGGCATGATCGTCGGCTTAAGCGGCGACGACTTCAGCGGCCTGAGCGCCGTGCTGCTGCCGCTCATCCTGGCCAGCGTCGGTATCCTGGTCTCCATCGCGGGCTCGTTCTTCGTGAAGGTGAAAGAAGGGGGCAACCCGCAGCACGCCCTCAACATCGGCGAGTTTGGCGCTGCCGGCCTGATGGCTGTGCTGGCGTTCCTCATCATCACCTACATGCTGCCTGCCGAGTGGAGCGCCAACGGCATGGACTACACCAGCCTCGGCGTCTTCTGGGCAGTGGTGATTGGCCTCGCCTCGGGTACCGCCATCGGCCTCGTCACCGAATACTACACGGCGCTCGGCTCGAAGCCGGTGAACGGCATCGCCAGCCAGAGCGTGACGGGCGCCGCCACCAACATCATCGCGGGCCTCGGTGTGGGCATGTTCTCTACGGGCATCCCGGCGCTGATCCTTGCCGGCGCCATCATCGGCGCGTTCCACTTCGCCGGGCTCTACGGCATCGCCATCGCCGCCGTAGGCATGCTGAGTGTGACGGGCATCCAGCTCGCCGTGGACGCCTACGGCCCGATCTCGGACAACGCTGGCGGGATCGCCGAGATGGCTGAGCTGCCGCCGGAAGTGCGCGAGCGCACGGACAAGCTGGACGCCGTGGGCAACACGACCGCTGCCATCGGGAAAGGCTTCGCCATCGGCTCGGCTGCCCTCACCGCCCTCGGCCTCTTCGCCGCCTTCATGCAGCAGGCTGGCGTAGAAACCATCGACGTCGCTAACCCGACAATCCTGGCGGGGCTGCTCCTGGGCGCTATGCTCCCCTACGTCTTCAGCGCTATGGCCATGGGTGCCGTAGGCCGCGCCGCTGGCGATATGATCAAGGAAGTAGGCCGCCAGTTCAACGAGATTCCTGGCCTCCGCGAAGGCACCGCCAAAGCCGAGTACGCCAAGTGTGTGGACATCTCCACGAAAGCCGCCATCCGCGAGATGGTTGCGCCGGGCCTGCTCGCCATCAGCGTCCCCGTCATCATCGGCTTCATCTCGAAGGACATGCTCGGCGGCCTGCTCGCAGGCGTCACCGTCTCGGGTGTGCTCTTCGCCATCTTCCAGTCGAACGCGGGCGGTGCGTGGGACAACGCCAAGAAAACCTTCGAAGCCACAGCCGCTGGTCATACCGTTGATGGCACCGCGCATAAGAAAGGCAGCGTGGCCCACAAAGCAGCTGTCGTAGGCGACACCGTAGGTGACCCGCTCAAGGACACGTCAGGCCCCAGCCTCAACATCCTGCTCAAGCTGATCGCCGTGGTCGCGCTCGTAATCGCCCCGCTGATCGCCTGAGCAACGTCAATCCAAAACGGCGCACCGCTTGGAGATGGTCTACGGAGTTTGCGTGATGCCTCAAAACGAGCGAACAAGGACTTATCAATGCGTGCGATGCAGACGTAGCGGAAGCTACGGCGCAGCAGCAGAACGCAGAAAGGTCCTTCGTCCAGCCGTTTTGCGCCCGCGATAACTTCGTAGACCATCGCCTCTAAAGCCGCCTGTTGCGCTCGCCGTGGCAGGCGGCTTTTTTCAGGGTCCGTCCTCGTGCTGCTGCGCTCTGTGAAGATCGAACTGATCCATCAAGGAGCGGTTGATCAGGGGAAGCGCTTTTTTCAAACGGGGGTATAGCGGAACCCTTATTATCGCCTAGGGCGTCTTGCTCTGGGGCGCCCTTCTCACACCACTTTCTTCGCAGCCGAATAGCTACCATGGCCAAGATCGAAGTCACCATGCCCAAAATGGGCGAAAGCATTACCGAAGGCACCGTGCTCGAATGGCACAAACAGATCGGCGACACCGTCGAGATGGACGAGACGCTGCTCGAGATCGGCACCGACAAGGTCGACACCGAGGTGCCCTCGCCGGAGGCAGGCGTCTTGGCAGAGATCCTGGTGGAAGAGGGTGCCACTGTGGAGGTAGGCACCGTGATCGCCGTCCTAACGACAGATGCGGACGAAACGGTGTCGGCGGCGCCTCCACCTGACGCTCCATCCGAGCCTGTCGCCGCTGCTGCTGAGCCTGCTCCCGAAGTAATTGAGTCGCCAGCGCCAGCGCCAGCGCCAGCGCCCAGTGCGGGCAGCACTGCCTTGACGGATGTCGTGATGCCGAAGATGGGCGAAAGCATCACCGAGGGCACCGTGCTGGTCTGGAACAAGGCCGTGGGCGATGAGATCGAGATGGACGAGACGCTGCTTGAGATCGGCACCGACAAGGTCGACACTGAGGTGCCTTCGCCTGTAGCAGGCGTCTTAGCAGAGATCCTCGTTGAGGAAGGCGCCACCGTGGAGGTCGGCACCGTAATCGCCCGCATCGGCGCAGAAGCGGGAGCCGTAACAACGCCTGCTCCAGCCGCTGCACCAAGCACCCCCGCTCCTGCTCCTACTCCGGCCCCCAGTGCGCCTGCCCCAGCGCCGGTTTCCTCCGGCGATGGCGTGGCCGCCGACCCGGTGCCGCGCCGCGATGACGACGGGCGCTTCTACTCGCCACTCGTGCGCTCCATTGCCGAGACGGAAGGCCTGACGATGCAGGACATGGCACGCATCCAAGGCACAGGCCGCGAGGGGCGCATCACGAAAGACGACGTGATGCACTACCTGAGCAACCGAGGCAGCGCGCCTGCGCCAGCACCGATGCCTGCGGCAGCCCCCACGCCCGCTCCAGCACCTCGCCCCGCCGCACCTGCCCCAACGATTGTGTCTGGCAGCGGTGGCCGGGTCGAGATCCAGGAGATGAGCCGCATGCGGCAGATCATCGCCGAGCACATGGTGCGGTCGAAGGCGACCTCGGCACACGTCACCTCGTTCGCCGAGGCCGACGTCACGAACCTCGTCGCCTTCCGCAACCGCAACAAGGCGTCGTTCCAGCAGCGCGAGGGCGTCCGCCTGACGTTCACGCCGTTCTTCGTACACGCCGCCGTGGAGGCGCTCCGCGACCACCCCATTATGAACGCCTCGGTCGAGGGCACGCAGATCCTCATCAAGAAGGACTACCACATCGGCATCGCCGTCGCTATCGACAAGACAGGGCTGGTAGCACCCATCTTGCGCAACGCCGGACAGCGCAACCTGACGGGTCTCGCCCACAGCGTGGCCGACTTGGCCAACCGCGCCCGCACCAAGCAGCTCCAGCCCGACGAGCTGCAGGGCGGCACGTTCACCGTCACCAACGTGGGCTCGCTCGGCTCCATCATGGGCACGCCTATCATCAGCCAGCCGCAAGTGGGCATCTTAGCGACGGGCGCCATCAAGAAGCGGCCCGTGGTGATTGAGGACCCCGTCATGGGCGACGTGATCGCCATCCGTCACATGATGTACCTCTCGCTCTCCTACGACCACCGCATTGTGGATGGCGCGATGGGCGCATCGTTCTTGCAGAAGTACGTGAGCGTGCTGGAGGGCTTCGACCCGAATGCCGACCTCTGATGCTGTTCATCAAGGGAGCAGCACGCCGCCCCCTCTTGTCATCCCGAGCAAAGTCGAGGGATCTCCCCCGTCTGCGACTTGCACAACGTGCATGCGAGGACGCTCACCTGACCGTGTGCTTCGCACGCTCATCTCGATGCTGTAATGATGGTTGATGACTTCGGCTGGCTGATCGTTCATTTTTGAGCGCAAAAACGAACCAAAAACGCTTGTCGATCTCAAAACACACAGCGAACTTTCCCACGCACACACCCGCACCTAGCGAGCCGCATGGTTAGCGATGCTTCGTTTCGTACTGCTGTTGCTCGCTAGCTGAACGCTGCCCGTCCGCTCTTCCCAGCGCGCCCCGGCCCGGAGATCGACGCTGGTGGCTCGCGTTGCTCGTTTTTGTCGTCGTCTCAGCTACGTTGGGGGCTAAAATCAGCCGCAGAAGCGATTGATTACAGTTCCGTTATTGATCCTTCGCCCAAAAAGTGCGTGATTGACGAGGCGTGGCTTCGGCAGGTGTCTGCTCAAGGTCGCGCCTCGCTCCGTTTGTCGAACGCAACGCGCACCCGGTATGGCTGATGCTCCCGCACCATCCAGCCCCGATGGCGGTATCAAGCTGACCATCGGCGAAGTGGACCAGCACCTGGATGGGTTTCTGAACGAGTACCTGAGCGAGAAGAGCAAGGAGACGCGCGGCACGTATCGGCGGTCGCTGAACACGTTTCATCGGTGGCTGGTGTCGCCGCAGGGGCGTACGTTTCGGTTCACGACGCCGGGCGTGGAGAACTACAAGCGCTACCTCGTGGAGCAGAAGGGCTTACATCAGGTGTCGGTCTCTACCTACCTGACGGCCCTACGGCGCTTCTGTCAGTACTTGGTGGCGGTGGGCTTGCTGCAGGAGAATCCAGCACGCTCCGTGAAGGGCAACCGCCGCCCCACCACGCACTCGCGCCAGATCCTGACGATGACGGATGTGAGCCAGCTGCTCGACGGCCTCGACAGCGCCACGCAGATCGGCAAGCGCGACCACGCCATCATCTATATGATGCTCTACGCGGGCCTCAGTGAGATCGAGATCATCCGCGCGGATCTGGAGGACCTGGAGCAGACGCTGATGGGCTGGTACCTGCGGGTGCAGGGCAAGGGGCGCACGGTAAAGGACCAGCAGGTACCCATAGACCCGGCCGTGATGGATGCCATCCGCCTCTACCTCGACACACGCGGGCGCATCCTGCCCTCGCAGCCGTTGGTGGTGTCGCATGGCCATCGCTCAGAAGGGCAGCGCCTCAACACGCGCTCGGTGCGCAGCCGCATCAACAAGCACCTGAAAGAAGCGGGGCTCAAACGGCCGGGCGTGTCGCCGCACAGCCTCACCCACACGGCCGCGCTCATCTGGCTCAACGACGGCATGCCGCTAGACGAGGTGAAGCAGCGCATGCGGCACGGGACTATCGACACGACCATGATCTACTTCAAGAAGCAGGGCCTACTCACGCGGAGTCCCGAAGAGGTCCAGAAAATTACACGCGACGCCTCGTAACGCTGGGGCGTGGGCCGCAACCGATGAGCGTGCCGCTCATGTTCACCATTGCCTACTCTGATGCGTTGCCTTGCCTCTCTCATTGCGTGTGCCTTCTTGTTCACCGCCGATGCCCACGCGCAATGGCCGCGCTCACCAGGCTCGGGCTACGTGCAGGTCAGCTATGGTAACGGCAGTGCCGACCGCGCCTTCCTGGCCAACGGCGACCGCGGCACGCTCGGCAGCACCGAGCAGTTCGAGGAGCAGGCCGTCTACCTCTATGCCGAGCTCGGCCTCGTGCCCAACCTGATGCTCGTGGCCAATGCGTACGCCAAAGCGATGGACGCCACCACGCCTGACGAAACCTTCTCCAACTCCGGCTGGGCCGACGCCTTCTTATACCTTCGCTATTCGTTCCTCCAGATCGGCCCCGTAGTGATCTCGCCCCAGGTCGGCGTGAAGCTGCCGCTCGGCTACGAAGTCGATGACGTACCGCCGCTCGGGTCGAGCGAATCGGACCTGCACCTGCATGTGTTGGCGGGCGCCTCGTTGGACCCGTTTCCGGGCTATGCCGCCGCCAGTGCAGGCTATCAGGTGAGGCAGGGTATCCCCGAGAACGAATGGCGCCTTCACGCTGAGGCCGGCGCCTTCCTCGATCCCCGCATCTTGCTGCGGGTCCGCCTCGACCGCACCAACAGCGTTACGAACACGGGCGAGGTAATCACCACGTTGGGCATCGTTCCTGAGCAGGGCTTCACTACTGTGGGCCCAGGCCTCTCGCTGATCATGCACGAAAACGTACAAGCACATCTTGACTTGCGCTGGACCGTGGAGGGCCGCACTACGGCCGCGCTGACGCAGTTCTTCGCTGGGATCGCCTACGTGTGGTGAAAGCTGCTGCTGCCTGGCCAACGCTTGTGCGCCTGCGCTGGTCGATGGCGCCGTAACGATGCCTCTACGACTGCCATGGCGGTGGATCTATGACTGAGGCGTCGTGTGCCAAAGGCATCCTACTCATGACTCACCTGTACAATGGCAGAACAACGCGTATACGCCGTGATCGGCGCGACTGGGGGCATCGGCGGCGAGGTATGCCGCCTCCTAGCGGGCGACGGCGCCCAACTCGTCGTGGGATCTCGGCGGGAAGCTGAAGTCAACCAGTTGGCGCAGCGCTATGGGGCCCACGCCCATCCACTCGACGCCACCGACTTCGACCAAGTCCAGAACCTCATCAAAACCACCAAGAAGACGTATGGCCGGCTCGACGGCGTCGTCAACTGTGTGGGCTCCATCCTGCTCAAACCCGCCCACCTGACCTCCGTGGAGGAGTTTCAAGAGACGCTAGCGCTCAACCTGAACACCGCCTTCTACACGGTCAAGGCCGCCACGCGAGCGATGATGAAAACAGGCGGCTCCATCGTGCTGTGCGCCTCCGCAGTCGCGCGCACGGGCCTCAACAACCACGAAGCCATCGCGGCAGCTAAGGCAGGGGTAGTTGGGCTGATGCAGTCGGCAGCGGCGTCATACGCCAACCGCAACATCCGCGTCAACTGCGTAGCGCCGGGGCTGGTGGAGACGCCATTGTCACAGCGTATTCTGAGCACCGAGGCGGGCCGCGCGCAGTCGGAGGCGATGCACGCGCTGGGCCGCGTGGGCCAGCCGTTCGACGTGGCCGTGGCCATCCGCTGGCTGCTCGACCCGACCCAGAGCGGCTGGGTGACGGGTCAGGTGATTGGCGTGGACGGCGGCCTGGGCACGCTCCGCCCGCGCTAACACGCATCGTCTACTTTCCCCTGAAACCGAACCGCGTGGGCGTCGTTCGGCGGGCTGCGGGAGGGAAACTCCTGCTTCGCGCTGCGGGGTCCGTCTAACTGGGCGGCGGGCTTCGCGTTTGTTGATAGCCCTGCTTTGCGGAGGTGATCCTATGTCTAAGAATGTCAGGTTGGGAGTCTCCAGCCGAAGCTGCTAGCACCAGCTTCCGGAGGCGCTCAAACCGCTTCACTCGCCCGCCCCTAGCCTCTGCTAAGGGCGGGCGTTTTCGGTTGATCTCGTTTGATTGGAACTAGTTTTGTACTATTCTGTCATCAGTGTGCAATAGTAGAGACCAAGCATGAAAGAGCGTCAGGAAGTCCAGATGCGCCCGCTGAGGGTGGAAGTGCTCTCCCCTGCGCAATACATGCGTCGATTCAGAGCAGACCCATCAGCTATCAAATCCGTGAAGCTCGCTCTTCCTCCAATGGGAAAGCCTGGGGTAGCAAAGTTCGTCGTTGAGCGGAAGCGTCCTGTCTATGTACCGGACTAATGGCTGGAAAATCCAACGAAGAGCAAGCGCTGCAGGCTTTCCGGGAGCAGATCAGATCCCAAACTCGGCTTCAGGAGAAACAGCTCGAACTGCAGCAGGAACAGCTCAAGCTACAACACAAGCAGCAAGATGATCACGCAGCAGAGATTGACGCTTCATACGCATACGCGGAGAAAGCCCTCGCTGCTGATGAGCGGATTCAGAAGCGAAACCTGAAGTATGGCTTCTGGACAATTGTTTTCTTTGTGGTTGTGTTCGTAGGCCTCATGATCTATCTGATCGAGCGCGACCAAACCGCTATTGCGACCCACATCATCACAGCCATTGCATCTGTGGTAGCTGGTTATTTTGGCGGCAAGTACCGCCAGCAGAAACAGAACGGCTGACCGTTATCCAGCCGAAGCTGCCAGCACCAGCTTCCGGAGGCGCTCAAACCGCTTCACTCGCCCGCCCCTACTTTGTCAGCGTCATCTTGTGGTACTGCGTGCCTTCGGCCAACTGGAGACGGACGAAATAGGTGCCGCTTGGTAGTTCGACCGCCTCGAAGCCCACCTGATACGTACCGGGCGTCTTCTCTTCATCCACTAGATTCCGCACACGCTGGCCCGCCAGGTCCCACACCGAGAGGGAGACGTGTACGGTTTCATTTACCTGGTATTCAACAGTCGTGAGCGGATTGAAAGGGTTGGGGTAATTGCCGATGAGAACGGCCCGCCCTGGCTGCTCGGCGTCTGCGATGCCTACCTTGAGCACACCAGATACGCGTTCAGCCCCGCCTGTGAAACGCTGACGCACGCGGTAGTACAGCACCTGACGCTTGAAGTCGGGCTGTAGGTCTTGGAACACGAACGCGCGTTGCGCGCTGTCCTCCGAACGAATCACCTGCCCTACAGGCTCGAAGTCTACCCCATCTCCAGAGCGCTCAATGACGAAGGTTTGTATCTGAGTCGCATCGGCGCGCCACTCAAGTTCGACCGCTTGATCGGTGAGTTCCGCGCTCAAGCCACGCACCGGGTGGAAGAACGCTAGGTTGGAGGGCTCGCGGAGGAGACCTTGTGGCACGCCCTGCCACCACTCCGATGGACTCCCCGCCTCCTTATCGAAATTGAGTACCACCGTTCCTGTCGGGGCATCTACCACGGGCTCGCGCATCATCTGCCGTAGTAGGGGCGCTGGACGCGCTCCTGGCCAGAGCCGGACTTCATCGAGCCAGCCTGTGTACGGCTGCATCTGATCAGCGGGGGTCACGGCCGTGGCGGGTACACGTCGCCCCAGCGCCAGCGGCTGGTCGTGACGGATGTCAATCTGGGTGCGGTTGAAGAGTGAATCCACGACGGTGCCGTTGAGGAATAACCGGCTCCAGCGCGTTTCTGGATCATTCACCAACGCGACATGATGCCACTGGCCATCGGCGATGGGGCGGCGTGAAGTCATTGCCTGATGCTCGCCCGGTTGGCCGCGGTAGACAACCAACTGACCTTGCCCATCGACGACCATATCCAGCGGGTATGGGTCGTTTTCGTCGCCCGTCCAAGTAGAGGCGACGACCTCAGACAATGCCAGCGAGCGCATCCAAAACTCGAGCGTAAATGCAGCTTGTGTGCCTAGGTCTGGCAGGGCTGCAGGCCGAAGCACGGCGGTGGCTGTAGAATCCGCGAGGCGCAGGGCGTGATTGTCGGTTGTGCGCGGGCGTGGTTCTACCGTGAGGCGACCGCGCGCAGCAAGACCGGGCTGTGCCAGGCGCGGCTCCGCTCGTCCTTGTCCCTCCATATAAGGCGTCACCGACCATGCTGCTGTGCCCGGTACGGATCCTACCGCCATAGTGAAGGCCAACGTGACGCCACCGCGCAGCCCATCGGGAAACGTCACACGGTACCCCCCACGGGGCTCTCCACGGAGGCCAGCCTTGACGGGTACCCTACCTGATTGTAGGACTTGTGCGTGGCGGAGTTGCATCCCCTCGGGCAGCTGTAGCAGGAGCCCATCTGCGGATTCTTGCCCGCCCCATCGCGCAAAGGCCTGCACGTTTTCGCCTGCCTTCACCCGATCGGGCATCCAGAAGTCGACAAACTGCGCGTTAGCCAGCGGAGCCTGACCAGTGGCCACAGCAGCGAGGAGCACAGCCATGAGCCGTACATAAAACGATATACGTACGTGTGGTGATAACAAGGCTGTCGATACGCGATCCGGTTGCTGTGGGGACGGATAATGATCGCCAGTGGCTAGCCTTGGGCAAAGCCGAAATGCAGCGCCAATATATCCGCACACCTCTGTACTGTCAAACTTTGGCACACCAGACCGCAGCCTAGACTCAATAGACAGTGCAGTTGCGGGGGTTTTTTACAACTCCCTGTGGTCATTGGGCGCCCCCGCAGATGCTTTCACACTTCGATTGGAGGACGGCGCCTATTTTAGGGGCTGTCTTCTCATCACGGCGCTCTCCTCCTCATCGTATGGCTACTTCCGCTTTTGTCGACCAACTACGCACGGGCGCGCCAAGTCGGTCTGAGCGCTTGTACCTGCTGCTAGCGGGCATTTTCTTGGGCGCGCTCGTCATGACCAACGCCATCGCTGGCAAATTCTTCGTCTTGTTTGGGCAGGAGCTGTCGTGCGGCATTATCGCTTATCCCGTCACGTTCTTGGCTACGGACCTCATCTCAGAGCTCTACGGCCGCGAGCGCGCCACGCTGGTCGTCAAGGTAGGCTTTGCCGTGAGCGTCTTCGTGACGGTAGTGGTATGGCTGGCCAACATGGCGCCCATCTTTGACCAATCGCCGGTTGACCAGGACTCGTTCAACCGGGTCTTTGGCCTCCTTCCAGGCATCGTATTTGGGTCGATGGTGGCGTACCTCACGGCACAGTTCGTAGATGTGCAGTTCTTTGAGTTCTGGCGCGAACTCACCGATGGCAAGCACCTCTGGCTGCGCAACAACGCGTCCACGGTTGTCAGCCAGATGGTTGACACGGTGCTCGTAGTCACCATCGCGCTGGTCATTTGGCCCAATGTGGACAACAACGATGGGACCACAGCCATCAGTTGGTCCGTGTGGTGGGGTATCATCGTGGGGCAGTACCTGTTCAAAGCGGCTATTGCCTTGATCGACACGCCGTTGTTTTACCTACTCACGGCCAAGTGCAGCGCGTGGCTCGCTGCCGACCCTGCTCATGCGCTCGCCGAGGCGGAAGCCTGAGAATTGGCTGTTTAGGTTCTTGCGCTCGCCCTGCCAGTGTTTGTGCCTTGCTGCGACCGGGCGCTTGTGCCGATGTTGCGGGTGCCACACATCAGGGTTGACCCGTTGCACCACGCAATGGGGGCGCAGGGCGCATCCCCAAGCCATATTGCCGCATGGAGCGGTGCCCCTGCGTCTCAGCCCTGGTCGGTGCCGCCTTGCTGCGCCATCCACTCAGCGTACGTGAGGCGCGGTACTTCGAAGCGGTCTTGCGTGCGCGTGTACCACCCGCCGCCGTGCATCCGGCCCACCATCTGCAGGCGCTCGGCGCGTACGTAGAACCGCTCGGGGTCCAAGAGACCATCGCGGAGGTGGATGCGCACCACCTCGCCCAGCACCACACGCGTCTGCCCGATTTGCACCGAGGCGGCCTCGCGGCACTCCAGCTGAACGGGCGACGCCGACAACCGGGGCGGATCAACAAGCTCCGAAGGGATGGTCTCCAGCCCCAGCGCCTCTACTTCGCTCTCCTCAGCGGGGAAGTCCGTCGCAGTCATCACCATCGCCTCAACCACGGCCTCATCCACCAGGTTGACGACGAAAGCACGGCTCGTGCGGATGTTTTGGAACGTATCCTTGTAACTGCCTGTCGGGCGGTCGGCGGGCCCGAAGGCGACCACGGGCGGTTTGGCGCCCATCATGTTGAAGAAGCTGTACGGGGCGGCGTTCACACGTCCGTGGGCGTCTACAGTGGTGATCCACGCGATGGGACGCGGCACGACGACGGACGCCAACAGCTTGTAGGTTTGCTTTGGGGTAAGTTCGGTTGCCGAGAACGAGTCGAAGTTGGGCATAGGGCAGGGGGCAGATCTGGAATTGAGCGCCAAACGAGCGTCCGGGAGGCAAGGTTCAAGGGCACCAAACGAGGGCAGCCCCGCACGCTCGGAAAGCGGCGGGGCTGAGGTGAAGGCCTTGCTCAGGGGCCTCCCGGGCTGGAGAGCCCATTCTCCGCTAGGCTGGGCTGGGCACCACGTACCAAAGTGGGAGCGCGTGGTGACAATCCAGTGTCAGTCCAGAGAGAAGATGAATGGGGTTGTGCTAGGCGTGGAGCCAGCTACGGGACGTAGCCGTGCCTCAGTCGAGCATTTCCCTCAAGAATGGTGGTGTATCGTTGTCGTTGCTGCGGCTGGTGCGGTCTGCACGCTCCTTCCGCTCCTCGCTCCGCAGGCGATGGACCACCTTATTGGTAGTCTTCGGCTCAGGCGCCTCAGGCGTAATCTGATCGCGCTCATATGTGGGCGTGTCGAGGTCGCGGAGCGCTTGTTCGCCTTTGTAGCGCACGTTGCGTGGGCGCGTGATGCGAATCGTCTTGCGGACAGGCGGTGTAGGCACGGGCTCGGCCAGAACGGGGGGCGGCGCGGGCGATGGCTCTGGGATGAGCTCAACCTCCTGCTCTACAGGCTCCACAGGTGCCTCCAGGGCAGGAGCCGGGGTGGGCGCCACCGGTACATGCGTCGGCTTGACCTCAGGCATGGGAATCATGTCTGGCTCGGCGACCTTCTCAAAGCCTGTTGCGATGACCGTCACGCGCAGTTCATCGCCCATGTTGGCATCCACGACGGTGCCGAAGATCACTTCGACGTCGTCGCCTGCCTCTTGCTGCACCTGGCGTGTGGCGGCGAGGGCTTCTTTGATCCCAAGCGACTCGCTGGCGGTGATGTTGACGAGCACGTTGCGCGCGCCCGCGATCGAGACGCCGCCGAGGAGCGGGTCGGAGATGGCGTCGATGGCGGCCTTCTCGCCGCGGTTGTTACCCGACGCGACAGCAGAGCCCATCAGCGCCTTGCCGCCCTGCTTCATCGTCGTTTTCACGTCGGTGAAGTCGAGGTTGATGACGCCGGTCTCGGTAATGAGGTCGCTGATGCCGCGCGTGGCTTCGTAGAGCACGTTGTCGGCCATCTGGAACGCTTCGATGAGCGTCGTGTCATCGGCGGCCATGCTGAGCAGGCGCTCGTTCGGGATCACGATGAGCGTGTCCACGTGGCGGCGCAGCAGCTCCAGGCCCTGGTCAGCGAAGCGGTTGCGCTTGCGGCCCTCGGCCTCGAACGGCGTGGTGACCACGGCGACGGTCAGGATGCCGAGCTCTTGCGCCACCTCGGCCACGATGGGGGCGCCACCCGTGCCCGTGCCGCCGCCCATGCCTGCGGTGATAAACACCATGTCGAAGTCGCGCAGGGCGTCTTTGATCTCGTCGATGCTTTCGCGGGTGGCGTCCATGCCCACGTTGGGCCGAGCGCCAGCGCCCAGGCCGCGCGTGAGCGTGCGTCCCGCCTGGATCTTGTACGGCGCGTCGTTGCGCTTCAGGTCTTGGCTGTCGGTGTTGACGGCGATGAACTCGACGCCCTGAATGCCGCGGCGGATCATGTTGTTGACAGCGTTGCCGCCGCCGCCGCCCACGCCGATGACGCCAATCTTGGCCTCATCGACGCCGTCGTCGTCGAATACAAAGGGGGTGTTGTAGATGTCGTCCATGGGTCTCTCCATAGGTTTGAGCAGAACCCGGCTCCCAGAACTGAGCAATTCTGTTTGGTATAGAACCGAGGTCGTACGGTGTGAAGTAAGGGGTTGTATCTAGGTTTACAGTTCGTCGAACCAGCGCTTCATGCGGTCCGAAATGCGCGAGACAACGTTCTCGCCGGGGATGGCGTCGCGCTCGTCGCGAGGAGTGTCGCGGTGGCCCATGTCGTCGGCGAAGGGGGTGCCGCCGATGGCTTCGGGCTGCAGGCCGTAGAGCACGAGGCCCACGCCTGTCGCGTATTTGGGGTCGAGGACTTTATCGCTGAGGCCGCCGGCCAAGCCGATCGGCACGCCGATGCGGGCCTCGCAGCCGAGGATTTCGCTAGCGAGTACGTCGATGCCAGGGATCAGCGAGCCGCCGCCCGTGAGCACGACACCTGCGGATAGCGGACGGCCGAAGGCGCGCTCGATCTCGATGGTGGCGAAATCGAGGATTTCTTCCACGCGCGGCTGGATGATCTGCGCCAGCGCGCTGCGGTTGATCTCTTTCTCGCCGCGCCCGCCGATGCCGGGGATGGCGATGACTTCGTTCGACGGCACCATGTCGACCACGGAGGCGCCAAACTGCTGCTTCAGCTCTTCCGCCTGGCTGCGCAGCACGCCCAGCCCGTGGCGGATGTCTTCGGTGACCTTGTTGCCCGCGATGGCGATGACGGCGGTGTGCCGGATGGTGTTGTCCTCAAACACGGCGATGTCGGTCGTGCCGCCGCCGATGTCGATGATGCCGATGCCGATTTCCTTCTCGTCGTCGTGCAAGACGGCATACGATGAGGCCAGCGGCTCCAGCACAATGTCGGCGACGCCGTAGCCCGCTTTCTCGATGCAGCGGTAGACGTTCTTGACCGCCGAGACGAGCCCGGTGATGATGTGGACGTTGGCTTCGAGGCGCACGCCGCTCATCCCCACGGGATCGGCCACGCCGTCTTGCCCATCCACGATGAACTCCTGCGGGATCACGTGCAGGATCTCGCGGTCGGCAGGCATGGCGATGCGCGTGCTGTCTTCGATCAGCCGGTTCACATCGGCCTGCGTGATCTCGTTCTCAGGGTTCGAGATGGAGATGATGCCGCGGCTCTGCTCGCTGTCGATGTGGTCGCCTGCGATGCCGACGATCACCTTGCTGACCTGGACGCCCGCCATGTGCTCGGCTTCGCCCATCGCCTTCTTGACGGCGGCGACGGTGCGGTCGATGTTGACGACGACGCCTCGGTTGAGGCCTTCCGAGTTGGCGAGGCCCATCCCGAGGATGTTGATCTGGCCGAGTTCGTCTTGTGCGGCAATCACTGCGCACACTTTCGTCGTGCCAATATCGACGCCAGCTACGATGCGCTCGTTCATGTCAGTACGTGGGTTATGTGAAGTAAACAGGGGTCTATGCCGCTTGCGCGGCGGTCCGAAGGTTGGCAGGTCTCACGTGATCATGAGACCGCCATCCAGCGGCTACGCTTCTTCAGTTACGATTTGGCGTTCAAAACGAAGGTCGATGCGGGTAAACTGTTTGTCCGGCTGCGTCAGGATGGCCTGGCGCCAGAAGGCGCGGAGCGTCTGAAACCGCCGGTTGAAGTCGCGGCGTCCCAGCGTGACTGGGATGGCCTGTCCGCTGCGGGTCGGTGCGGTGTAAAGGACGATTTCGCCGCTGCGGGTCACCTCGAACTCGGAGATCAACGCGTCCTCATCCTCGGTCACATTGGGCAATGCGGCTAGCAGGTTGCGCACGGACACGCTCTGCACGGGGCGCACCGGATGGTAGGCTTCGCGCAGGCCGCGCAGCAGCGGCACGTCGAATGAGGCGTCATCCACCAGCGGCAGCGCATAGCCGTCGCGGTCCAGGTAGTGCGAGCGTCGGCCGTTGCGGTCGAGCACGAGCAGCGACGGTCGAC
>JBCDJT010000028.1:0-48451 GCA_038747545.1 Bacteroidota bacterium
CACCCCGACTTCAAGCTGGAATGGTGGTACCTGACGGGCAACCTCGCTACCGCTGAGGGCCGACGCTTCGGCTACCAGTTCACCATCTTCCGCAATGCCATCGCGCCACCGCCCGATGGATATGCCGCCGACACCACCGATTGGACCACGCGCCAGCTCTACTTCGCCCACTTTGCCGTCACCGATGTAGAGGCTGAGGAATTCTATGCCTTCGAGCGCTTCAGCCGAGGCGCCTCGGGGCTGGCTGGCGCTCAGGCCGAGCCGTTCCGCGTGTGGATCGAAGATTGGAGCATTACCCAGGCCGAAGACGCCCTCATGCCCCTCCGCGTGACGTCCGCCGGCGGAGACGTCCGCATCGACTTTGCGCTGACGCAGACCAAGCCCACGGTGCTGCAAGGCAAAGATGGGCTGAGCCAGAAGGGCGAGGGCGTCGGCAACGCGTCGTACTACTACTCCATGACGCGCCTCGCTACCGAGGGCACCATCCAAATCGGCGACCAGACGTACGCCATCGGCGGGGAGAGCTGGATGGACCGCGAGTGGAGCACCAGCATGCTCTCGGGCACGCAAGAGGGGTGGGACTGGTTCTCGGTGCAACTCGACGACGGGCGCGACCTGATGTACTTCCAACTCCGCGAAGACGACCCGAACGCGACGCCGTACACGCACTCGGTGCTGATCGGGCAGGACGGCACCACACAGGACCTCGGCCCGGTCAATCTCACCGTGCTCGACACGTGGACCAGCCCAGCCAGTGGCATCGCCTACCCCTCAGGCTGGCGGATGGAAGCGCCCGCGCAAGACCTAGCGTTGACGATCACGCCCCTTATCCCCAATCAAGAGTTGGATGTGGTAGTGAGGTACTGGGAGGGCGCTGTCCGCATTGAGGGGGTCTCGGCTGGAGAGCCGATTGGCGGCTACGGGTACGTGGAAATGACGGGCTATGATGGCTCACCCATGTTCGGAATTTGATGTGGGGCCGTGTAACTCTACAGGCAACAGCTCGTACATTTAGACAATTGCCTAAACATTGAATCAAAGAGGAGCCATGAAACTCAACATATGGATCGTATTGGCAGGCATGCTACTGCTCACTACACCTGCGTTTGCACAAGTCACCGGAAGCTGGAGCGGTCACATTGCGCTGCCCGGGATGAACCTGAACATCAACGTTCACTTCGCGGATGCCGATGATGGGCTGAAAGGCACCATCGATATCCCACAGCAGGGCGCTACGGGGCTTCCTCTGCAGAACGTCGCGTTCGACGCGCCCAAGATCACGTTTGAGCTACAAGCGGGGCCTGGCTTGGCCACGTTCGATGGCACGCTGGACGGCGACACCATCAAGGGCTCGTTCAAGCAAGGCGCCGCAGACGTCACCTTCACGCTAGAGCGCGCCACGGAAGATGCGGAGGACCCCGACGAAGGCCCTGGCGGCGTCTCGCTCGACACTGACGACGGCACGCTGCACGGCACGCTGCTCGTCCCAGACAATGCCAGCGCGCCCATGCCCGTGGTGCTCATCATCGCGGGCTCTGGCCCCACTGACCGCGACGGCAACACGAACGCGCCCACCATGAAGTCGGCCAACAACAGCCTGAAGTTTGTCGCCGAGGCGCTGGCCGAGGCAGGCATTGCTTCGCTGCGCTACGACAAGCGCGGCGTGGCAGCGAGCATGGCCGCGGGCCTCAGCGAGGCTGACCTGCGCTTCGACCGCTACGCCCAGGATGCCGCGTTGTGGCTTGCTATGCTGAACGATGACGACCGCTTCAGCACGGTCACCGTGCTTGGGCACAGCGAAGGCGCACTCGTCGGCCTCGTGGCAATGGATGGGCAGGCTGCCGATGGCTACGTCTCCCTCGCAGGCCCAGGACGCCCTGCCCGCGCTGTGATCGACGGGCAGCTCGGCAACCAGCTCCCGCCCAACCTCATGGCGCAAGCCACCGACATCATGGACGCTATAGAGCGCGGCGAAGTGGTGACCGACGTGCCTGACGTGCTGCAGAGTCTCTTCCGCCCGAGCGTACAGCCGTATATGACCTCATGGTTCGCCCACGACCCGGCTGCCAAGATCGGCGCGCTGAGTGTGCCTGCCCTCATTGTGCAAGGCACCACCGATGTACAAGTCCCTGCCTCCGATGCCGAGCTGCTGCACAAGGCCCAGCCCGACGCAAAGCTGCACATGGTCGAGGGCATGAACCACGTTCTCAAAGACGTATCGGGCACGCTCCAGCAGCAACTGCCCTCCTACAGCAACCCCGATCTCCCGCTGCACGATGGGCTAATGCCCGAGCTCGTCGCCTTCGTCCAGGGGCTCTAAACGCTCAGGCGCTCGAAGGCGAAGTTGGCGTAGGTCTGGTGCGTGGTGCCGAGCCACCGAGCGGTGGCGGCGCGCCAGTCCATGTAGTCGCGGTAGATGCGGGCGTAGGCCGGGTCGGCGCTGGCTTCTTGCTCCATGAGCGCGATGGACGTCTCATAGGCTGCTTGCATAAGGTCCTCAGGGAAGGGCGTGACCTGCACGCCTTGGCCGAGCAAGCGCTGCATGGCAGGCGGGTTCTTGGCGTCGTACTTGTTGACCATGTCCATGCTGGCCTGCTCAGCAGCAGCCGTGAGTGCGTGCTGGTACGTCCTGGGCAGCTTGGCCCACGCCTCTTGGTTGATGTAGAACGACAGCCCAGGGCCGGGCTCCCACCAGCCGGGGTAGTAGTAGTGCGGGGCGACCTTGAAGAAGCCTAGCTTCTCGTCATCGTACGGCCCGGTCCACTCGGTGGCGTCGATGGTACCGCGTTCGAGGGCAGGGTAAATGTCGCCGCTGGCGAGCACCTGCACCGTCACGCCCAGCTCGTCCATCACCTTGCCGCCCATCCCGGGAATCCGCATCTTCAGCCCTTGCATATCGCTGAGGGACCCGATGGGCTCGCGAAACCACCCGCCCATCTGCACGCCCGTGTTGCCCCCGGGTAGGTTGATGATGTTGAAGTCGGCGAACATGCTGCGCAACAGGTCCATGCCGCTCGCCTGGAGCCACGCATTGTACTGGTGGACGTTCAGGCCGAAGGGTACGCTGGTGTCGAAGGCGAGCGCGGGGTTCTTGCCGATGTAGTAGTAGCCCGCGGTGTGCCCGATCTGGGTGGTGCCTTGTTGCACGGCGTCGAGCACGCCCAAGCCGGGCACGATCTCGCCGCCCGGGTAGGCACG
Source organism: Bacteroidota bacterium (assembly GCA_038747545.1). Lineage (GTDB taxonomy): Bacteria > Bacteroidota > Rhodothermia > Rhodothermales > JBCCMF01 > JBCCMF01. Next base: position 3,199 of record JBCDJT010000028.1, read on the forward strand.
GATCTGAAACTTGCCGTCGGTGAGGGCGCTGACCCGCTCCGCCAGCACCTCGGCGGCGCCGTAGATGGTGTCGAGCGAGCGCGAGAAGCTGGACGCCAGCCGCCAGCGCACGGTGGGCGCAGTCTGGATGTAGGGCGCAGACGGTTTGAAGAAGGAGCGGCGGTTCATGGGCGTATTCGACTGGAGCGCTTGGGGGCAAGATCAGGCTGGCAGGAAGCGGGCGTAGGTCTGCTCGGCAGTGGTGAACCATCGGAAGCTCTCGGTGCGCCACTGGCGGTAGGCATCGAGCACGGTGGCGTACTCGGGTAGCGCAGCGGCCTGCTCGTCCAGCACCTCGCGCGCGGCCATCAGACTGGCCTCCATCAGGTCGTCGGGGAAGGGCTTGGGCGTCACGCCCTGGTCAATGAGCCGCACCAGCGCTTCGGTGTTGCGCGCGTCGTAGCGGGCCAGCATGGTGCTGTTGGCCTCGGCGGCCGCTGTGGCCAGTGCCTCTTGGTACGTGGGTGGCAGCGCATCGTACGCCTGCCGGTTGACAAGCAGGGCGATGCTCGCGCTCGGTTCCCACCAGCCGGGGTAGTAGTAGTTGCGCGTGATCTTGTGGAAGCCCAGCTTCTCGTCGTCGTACGGCCCCACCCACTCGGCCGCATCCAGCGCGCCGCGTTCGAGCGCCGTGTAGATCTCGCCCGGGTTCAGCACCTGCACCGTCACGCCGAGGCGACTCATCACCTCGCCGCCGAGGCCCGGAATCCGCATCTTGAGGCCGCGCAGGTCGGCCACGCTGTTGATCTCCCGCCGAAACCAGCCGCCCATCTGCGCGCCCGTGTTGCCGCAGGGGAAGTGCAGCACGTTGAAGTCGGCGTACGCGCTGCCGATGAGGTCCTTGCCGCCGCCGTGGTACATCCACGCGTTGTGCTGGCGCGGCGTGAGGCCGAACGGGATGGCGGTGTCGAACGCGAGGACGGGGTTCTTGCCCTTGTAATAGTAGCTGGCCGTCTGGCCAGCTTGCACGGTACCCGTCTGCACGGCATCCAACACCCCCAGCCCCGGCACAATCTCGCCGCCCTGGAACGGCCGGATCGTGAAGCGCCCGTCGGTGAGTTGACTGACACGCTCCGCTAGGCCCGTGATGTTGCCCCACAGAATGTCGACGGCCTGTGTGTAGCTGGAGGCCAGCTGCCAGCGCACCATCGGCTGGGTCTGCACGGCCGGGCCTTCGCTCTTGCCGCCGCATCCCACCAGCGCGGCGCCTGCAGCAGCGGTAACGGCCGTAGTTTTCAAGAAGTCGCGTCGCTTCATTGTGCCCAGATCATTCGTCAGACAGAGCGGAAAAGATAGCGCTTTTGGTCCATAGGATCAGCCACAGCGTCAACGCCAGCTACCGGTCAGCAAAGTGGCGGATGGCGAGTGCGTACCCGGCTATGCCCAGCCCGGCGATCTGCCCCACGCAGACGGGCGCCAGCATCGAGGTGTGGCGGAAGGCCTCGCGGGCATGCACGTTGGAGATGTGGACCTCGACGACCGGGACGGCCACGCTGGCAATCGCATCGCGCAGCGCCACCGACGTGTGCGTGTAGCCGCCGGGGTTGAACACGATGCCTGCCGTGCCGTTGGTCGCCGCCACGTGGATGTGGTCGATGAGCGCGCCCTCGTGGTTGCTCTGCGCGAACGCGAGGTCGAGGCCGGGAAATGCGGCGCGCAGGTTGGCTTCCAGATCAGCCAAGGTGGTAGAGCCGTAGGTGTCAGGCTCGCGGGTGCCAAGGAGGTTGAGGTTGGGGCCGTTGAGGACGAGGAGCTTCATGATGCGGAAACCGCTGCGGGTTCGGGAGCCTCCAAGATGCCGTCGCGCAGGCGGAAGCGCAAGCCGTCGTAGCCCAGGTTGATGCCCTCCGGCAGGGCTGCGTCCGCCTCAGCATGCAGCAACTCGTGCGTCATGTGGATGAAGTACGTCTGCTTGGCGCCCACGCGTGCCGCCGCTGCTATCGCCTCATCGATGCTGAAGTGCGAGTGGTGCGGACGGTGGCGCAGCGCATCCAGGACCAGCACCTCCACGCCGTCCAGCAGCGCGTAGCTCGCCTCGGGAATGGCGCTGGTATCGGTCATATATGCGACGTTACCCACGCGGTAGCCATAGAGCGGCAGGGCGCCGTGCATGGCAGGAATCGGCTGCACGGTGACGCGCTTGGTGCTGTCCGTCCGGCTCGTGACCTCGAACGGCTCGGGGAGCACGCCCGTCAGCGTGAGGCGCGGCACGCCGGGGTAGGTGCCGTCGCGAAAGATGTACTTGAACATGTCGCGCAGCACCGCCTCGGTCTCGGCCTGCGCGTAGCAGGGGATGGCGGTGCGGTTGCGGAAGAGGTACGGCCGCACATCGTCCAGGCCAACCACGTGATCGAAGTGATGGTGCGTGATGAGGATGGCGTCTACGGTCTCGATGCCCGCGCTGAGGGCCTGCATGCGGAAGTCTGGCCCCGTGTCGATGACGATGCCCACGCCGTCCGCTTCGATGTAGCATGCGCAGCGCGAGCGCTTGTCGCGCGGATCGGGCGAAGTACAGACGCGGCAGTCGCAGCCGATGACGGGGACGCCGGTGGAGGTGCCTGTGCCCAGCAGCGTCACGCGCAGGTTGTGTACGGCGGCGTCACTCGGCATCGGCGCCCTCCGTCACGTCGACCTCGACCGCGGCGGCTTGCTGCGCCCAGCTTTGCTGCAGGGCGCGGCGCACGGCGGGCTTGAGGAAGACGGTGTCCAGCTCCTGCTCCTGCAAGCTGGTGGCTAGGATGGCGAGGTGGCGCTCGGGCGGATGCAGCTTGTTCAGCACGATCAGGCGGTCGTCGTTCACGCGGCAGCGTCCGCCGCGAAAGCCGCCTTTCTCCATGCGCACGGTCAAGCCCATTTGCCGGGCCGCCTGTGCCAGCTCTTTTACGATCTGCTCGGTTTTCATGGGCGCGTCAACGATGGGCGCCGGGCCGGGTTCGCCGCGAAACGCGATGGGGAAGGCGTCGTACACCCCGCCCTGTTTCACTTGTTGGCCGCTACCATGATCGGACTCGACTCCGCCCCCATGACCCTGATGCTCCTTGTGGTGAATGTGCTCGTGAGTGCGTATGGCTTGTTTATGGACCCCAACCTGATCAGCCGCCTCTCCTTCCGGCCGCTCCTGATCCAGCGCGGCGAGTCGTATCGCTTCCTCACAGGCGCGTTCGTGCATGCAGGCATCGGGCACCTGGCGTTCAACATGATCACGCTGTACTTCTTCGGGCCGTGGATGGAGCTGCGCCTCGGTCCGCTGCCCTTCCTGCTGCTGTACTTCGGCTCGCTGTTCGCGGCGCATGCGTACACCTACATCAAGAAGAAGAACGACCCCAGCTACGCAGCGGTGGGCGCCTCGGGCGCGGTGAGTGGGGTGCTGCTGGGGTTCTGTCTGTACGAGCCGTTCGCGATGCTAGGTATCATGTTCGTGATCCCGATGCCAGCCATTCTGTTCGCCGTGCTTTACATCGGTGGGTCGATTTACATGGCGAAGCAAGCTGAGACGCAGGGCACACGCGGGGGCATCGCGCATGAGGCGCACCTGGGCGGAGCGCTGGGCGGCATCTTGATCACGCTAGCGCTGGATCCCGGCGTGGTAGGCACGTTCATCCAGCAGTTGACATCTGTTATTGGGTAAGCCTGGAATCGTTAAGATCGCATTATCTATCGCCTATAATCCGTTATTGAGATAGGATAGGCACGTTGAGGAGTGTATCTTGTCCCGTCTCATGTGGCCTTCTCAGTCGCATCAAGATCATGGGCTTTTCGCGTGGCCCGGTCGTGCTTGCCCACGGTCGGGCTATGTTTTTCAGGGCTTTAGCGCCCTTATCCGCAGTGTGGATATCTTTGTGGATAAGTTCGTTCACGAGTTGTGGACCTACCTTTCTTGCATAAAAACCGTCTCCACCGTACTCTTCATGTGTGCTTCACGGCACACGTTCCTTGACGCGACTGAGAGCAGGTAGGCTACATGAGCGCTTTGCGGCGTGCTGCGGACCTTGGGTACATGCTTCGGCAGGCCTGAGTGCTGCAACGGGCGATTCGTCGCCCACGCAGGACCGCACCGCCCTTGTGCTTTCGTACGCAACGGCGCGAACGCCCTCGGGCGGTTCGCAGGGCCCCAAACCAGACGGCAAGGCTGGAAGGGTGCTTCGTTGCGCCACGAGGCAGCAGAGCACACACCTACAGGCACGCAACGTGCTGTATGCCCATGTGGCACGTTGCACGGTGAAGCGGACCGTCGCCCTCGGGTGGCAACCGCGGCATCGCGCTCGCTGCACTAATGGTGTGGCGCTTCTCTCGAGGTCTTCTCTGGCACAGCCGGGACACTGGCGCCTTGTGCGCTGATTACCGCTGAATCTTGGAAGACCTCGCGTCAAGGCAACGACCTCAGCAAAGGCTGCTCGCTTCGGCGGGCGGCCTTTGCGCTTTTTAGCGAGCGCCAGAGACGCCGACCGCCAGCATCACGGGTCAACGGCGAGGTTGACGAGCTCCCGGAAGCGGTCGACGGGTGGGCGACCCTGTGGCGTCTGCGTAAACACCAACCCGATGATGCCCCGCTCGGGGTCGATCCACGCGTCGGTGCCGTCTGAGCCGCCGTGCGAGATCACGCCATCACGGAGTGTCAGCCGTAGCCATATGTGCCGATGGGTGTTTCTGTCTTGGGTGCCACCATTGTAGCCACAGAGGCCGAGTCGAGCACCTGCACCCCGTCGTACGATCCGCCGTTCAAGATCATCTGGCAGAAGGTGGCGTAGTCCCACGCGGTAGACACCATGCCGCCGGAGCCGCGTGCGAAAGGGATCGTGGTAGCTTGCGCGGGCAGCCACTCGCCATCATCGCCGCGCTGGTAATACATCGGCCCGAGGCGGTCGCGCTTGCCGCCGAGGGGGTGGTCCTCGCGGTAGTTGTAGGAGTCGTCCATCCCGAGCGGCGTGTAGATCGCCTCGTCGAGGTAGGCTTCGAGGAGCTTGCCCGAGCTCATCTCGATGAGCGCGCCCAGGGTGTTGAAGCCGGGGTTGCTGTAGCGGTACGTGGTACCGGGCGTCACGGCTGCCCCCACATCGCCGAACCGAGCCGCCGCGCGTTGCAGCGAAGTATTGGCGCTGGCAGGCGGCAAGAAGAGCGAGTTGATGCGCAAGCCGCTGGTGTGTGACAACAGGTGATCAATCGTAATGAAGCCTGCCTGATAGGTGTCCCACTCGGGGATGTAGGTACGGACGAGGTCGTAGTAGTTGAGCCGGTTGGCCTCCACGAGTTGCGCGATGGCGGTAGCGACCACAGGCTTGGTGTTGGAGGCCATATGGAACAGCGTGTTGCGCTGCATCGGGCGGCCCTGCTCCTTGTCGCTCATCCCGATGGCCTCGTGCAGGACCACGCGTCCGTTGCGTGCGACGAGCACCACAGCGCCTACCACGTCGCCGCGTTCCACCGCCTCCGCGTACACCCCCAGCGCGCCTGCCAACACCGCGGCCGACATGCCAACCTCAGCTGGCTCGCCGTACGAGAGCGCCGTTTGCCCCACCGCTGCCGGCGTCGAACCGACCCACACGGCGCCGAGCACCAAGGCTGCAAGACTCAGACGACACACTGCACTTCCTACGCGCATGACCTGTGCTCCTTCATTCAATGCGTGGTGGCGGGCGAGGCAAACCGTCCGTGAATGAGTATACCGCAACCGATCTGGTAGGCGCAATGCTCACGCGGCAGGTCGTTCGCCGTTCTTCGACAGGCGCAGGTCGCGCGCGCGGAGCTGGAGGGTGGTCTGGCCGCGCCAGTGGTTCTCTTGCACGGAGAACAGCAGTTCGAGCGGCTGCCCGCGGTACCAGCTCTCCTGCAGGGCGTTGAAGCTCTCGCGCATCCGGTAGCCGATCACTTCCATCGGCACGCTTTGCGGCGCGGCGGTGGAGCGTACGCGAAACTTGAGGTGCGCACCGTCTTGCCCCACCTTGCGCGGACGGCCCACCACCTGCAGGTCGTCGGCCATGAAGATGGGCGTCTTGTTGTCGGGGCCGAAGGGGGCGAACTGCTTGAGGACGCTCCAGAAGCGGCCGTTGATGGAGGAGACGTCTACCTTGGCGTCGATGCGGATGATGGGGTAGAGCATTTCGGGTTGGATGCGTTTGCCCACGGCGGCATCGAAGCGCTCGCGGAACGCGGGTACCTTGGCTTCGTCGAGCGAGACGCCAGCGGCATAGTCGTGCCCCCCGAAGGCGTTGAGGAGGTCTTTGCATTCCGTAAGCGCTTGGAAGATGCTGACCCCCTCGATCGACCGTGCGGAGCCCTTCACCCCCCCTTCGTACGAGGTGAGCATGACGGCGGGCTTGTAGAACTGCTCCACAATGCGGCTCGCCACAATGCCCACCACGCCCTGGTGCCAGTGCGGCTGGTGCAGCACTAGCGCATGCCGCGTCTTGCTGGTCAGCTGGATCTCGGCTTGCCGCTGCGCCTCGGCCAGCGTCTCTTGGTCGATCAATCGGCGCTCGCTGTTCATCGTTTCCAGCTGCTGTGCCAGGCTGTCGGCCTCCGCTGGATCCTCCGCCAGCATCAGATCTACGGCGAGGTGGGCGCTGCCCAGCCGCCCGGCGGCGTTGATGCGAGGGCCTACGGTGAACACGATCTGGCGCGTGGCACAGGTGCTGAGGTCTACCCTGGCGTGCTCGGCGATCTTGCGCAGGCCCAGGCGCGGGTGCTGCTGGAGGCGCCGCAGCCCCTCGCGCATCAGCACGCGGTTCTCGCCGTTGAGTGGCACAATATCGCTGGCGGTGGAGATGGCGACGAGGTCAAGGTACTGAAATGCCTCCTCCATGGGCTGCGCTTGTCGCTGCAGGACGGCCTGCGCCAACTTGAACCCGAGCCCGCAGCCCGTAAGCTCCTTGAACGGGTAGGGACAGTCGGCGCGCTTCGGGTCGAGCACGGCCACGGCGTCGGGGAGCGTTTCTTTCGGCTTGTGGTGGTCGCAGATGATGAGGTCGATGCCTTTCGCCTTGGCGTACTCGGCCTGCTCTATTGCAGTAATGCCACAGTCGAGCGCGACGACCAGTGTGGCGCCGAACGCGGCGGCGGCATCGAAGCCGGCTTCGCAGAGGCCATAGCCGTGCTCGAAGCGGTGCGGGATGAAGAACGTGACCTCCAGGCCTTGCATCCGCAGGAACGACACCATCAGCGTGGTTGCCGTGGTGCCATCTACGTCGTAGTCGCCGTAGACGAGCACGCGCTCGCGGCGGCCTATGGCTTCAAGGACGCGCGTGGCGGCGGCATCCATGTCCTGCATCAGGAACGGGTCGTGCAGGTGCTCGGGAGAAGGGCGGAAGTAGTGGCGCGCCTGGTCGAACGTCTCGATGCCGCGCAAGACCAAGCTCCGAGCCAGCGGCTCCGGCAGGTCGTTTAGGTCACGTTGCAGGCGGTGGATGGTGTCGGTGGCGTCACACGAGCGGAACTCCCAGCGGTATTTCATGAGGCGGTGTCATGCACATCCGGGGTACGCCGTTGTCGTCGCCCAGCCGAGATCGGCCAGAGTTACAGGCAGGTGGTCCTGGCGCTACAGATACAGCGCAGGAGCACGAAGGGAAGAGGTCGAATGAGGCTGAGCTACGGGCGGGTAGGCGTGGGACGGATGTTGTGTTATCGTTTTGCTTGCTTTATGGCCCCATGGTAGCTGTATCGGGCCAACAGCGCAAGTCTTTGCGCCCTCGCCCCTGCGCTTTTAGGCCTCGTCTTCCTGATGGGGCCCACATTGCGCTTGCTGGAGTTCGCCGGGCGGGCTACCTTCCCGCGCGGAAGCGACCGCACGCCCAGCGACTCGGCGGGCAGCCGGACGGATCTGATTGCGTACAGCCCGGTTCTGCCAAGCCTCGATCGGACTTCAGCGAGGGGGCACGACAGCGGTCAGGCCCTGTCTCCCTGCGTCTGCCCATGGTGGTGCCTGCGGAGTCTTCCTGCGCTCAAACCCAACACCGACGCAGCCCACGGCGTACCCTTCTGCCCACACGCGACTATGACCTCAACTCTGGCTCCACGCCCCGTTTACCCGACGCAGCCCAAGGCCCTCCGTGCAACAGTGGAGGCCGCCCTCAAGGCCGCGCCCACGCCTGACATCCCCGGCGACCTGTTCGCCGTCATCGTGCCCGACACCAATAACCTGGAAGGGCGTGAGACGGCCGCCGCCGTGTTTGCAGCGCTCCGCGAGCAGGAAGCCTACGACACGGTCGTGCTCGTCTCGCCGTCGCATAGCGGCACCTTCCGGCGCATGACGATCTGCAGCATCGACGAGTACTACACGCCCCTGGGGCCGCTGCCCGTGAGTGACCAGGTGCGCAACGAGCTGTGTGACGAGGATGACGACTTCTACCTCGACGACCTCGGGCATTTCCACACCGAGGGCGTGGATGTGCAGCTCCCGTACCTGCAAACGCTGATCACAGAGCCCTTCGACATCGTGCCCATCATCATGGGCGATGAGTCGCCGGAGTTCTGCCGCGAACTCGGTACGGCATTGGGCGAGGTGATGTACAACCGCCGCACGCTGCTGGTCGTCTCCGCTAACCTCTTGCGTATGGAGCCCGGCGCCATGGAAGAGGTCATCGCGGCGTTCGAGGCGAAGGATGTGTCGCGCCTGATGATGATTCTCAATGGCGATCAGCTCAAGTGCGAGGGTCGAGGCGGTATCGTGGCGGCACTCATCGCGGCCCTGCACCGCCGCGCCAACCATGCGGGCATCATCCACACCAAAGAGCCAACGGAGGATCAGCTTGGCTTCTTCGGCGCCTACCTGAGCCGCAGCTGATGCCCTCTTCCGCGTCGCATCTGGCCCAGCCTGCCACCACGCTCATCGGGGCGGGGGCGCTGGGGCAAGTGCTCGGGCGCGGTATGCACAACGCAGGCTATCCCATTGCGGCAGTCATCAGCCGCACCCTGCTGCCCGCGCAGTTGCTGGCGGATGAGGTGACTGGCTTTGCGTCGGATCACCTGCTGGACCTGCCCGCTGCGACGCGGCTGGTCGTGTGCTGTGTGCCGGATGATGCGCTGGATCAGGTAGCCGATCACCTCGCGATGCTGCCGCACGAGTGGGCGCGCACCACCGTGCTCCACACCTCGGGGGCACGCACCTCGGAGGTGTGGGCACCGCTACAGCGCAAAGGGGCGGCCACGATGAGCTTCCACCCCATGCAGACGTTCGCGCCAGGCCAACCCTCGACGTTCAAGGGCGTCTACTTCGGCATCGAAGGCGACGCCGCCGCCTGCGAAGTGGGCGAGACGCTGGCGGTGGCGCTTGGCGGCCTCCCGGTCCGGTTGGCAACCGAAGCCAAGGCGCGCTACCACTTGGCCGCCTCAATGGCCTCCAACTTCACCGTCACGCTCATGGCGCTGGTGAGCGAGGTGCTGGCCGATACGGGCCTCGACCGCCCGACGAGTGCCGCGCTGGTACGTCCGCTGGTGCAACAAACCTGGACCAACCTGAACCAGGCCCTGCCCGAGGACGTGCTTACCGGGCCCATCGCTCGGGGCGACGTGGACACCCTCGGGCTGCACCTGGACGCGCTGGGTACGTACCTGCCGCACCTGCTGCCCGCCTACGCTGCACTTGCTGCCGAGACGGTCCGCGTGGCGGTGCGCGGCAGTCACCTCAGCCCGCTCGACGCGCAGCGGCTGCTCGACCGCATCCACGCCAGCCTGCACCCGCCCGATCTGCTATGACCCGCCTGCCCTCGCCGCCCATCGCCTGTGCCTGTGTCCAACCCTGACCAAGCGGGCTACCTCGAACTGATCCGTACCAACGCCAACTTCCGGCGCGTGTGGATCGGGCACCTCATCTCGCTGCTCGGCGACTGGTTTAACACCATCGCGCTCTACACGCTCGTGGCGGAGCTGACGGGCTCGCCGTTTGCGCTCGGCGCCGTATTCCTGAGTAAGATGCTGCCCTCGGCGCTGGCGGCGCCCATCGCAGGCGTGTTGGTGGATCGCTGGAACCGCCGCCGTGTGATGATCGGCACGGATCTGCTGCGCGCCGTCGTCGTGCTTGGCTTTCTGCTGATCGACGAGCGGGGCGACGTACCGCTGCTCTATCTGCTGGCGGCGTTGCAGATCGTGATCGGGACGCCGTTCCGCCCGGCCAAGAGCGCGTCGGTGCCCAACATCACAACGCCGCGTGAGCTGCTGACGGCCAACGCGCTGTCGTCGGCGACGTGGTCGATGCTGCTGGCGCTGGGCGCGGCCCTCGGTGGCTTCGCCACGGCCTGGCTGGGTACGGATACCGTGTTCTTGCTCGATAGCGCCACCTACCTCGTCTCGGCGTGGTTCATCTGGCGCTCTACGATCCCGCAAGACACCGCCCCACCATCGGAGGAAGGCATCGTCGCCTCGGCGTTTCGCGAGGTGTCGGAAGGGTGGCGGCACCTGCGCACGCACCCGGCCATCGGCCGCATCGCGTTGGCGAAAGCGTCGTGGGCGCTGGGCGGCGGCGCACTCGTCTACATGCTCACGCTCCTCGGCTCTGAGCTCTCGCCGGGCAGCGAGGCCATCGGCATCGGGTTGCTGTTCTCAGCGCGCGGCATCGGCACAGGCATCGGACCGATCCTGGCGCGGGCATGGTTCAAGGATCAGCGCGTGTGGCCGGCTGTGCTCGGCATCTGCATTATCCTCAGCGGGATCGGCTACGTCAGTGTGGGCGTGCTGCCGTGGACGTACGCCGTGGCGATTTTCATCACGCTGGCACACATGCCCAGCGGCGCCAACTGGGTGCTCTCCACGGTCTTGCTGCAAGAGCGCACCGCCGACCGTTTCCGCGGGCGCGTCTTTGCGAACGAGTGGCTGCTCGTCATGACCGCCGATGCCATCGCCATCCTCTCCGCTAGCCTGCTCCTCGAACTCGGCGTCTTCGACCTGCGCACGCTGTTCCTTATGTTCGCCGGGCTGCAAGTGATGTGCGGGCTGCTGTGGATGTGGCAGGTCGTTCCGAGAGAGCGCCTGTGGTTCGCTACGCAGTAGCCGCCTTCGTGCGCTGGTAGTGCCGCAACTGCTCGGTGGCATAGATGGCTACCGCGACCCAGATGAAGCAGAAGCCGATGATACGATCCGCCGAGAAGTCCTCGCCGTAAAGCCACACCCCGATGATGATCTGGATGGTGGGCGCCATGTACTGCATGATGCCGAGCAGCGAGAGCGAGATGTGCTGCGCAGCGGCGCTGAAGAACAGCAGCGGCGTCGCCGTGGCGATGCCCGTCAGGCCCAGCAGCAGCGTCGTGTTGGCGTCGACGTGGCCGAATGATCCCGTACCTTGCACTTCGAGCCAGATCAGGAAGCCGATGGCAGCCGGTGTAAGGATGGCGGTCTCCAAGGTGAGCCCGGGCAGCGCCTTGAGCGGTGCCTTCTTCTTGAGGAGCCCGTAAATGGCGAACGAGAACGCCAACGTCAAGGCAATCCATGGCACGCGCCCGTAGGTGAGTGTCAGGTAAAGCACGCCCACGCCAGCGGTGGCGACCGCTACCCACTGCAGCCGCCGCAGTCGCTCGCCGAGCACGATCACGCCCAGCAGCACGCTCACCAGCGGGTTGATGTAGTAGCCTAGGCCCGTCTCTACAATAAACCCGGAGTTTACCCCCCAGATGTACACGCCCCAGTTGACCATCAGCAGCGTGGCCGCCAGCGCGTAGAGTCCCACCGCCTCGCGATGCGCCAGCATCGCCTGGAACATGGCCTTGCCTTCGCGCACCAGCAGGATCGCCGCCAGGAACACCAGCGACCACGCCGTGCGGTGCATCAGGATCTCAACCGCTGGGATGTGATCCAGCAGCTTCCAGTAGATGGGCAGCGTGCCCCACAGCCCGTAGGCGCCCAAGGCATAGAGGACGCCTTTATTCACATGCGATACCGTGGCGGACGAGCAAATCGGTCAAGGCTTGGCTGAACACTTGAAAGCTGTGAGAGCGGTTGCTGCTTGGTGTCATGTGAGCGCTCACCAGCATAGCTACCTCTTTCTTGGGCATGCCCCTGGGATATTGTCTGGACAGGAGCCTCGCCAGTTTCTCCCACGTTCCTCCTCGTATGGCATCTGGTTCTGTGAACGAGCGCCCACGAAGCTGATTGGGTTTCAACTGTGGAAAAGCGCGCTGCAACGCCTGGCGGTCGCCGAAGAACCAGGATTCCAGCTCCTCTACCACGATGCGATTGATGACGCGGTACGTTCCATCGGTACCGGGGCGCGTGCGCGTTGGCAAGCCCTTCTCGGCAGCAATCCGTTCTAGCTGATCTTTTAGGCGATGGCAGTCCGCCAGATCCCGGTCGAGCAGGACCACAATGTACCAGTTGGGGCCGTAGTTTTGAGGGAGCCATGTCGGGTAGGCGCGCAGACGTTTGGGCAACTGCTTGATGAGATCCTGTTTGCCTTGAAACACCCGTATGGCGAAGCTCACGCGCGCAGGCAGTATACGTGGCAAAAACCCGCGAAGCGCCACTTCGGCTGAAGGCTCTTCGACCAGAAACTCAATGTGCATCAGTTTCCCTCGGTCAGAAGGTCCGGTTTATCAAAGTATCCTTCCATCCAGAGTTGACCGAGGAGTGCGCCTTGGCGCATATTCTCTGGGATACCAGGCATCGAAGAGGCTTGGCGCGTTCGCGTGAATCCGCTTGCATCCCGCCACAAGACGCGTACTTCCTCAGCGTTCAGGCCATTGACGAAGAACGGGCTGTGCGTGGTGACCATCAACTGGGTGTCGATTGAGGCCTGCCGGCATTCCTCCGCGAGGTCGCGCAAAAGGCGTGGGTGCAAGTAGTTTTCTGGCTCTTCTACCCCAATGAGTTCTGGCGGATCTGGGTCATGCAGCAAGGCGAGGTACGCCATCATCTTGAGTGTGCCATCGGAAGCAAACTTGGCCAACACAGGCTTTTGAAAGGGCGCATCTTTGACTTGCAGCATCAATCGGCCGTCCGCCAGCACCTCGGCGTCCACGCGCTCCAGTCTGGGCACACGCTGCGCAAGCCGTTGAAGCACAGCAGCCAAGGTTTCGGGGTGCTCCTCCTTCAGATACTGGATCACATTGGGCAGATTGTCACCCGTTGGGGACAAGTGCTCATGCGGCCCGGCTTCGGGTATCCCACGGGTACTGTCGGCACTCAGGTATGACAGATGCCATCCGGTGATGAATCGCCGCAACGCGTTCACCCTGGGGTTGTCAGCAAGTTGCCCCAGCGTATTGACCGCCAGGAGATCGGAGCTTGAGAGTTGCTGCTGCACCCGCTCATCTCGCTCTTCAGGCTGTTCGCCGCTGATCACATACCCGCTCCCACCTCGGAAGTCGAGAAATCTGAAAGGACGTCCATACTGCCGTCCCCTCCGCCACGCCAGCCACTCCTCAGCAATGATCGGGCGAGTCCCTTGCTCTTCTATCGCAAGGTGATATGTGATCAGCGGCGACTGTGCCGACTCGCGATACTTGAGATCGATGACAATCTGCCCTGCTGAACCTCTAGATCGTAACTCCCTAAAGCGGTTGCGAGCGTCCACAGCGGCACGCAAGCCTGTCGTGAAACACTCCGACAGGAAAGCGAAGACGTCGAAGATGGTGCTCTTACCACTCCCGTTTGGACCGAGGAAGACGGTGAGCGGAGTCAGCCCCTTCAACTCCACATCCCGAAGCGCACGGTAATTCTGGACCCGGAGGTACTCAACGCGAGGAGGAGAGTGCGTCATCTGGGACTATTTCGCCATTGATTTAGAGGATCAGCTCAGCTGGTAGAGCGACGGAGCGATCTCGACGGTGGTGTTGCCCATGACGGCTTCGTTGGCCTTGACCGCGATCACGGTGCCGATGTAGCCTTCGTTGTAGCCCACCTGCGCCGGGTACGGCCCGAAGCTGTAGTTGTCCACAAAGGCACGGAGAGCCCAGTAGAGCGGCGTCTCGGCGTTCGGGTCGTCATAGGTGGCGTCTTGGTGAAGCGAGTCGAGCTGGGTGGCGTTGGCCAAGAGCGCGATGCCCTTCTCTTTGTAGAACTTGTCCTTGCGGGCGTAGACCTCCCAGCCCAGCATCGGCGCGTCCACCTCCTTGAACATCCACGCCTTGTGCTGGTCGCGGAACATGATGGTGCTGTCGCTGCCACGGAAGATCTCGTAGGTGCCCTCATACGAGGAGACCAAGCTGGCGTCGTACATCAGGTTGAAGCCGCTGGGGAAGCGGAGAACGGTCTGCACCACGTCGGGCACAGCGCGTCCGTCGTCCCAGAACATGACGTTGCCGAAGCCGGAGATGGACGACGGTAGTTCGTCGAGCACCCACATCGCCACGTCCCACTGGTGGAGGCCTTTCTCGCCCGTCAGACCCAGCGACACATCGGCGTCGAGGCGCCAGTTGAGTTCGGTCTCGCGCTCGCGGCGGCTGGAGGTGCGGCGCCAGCTTTCTTTGCCGTGCGCCTGCATGCGGGCCATCACGGGCTTGCCGAGGGCGCCGCTGCGCATGAACTGGTAGACCGAGCGGTACTGCGGCTCGTAGCGCAGTAGCTGGCCCACCTGGAACACCTGCTCGTTTTCCACGGCGCGTGCGGCCTTCGCTATCGCCTCGGCGTCCTCGATGGTGTGCGCCATCGGTGCCTCCACGTAGACGTGCTTGCCGGCTTCCAGCGCGGCGATGGTGATCTCTTTGTGCTGGTGTGTAGGCGTGGCTATGAAGACGGCCTGCACGTCGTCGCTGGCGAGGAGCTCGCGGTAGTCAGCGTACTGGGCCGCGTCGGGGAGGGAGCGCTTGGCGCGGCGCAGCATGAGGCTGAACGTGTCGCACACGGCCACCACGTTGGTCTCCTCGAAGCGCGTCAGGATCTCGGCGATGTCGCGGCCTTGCGGACCGAAGCCGATGATGGCGCAGTTGATGGGGTTGGCGGTACGTTTGCCCGTGTGGATGAACGGAGCGCCCTTAGCCGCGGCGTAGTCAGTGGTGAACTGGCTTACGCCAAGGAGGCCCGCAATCGGGGCCAGTGAGCTTTTCTTCAGGAAGGAGCGGCGGCTGGTATCCATCGGCTGGTCGTCTCTCCGGTTCATGACACACAAAAGGATTTAATTTCAACAAGAGCCTAAAAATAGAAGAGCGCAGTGTTAACCGCTACCCCGCTCGATTGGTTCGACCCGGTTGTCGTATTTGACGACCTGAACCCCGCCAGAGTCTACGGGTAGGCGCCACGCGTGAACGAGACACTCCTGCTCGTGCTCGCAGACGACCAGTATACCTGCAAGCTCGGGAAATGCTGTGAGATAGTCGAAGGCGTTGGCACCGAGGACGAGGAAGGCGGTCGAGAGGGCGTCGGCGATAGTGGCAGAGGGGTGTAACACGGCGGCCAGGGTAGCGCCGGCCACCGGTTCGCCGAGGCGAGGGTCGAGCACGTGGCCCAGCACGCGGTCGCCATCGCGAAACGCTTTGCCCCACACCGACGATACGGCCAAAGCATGCCCTGACGGCACCTCGACCACACTGAGCACCTTCGCCTCTTCGTCCATCGGCCCAGGGAAGGGAACGGCGACCGTCCACGCGTCGGCGTCAGGCGGCTGGCCAAGGGCGACGACGGTGCTGGTGCCGCCGTGCAGCAGCGCATCGGCGATGCCGTGCTCCTCTAGGATGAGCGCCGCCTCGTCCAGCGCGTAACCCTTCCCGATAGCCCCCAGCTCGATCTCGACGCCCTGCTGCGCGAACCCCACGGTGCGCTGCGTAGGGTCAAGCTGAACGTGGTGCAAGCCCGTCGCTTCGCGTGCAGCGTGCAGCGCTTCTTCCTCGGGCGGGTGGCCTGTGTCGCGGACGAAGCCCCAGGCGCGCATCAGCGGACCTACCGTGAGGTCGAAGGCGCCGTCGGTGGCGGCGTGTACGGCGTGGGCCGTCTCCAGCAACTCGAAGAACAGCGGGTCTACGCGCACGGGTTGCCGCGCCGCCTCGCGGTTGACGCGGCTCAGGAGGCTCGTGGGGCGGTAGTAGCTCAGCTTGGCCTCCAGGCGCTCGATCTCACCCAGCGCCTCCTCGCCCGCGGCCCGCAGCCGCGTGGGGTCGTCGCCGGGCAGCACCAGCTCGAACCGACAAGCCATCGCATGGCGTGCGAGTTTCACCATGGCTCCTGTCCTGACGGGTGAAATTGATGCGCGCTGCCGTTCCTCCGTTCGACCTCACCCTGTCCCTCTCCTAGCTCCCAGGAGAGGGGACTTCGGTTCAAACCAGATGGGCAGACCTCGCACATAGGCTTCTCCTAAAACGTCAGGCTCAGGTCGAACGACGGCTGGAAGCCGAGGTCGAAGTAGTTGGCCAGCTGATTGGTCACCCCGACGAGGCCGCGGCTCTCATCGGCACGAATGAGCTGGTAGGTACTGCGGTACCACGTATTCCGCCAGTCGAGGGCGTTAAAAAACGTGAGCGAAGCGGTGAGGCGCGCACTCGGCAGGCTGGTGTCGTAGCGCAGCCCGGTGTCGAGGCGGGTGTAGTCGGAAAGCTGCTCGGCTTCATCCGGGAACTGCGGCAGGCCGAAGGCGAGGTTGGGCGTGCCTGTGGCGTAGAGCAGCGTCGCTCGGGCGTGGAGGCCTCCACCGAGATCGGCCTCCAGGCTGGTCGTTACCTGATGCCGCCGGTCCCAATCGGCGCGGAACGCTTTCCCGCCGTCGATGCGCGGGTGGCTCAGGTCCATGCGGCTGAGCGTGTAGCTGGTGCTCCAGCGGAGCGGTCCGTGTGCTACCTGCACCATCGTCTCCATCCCGCGTGCATGCCCGTCCATATCGAAGATCCACGGCCGCAGGAGGAAGCTGCCGTCGCGGTCAGGCAGGCGGGCTTTGAGGCTGAGTTCGTGCTGGCGCAGGTTAGCGTAGCGCTTATCGTAGGCCTCCACCTGCAGCGAGACAGCTGGGCTCGGGCTGAGGTAGAGTCCGCCATGGACGTGATGCACCGACCCGGGCGATTGTTCGTCGGTGCTGGCCACCCAGATGTCGGCGCCTTCCGTGCGGTCCACGCTGCTCAGGTAGAGCCGATGCACGAACTGGAAGTTCTGGCTGTACCCGGCGCCGAGCGCAACACCGGGCGAAGCAGCCCACCGGACGTTCAGGCGCGGCGAGAAGCGGAAGAAGTCGCCCTCCGAGTAGTAATGCCCGCGCAGGCCGCTTTGGAGCGTCCACGCGCCGCGCGTGACGTCGAGCTGGGTGAAGGCGTCGAACTGCTGCACGGGCACGGTCTCGTCGAACGCCTTCTCGCGCAGCCGCGAGTCCTCAGCGTAGCGGATGGAGAGTGCCCGCATCTCGTATCCTGTCGTCCAGGTGCCGTTATCCACCCCGACGTCGACCTGCTGCGCCAGCTTGAAGTCGCGCATGGTGTTCTCGTACCCAAAGAAGTCGAGGAAAGCAGCCTCCTGTTGCGGGTTCACGGTCGGCTCTTGGCCTGGCTGTTTTCGTCGTTGGATTTGGTAGGCGTAGTCATCGCGGGCGTAGCGGCTGCGGTAGCTGCTGAGCGCCAGCGTGCTGTGCAAGAACGCCGACTGCCCCACGCCTACCTGATACTGAAGGCTAGCCGCTTCATTACCCCATGCGCTGGAGGTAGACAGTGCCGTGAGCTCGGGCCGTAGCTCTTGGCCGGGTGCCAGTTGGCCGAGCAGCACCGCCCGCTCCGACTGCTGCAGGGCCTCGTCGCCCCCCAGGTACATGCTCAGCGACCACCGCCCGCCGCTCGGCTGCTCCAGGTAGAGCTTGCCATGCAGGTCGTAGAAGCTAGCGTCGGCGGTGCCTTCGGTGGCATCCACACGCTCTTGTAGGCGTGCCGGGAGGTCTACTGTGGGGCCGTCGTTCTCGCGCCCGATCCCCAAGCCTTGCTCGATAAGCGCCACATTGTTGAACCAATCGACGGCATCCATATACGAGCGCCGCCCGGAGACGAGCCAGCTGCCTCGGCCGTCGAAGAGCGGTCCTTCGGCGGTGCCGCGAATGGTGGTGTTGGAGAGGCCGAAGACAAGCCGAGGGATGGTCTGCGAGCCCGTGCGCGTCTTGAACGAGAGCGTGCCGCCGGGTGGGCCTTGGAAGTGCGCCGGGGTGATGCCGTAATAGAAGCCGACCGTCTGGAGCGCGTCGGTGTTGAAGGCGTCGACGAGGCCGTAGAGGTGGCTCTGGCTGTAGATGGGGATGCCGTCGAGCAGGATCTGGAAGCCGTCGGCGTTGCTGCCGCGCACGTTGAGGCCTTGCGACAGCCCCGGCGAGACGGAGACGGCGGGCAGCATCTGGAGCGAGCGCACCACGCTCTGCTCGCCCACCGTCGCCACCGACCCGGGCTCCAGCAGGTATTGCCACAGCGTGTCTACATCGGTGGCGAGGGCGCTGCTGGTGACGATCACTTCCTGGCCGTACATGGTTTCGGGGCGCAAGCGGATGGGCAGCTCGGGCGGCAGCTCGGCCAGTGCCAGCCGCACCTGCTGCGACTCGTAGCCGATGAACGACACGGTGAGCGTGAGCGCATCGTGTTGGAGGCGGTAGGCGTCGAGCGGCACCTGAAAGATGCCTGCGCTGTTGGCGACCACGCCGCGCAGCTGGTCGCCCAGCGTCCACGTGACGGTGGCTGAAGGGAGTCGCATGCCCGTCTCGTCGTCGAGGACGGTGCCGGTGAGGACGGCAGGCGGTTCTGGGGCGGGCGCCTCGGTCACGAGCACCTGCTGCCGTGCCTCGTCGATATGCAACTGCAGGTCGTGTTGGCGCAACGCTCGGTCGAACGACGCCAGCACGTCACCGTCCGCTGCCGAGAAGCTCACGCGCTTGCCCGCCACGAGGGCGTCGCGGTAGAGGAAGCGGTAGGGCGTGCTGGCCTGTACCTGGGCAATCACCTCGCGCACCGACGCCTCGGTATACTGCTGCGCCTGGACCGAGGGCGTGAAGCCCCCCATCCAGGCGAGTACAAAAAGCACAGAAAGCGCGCTCTTAGTCAGCCACGAAGCGGTAGGTGCGTACACGGATTTCCTCGAAACGTCCGCCTAGTACGATGCCGAGTGCGTCGAGCGTCGCCATCGCATCGTCATCCAATTGAACTTGCCCCGTCAGCGTCTCGGCGGCTTGCACGTCGTCGACCTCGAAGCCGATGCGGTAGTGCTGGCTGAGTTCGTCCAGCAGCGTCTGCAGCGGTTGCTGCTCGAACGCCAGGGTACGCTGCATCCAGTCGAGCGCGGCGTCGGGCGCGGTGGGGGCTTGCGTCACCTGCCCATCGGCTAAGGTGGCCTGTTCGCCGGGCGCCAGCGTTACGTCGGCGCCGGTGGCCAGCGACTCGAACCGGACTCGCCCTTCGCTGAGGTAGACCTGCACGGCATCGCCCCAGGTGCTCACGTTGAACGATGTGCCCAACACGGAGACAAGCCCGTCCTCGGCTTCGACCTGGAAGGTGCGCTCGGGATTGCGGACGACCTCGAAGTACGCCTCACCCTCCAGCTGGTACCGCTCGGCCTCGGTCGCAGCCATGACGCGATAGAGACGCGTGTGCGGGCGGAGGGTGACATCGGAGCCGTCGGGCGTTTGGTAGACGAGCGCTTCGGCACCCGCTTCGGCCACCAGAAGCGGCGGCTGTGCGGGCGAAGGGCGCAGCGTGAACCATGCAAGTGCGGCCAGAACAATCACGCTGGCCAGTGCCGAGGCCCACACGCGGCGGCTGATCCGCTGGCGCTGCCGAGGCTGTGCCGCACGATCGAGGCGAGGCTTCGGCGCTGCTGGTGCGGGCGCCATCTGATCGGCAATTCCCGCCCAGAGCGCGTCGGCGTGCGCGTCTTCGACGGCAGCGGGCGCCTGTGCCTCGCGGTAGGCTGTCAGCGCGTTGAGCAGTGTCCGGTCATCGGCATCAAGCGCCGAAGGAGCCTCCTGATCGTCGAGCACGGCACCCAGGTGCTGAGCCAGCCGCAGGTCGCGGTCATCGGGCGATAGGTTCGTATCCGTGGTCATACGCGCGCACATGATGGGGGCGCTGAGCGGTCGGTGCCCAGCGCCCCCGGTACCGAAGGGATCGGATTCAGTTTCCGAACGAAGGGAGCGCCTAGTTGCCCCCTGGGCGCTGGCCGCCGCGACGGTCACCCTTCTTGTTCTTCTTATGGATCAGCATCTCGTGGACGAGCCAGATCTCGTACTGCGTGGCGTCGAGGATGCCCTGCAGCGTTTCGTTGCCTGATGTGCGGAGGGCGTCAAACTGCTCACCCGCCTCCTCCCGCGTTATCGTACCTGCTTCCACCTCTGCTTTGATGGCTTCGGCAGCAGCCTGCTGGTCGGCGCGGAGGGCTTCGAGGGCAGCGACTTGGTCGTCGGTGAGGCCCAGCACTTCAATCATGACGGCCTCGTTGGCGGCCTTCCACGCTTCGCGAGCGGCTTCACGGGCCGCCTTGGCTTCTTCGATGGCGGCGCGCTGCTCGTCGGTGAGCACGGCGTCGATCTCAGCTTGCATGGCTTCGTGCAGGGCGGTCATCTGCGTGCTGAAGTCTTCAGCAGTGATGGTGCCGTCCCGCTTCTGCTGCACGAGGGCCTTCAGCTGCTCCTTGTAGCTCTCGCGGATGCTGCGGATGGCCTCCTTCTGGTCGTCGGTCAGCAGGCTGTCAAGGAGCCCACCGCCCCGGCGGTCATCGGGGCCGACGAAGCCCGGACGGTCGCGGCCGTCGTTGCCGCGCCGGTCGTCGCCCATCTGCGGACCGCCCCGGCGGCCGTTGTTGCGCTCAGGACGGAAGCCGTTGGCGGCTAGTTCCAGCAGGCGCTCGCGCTGCGCATCGGTCAAGTTGGCCTGCATCTCAGCGGCTACGCGCCACAGGTAGCCCGGCTCGCCGCGGTCGCCGTTGGTGACGATGGAGCGCTGGAGGTCGGTGGTTTGCGTGGCGGTAAGCGATAGCTCTTGGGCGAGGCTCGTGGCAAGGATCTCCGCTTCGTCTTCGCTGGAGAACTCGCCGTTGGAATCGACAGAGTCGCAGGCCGAGAAGGTGAAGGCGAAGATCAGCGCGAGGCCGATGCTGGAGAGAAAACGTTTCAGGTTGGTCATGGCTAGAGGCAAGTTTGAAGTATGTGGTTGGAGTCTCCCGGAGGGCATGTCCCTCCCTCTCGGGGTCTGTACACGTCGGCGTTGACCTCCCCCCTACGCCGCTCAGGAAAAAGTTTGACGTGAGTAGAAAGCGACCTTTTGTGCCCTCGAAAAAGCACATTCGGTGTATGACAAATTGGTGTCATAGGCGCCTCTGTAGATTGACGACACAGTGCATCACGAACCCTAAAACGCTTTCTGAAACACGCATCATGCATACGACCGCCAAGGCTCAACGCATCTCCAAACTCATCATGGTGACGTCGGACAACAACAACAAGTTCTACGACATGCAGGACCTGGACAACGGCACGTTCGAGGTCACGTACGGCCGTGTGGGCAACCGTCCCAGCATCCGCCACTACCCCATCACGCAGTGGGACAAGAAGTACCGCGAGAAGGTGCGCAAGGGCTACCGCGACGTCACGGGGCTCTTCGCCGAGGTCTCCAACGCTGTGCCCGCGTATGCCGTCAGTGACCCCGCTGTCAAGCGCCTCATGGACGACCTGGAGCGGTACGCCAACGACGCCATCGCCTACCACTACACAGTGTCTGCGGGGCAGGTGACACAGCAGCAGGTGGACGAGGCCCAGGCGCTGCTTGACACCCTCGCGGCGCAGGTCCGCCTCGGCATGGATGCCAATCGGTTCAACCAGGACCTCCTCGCGTTCTATGCGGTCATCCCTCGAAAAATGGCCAACGTGCGCGATCACCTCGTCACGGCACTTGCCGACTCGAAGGCTCTGGCCCAGGTCCGCGATCAGCTTGGTGCTGAGCAGGACACCCTAGATGTGATGGCCGGCCAGGTGAAGACCCAGCAGGCCCAGACGCCCAACGCACCGCCGCAATCGCTCCTCGACGCGTTGGGGCTGCGCATTGAGCGCGTTCAGGATGATGCCGAGGTCGAGGTCATCCGCCGCAAGATGGGCGACCAAGGCGATCTGCTTCGCACGGTCTTTCGCGTCGAAAACGTACGCACCCGCGCCGCCTTCGATGCCCATGTGGCTGCCGCTCGTACCTCGACGGTCGAGCAGCTCTGGCACGGTAGCCGGAACGCTAACTGGCGCTCTATTCTGGAAACGGGCCTGGTGCTTCGGCCGGCGAATGCCGTAATCACAGGCAAGATGTTTGGCTATGGGCTCTACTTCGCCGACCGCTGCCAAAAGTCGCTCAACTACACGTCGCTCCGGGGCTCATACTGGACCGGCGGCACCCAAGACCGGGGCTACCTCTCGCTCTACGACGTGCATGTGGGGCGCCAGCTCACCATCAAGCAGCACGATGCCTCGTGTTATCAGCTTGACGAGGCTGAGCTGCAGGCGCGCAGCCCGCGCTTCCGGGCGCCGTACAACTCCGTCTTCGCACACCGTGGGGTGGATTTGCGCAATAACGAATACATCGTTTACAACCAGGCCCAGTGCACCGTACGCTACCTCATCGAAGTAGCGCGGTGAGGCCATTGCTTCTCGTTCATCCTCAACGTTCTCTGCTGTCTTATGAACCACTCGTCTAACCCTCACACTCCGCTCAGCATGGCCGCGGTCTACGAAACGGCCGAAGCACTCATGGCGCGCCATGGCTCCACCACCACGCTGGAAGTCAAAAACGGGCTCCGCAATCAAGGCTTCTGGGCGCTCCAGGCCGACGTGTCCGAGGCGTTGCGCGCGCTGGCGCATACCTTGGGCTGGACGTTCACGAGCAACGGACGCTTCCGTACCTACTACTGTGGATTGGCACCTGCGCCGTTCGATGTGGAGCACCTGGGCCTTCATCTAAATTGATGCGTCAGCGCAGCCGTGCCATCAACCGCTCCATCAAACGGAGGGTATGGACGCCGTCCTGGATCGAGAAATCGGCGAAGCGGCGCGTGTTGACGGCGCTGAGGAACGCAGTGGTTTCGGTCGTCCACAAGGCGTGCAGGTCGCTCGCGGAACTCGGCTCTACCTGACCAAGCAGACCAGCGGAGAGGGTGACGTGCTCTTGGAAGCCGGGGCCGGCTACAAAGAGATGACCGCCCGCGGGCTCGTCGGTGGCGCGGAGGCTGACTTGGGCGTAGGCGCCGTTGTGGAAGCGGAGCGCGAACGCGGCGGCGTTAGGTATGCGGCTCTGGCTGCGCGCCACCTCGGCGTCGATGCGCTGGATGCTGTTGGAGCCGGCCAAGAACTGGCACAGGTCGAGCGCATCGGCGAGGTGCTTCGGGGCTGTTGGCTGGCCGATGGGGCCCAGCGTGATGTTGAGCAAGACAAGGTGCGTGCGGCTGGCCGCCGAGATCCGGTCGAGCACGGGCAGGAAGCGCCACGGACGGCTCACCGCCACCTCCACCGACGCCTCCTCGGCCAGCTTGGCGATGGCCTCTGCCTCGGCCAGCGACGGCGCGGGTGGCCACTCCAGAAACAGCGCCACCCCGCGTCGTACAGCGGCCTCGGCGATGTGGACGTGCAGTGCGCTCGGCACGCTCAACAACACCGCATCGACGGTCTCCAGGAACGCGTCGAGCACGTCGGGGTCGGTGGTGAAGTCGCCGGGCAGCAGGTCACGGCCCGTGTCGAGCTCGGCGATGTGGTCCACGTAGGGTGCAGCGTCGGCAGCGTGCCGACGGACGGCCACGGCTGGTCCACTTCCCACAATCCCAACGGTCATCGCCACTCCGGTTGATCTGTCACCACTGCCGGGCTTGAATCTACGCGTGCGGTCTGTGCAAGTCGAGCGTCATACCTCAACTTCACGCTCGCCAAACTGCCGCACGGCCAGCTCGCGGTAGAGGCCGGGCTGTATGAACAGCTCGTCGTGCGTGCCCACCTGCACGATGCGTCCTTCGTTGAGGACGACGATCTTGTCGGCGTCGCGGACGGTGGAGAGGCGATGGGCGATGATGAACGTGGTGCGCCCCACCATCAGCCGATCCAGCGCGTCTTGCACGAGGGCTTCTGAGGCCGAGTCGAGCGCCGACGTCGCTTCGTCGAGCAGCAGGATGCGGGCGTCGCGCAGCAGGGCGCGGGCGATGGCGAGGCGCTGCCGCTGGCCGCCGCTGAGCTTCACGCCACGCTCGCCCACTTTGGTGGCATACCCGTCGCTGAAGCCTGTGATGAAGTCGTGCGCGTTGGCGGCTCGGGCGGCCGCCTCCACCTCAGCATCGGTGGCGTCGAGCCTGCCGTAGCGGATGTTCTCCCGCACGCTCGTCCCGAACAGATGCACCTCCTGCTGCACGATGCCGATCTGCGAACGGAGGCTGTCGAGCTGCACCGCGCGCAGGTCGTGCCCGTCGATGGTGATGCGCCCAGCCCTGGGGTCGTAGAAGCGCGGGATGAGGTTGAGCATGGTTGTTTTGCCCACGCCGCTCGGCCCCACGAGCGCCACCGTCTCGCCGGGCTCGACCTGAAGATCGATACCGTGCAGGATCGTCTCGCCATCCTCATAGCCGAAGTCGACCTGCTCGAAGCGCACAGCGCCCGTGATGGTCTCCAGCACGACCGGGTCGTCGGCCTCGGCGACGCGCGGCGCGGCGTCGATCAGCTCGAACAGCCGCTCGGAGGCGCCGCTGGCGCTGTTGAACTTGGCGTACAGGCCACTCAGCCCGCCCACGCTCTGTGCGATGTTGAGCGCGTAGAACAGGAACGCCACGAGGTCGCCCGCCGTGAGCCGGTCGGCCAGCACCTCGCGACCGCCGTACCAGAAGATGCCCACAAGCGCCGCCATGAACAGCGTGCCGACGGTCCACCAGAACACCTGCTCTACGATCATGCGGTGCCGCGCCGTGCGGAACAGCGTCTCGGTGGCGTCGGTGTAGCGGCCGCGCTCGTAGGCCTCGCGCGCGAACGCCTTCACCACGCGGATGGCGCTCAGCGATTCCTCGGCCACGGCCGTCGAGTCGGCTAGGCGGTCTTGTACACGCCGCGAGAGCACGCGGATCTTGAGGCCGAAGTACCTCGCGCCGAGGATGGCGATGGGCACTACGGCGAAGATGACGAGGCTGAGGCGCCAGTTCAGCATCACCATCAGCCCCACCGATCCTACCAGCGACAGCGACTTGGTCAGCAACTCGACGAGGGCATTCGTCAGTGCCTCGCGCACCGTGCCCACATCGCTCGTGAGGCGCGAGGTGAGGTCGCCCACGCGCTGATCGGCGAAGAACGGCAGGCCAAGCGTGGTGAGGTGGTTGTAGACGCGCTGCCGCAGGTCGGTGACCACGCGTAGGCCGGTCCATTCCAGCAGGTAGTAGCCCACCACGCCGATGAGCGACTGCCCCACGAACAGCGCAATCATCACCAGCGTGATCTGGTTGAGCAGCGTGGCGTTGGCGTCCTCGAAGACGGCGTCCAGCAGCTCGCGCATGCCCAGCGGCACCACCAGCCACACCGCCGACGCCAGCCCCGCCAGCACGATGGCCGTGTACAGCCGCCCTCGGTACGGCGCGGTCAGCTCCCACAGCCGCTGCATCGAGCGCAGCAGCGTCACCGCCGAGCGGTTCGGTTCGTCAGGTTTGCGAGGTTGAGCCATCCGGGATGCTCTGGAGGAGAAGCAGCGCCTGAGACGACGCCCAACAGAAAAGGCTCCGAAGCGCGTGCCTCGGAGCCTTTCTGGGAATCAATGTCGTATGGTGCTGTGCTAGAACAGCGGGGCGGGGCTGTCGCCGTTGTCTACGGGGTCGCGGAAGTACACCTCGTGCTCGAACATCTCGTCGATGGCGCGCTCGGTCGGCTTGGGGCGCTTCTCGTAGTCGATGGAGATGCGGGCCTGCTCTTCCTGGAAGCGCGGGTCCTCCAACTCGGGCTCGAAGCCTTCGTAGTAGGCCAGCTTCTCGCCCAGCTCGTTCTTCGTCGAGGTCGAAATTTGGCGAGCGCGCTTCGAGAGGATGGCGACGGCTTCGTAAAGGCTGCCAGCCTGCTCGGCCAGCATGTCGATGTCGATGGTCTTGATAGCCATGAGCGAGGTCAAGATATCAAAGTATTGAAGAGGAACGGAGGGCAAGCCCTGACCGCAGTCGAGCCAATATAAACCGAGGAGTTCAAGCTGAGTTTCATGAGGTCACAACCCTACACCCGCCACACGTTTGGGGCACAGCATCGTCTTGCTCAGCGTATGGGGGCTGCGTACATGCCATCCGCTTCCCTTCATGCCTGCTACCTCTGCTGTTCTCCTCCGTCCTCGCCTCGCTGGATTGCCAAATGTGAACGCTGGTTTCAGCACGCGGCACGGCGGCGTGAGCACGGGTGCCTACGGCTCGCTCAACCTCGGCCTGAGCACAGACGATGCCGAGGCCAATGTCCAGACCAATCGCCAGCGGTTTGCGGAGGCGCTGGGCTTCTCGGCCGATCAGATGGCGATTGCAGGGCAGGTCCACGGCAGCACGGTGCGCGTGGTGGAGACATCAGGGCTCTATCGCGGCGTGGATGCGCTGGTGACGACGACGCCAGGCGTCTTACTCTCGATGAGCGCCGCCGACTGTGCCGCCGTCCTCCTCGCCGACGCGCAGGTCGTGGGCGCGTGTCATGCCGGATGGCGGGGCACCGTGGCCGAGATTGCACTCAAGACCGTCGCGCAGATGGTCGCGCTGGGCGCCTCAGCAGAACGAATGCACGCGTACATCAGCCCCTGCATCTCGCAGGCCAACTTCGAGGTGGGTGAGGAGGTGGCGGCACACTTCGCCGAAGCATTTGTGGATCGCACCCGCGCCAAGCCCCACGCCGACATCAAGGGCGCGCTCGTGGCACAGCTCAGGCGAGCAGGGATTCCTGAGGCATACATCGAGGCCTCGCCCCACTGCACCTACGGAGAGGTGACCGACTTCTTCTCGTACCGCGCCGAGCGTGGCGTCACGGGGCGCCTGATGGGCGGGATTGGGCTGGTGGCCGATTAGCCCGCGCTGGCGTACGCCTGCTCAGCGAGTTGGGTGAGGATGGCGCGGTCGTTGGGCGTGAGGCGACGTTTGCGGCGCGCCATGACGGCCTCGGCCACGCGAAGCGCTTTGTCGAGGCGGTAGGGCACGAGCCCATCGGCACCGCCCCACGAGAACGACGGCACGTAGCGCGGCGGCAGGCCCGCGCCGTACAGGTTGCATGAGACGCCGACCACCGTGCCCGTGTTGAACATGGTGTTGATGCCGCACTTGCTGTGGTCGCCCATGAACAGGCCAAGGAATTGCTTGCCCGAGGCCTCGTATCCGCCAGAGACCTCGTTGTAGAGCGAGACGATGCCGTAGTCGTTCTTGAGGTTGGACGTGTTGGTGTCGGCGCCCAGGTTGCACCACTCGCCGAGGAACGAGTCGCCGAGGAAGCCGGCGTGGCCCTTGTTTGAGTAGCCCTGCATGATGACGCCATGCACCTCGCCGCCCACCTTGCAGTACGGGCCAGTGGCTATGCCCTCCAGGTTGGCCTGCGCCTTCGCTTGGCTGTTGGGGCCGAGGTAGATCGGCCCGCGCAGGATGGCCGATTCGTGTACCGTCACGCCTTCGTCGAGGTAGATCGGCCCGGCCTCAGCGTTGAGGATGGCGCCGGGCTTTACCGTGACGTCGCGGCCGCAGAAGACGGCCTCGGGGTTGACGACGATGGCGTTGGGGTGGACCGCAGCTTGGCCGAGCGAATCTGGCGGGCCGCAGGCGGCGATGTCGTCGCGGAGGGTGCCGCGCAGGTCGTCGAGTACGTCCCATAGCCGCGTGAGCAGGCGGGCGCCCTCAACGGGCTCCGAGGGTAACTCGGCGAAGGCGCTGGAGGGCAGGGCATCCGCTGCGAGCGTGATAGTGCGGTCCGGCACCCAGGCGGCTATGACCGTGTCGTCCTGCATGAACACCTGGCTAGGCTCGCCAGGCTGGGCAGCGGCTTTCAGGCGCTCGGCGAGTGGTCCCGGCTCCGGTACATACCGCCCGTTGACGAACAGCGTGCCGCGCCCAAACGTGCGCTGCTTCACGCTGGGGCGGACCGCTTGCCGCATGTGAAACAGCATGGCTGCAGGCGCAAACACGTCGTGGTGCCGCCGTGCCACGCTGCGCACGCCGAGGCGCAAGTGGTACACGGGCCGTGTGAGCACCAGCGGCGCCAGATGGCCTACATGTTCGTCTTCAAAGAGGCAGAGCTGCATGAATGTATTTGCAGGGGAAAGAGCACCCAGGCATCCTACGACCCTGTGGCACTACGGACAAGGGCATGCCCCAAATTTTACGGGGATTGCCAACCTATTCCTCAGCCTCTGTCACGCGCTTCACGTTGTCGCCCGAGGTGCGGTCCTGAAGGCTCTAGACCTACGAACCTGGTGGCGGTTCTTCCGCATTTCTCAACTGCTGCCGCGCTTCCATTTTCCCAGCATTCCAAGCTCGATCCTCAGGCTTTCTGCCTTCACACCTGTATCGCTGCTTCTTGCCTTGGGGACCAATGATTGAGGCGATGAAGGGCCGATAATTTTTGTGAACAAAGTTTGCTATCGATGTCTTCGCACCGACCACCTTACCTGCAAGGAAAGGATGGCCTTCGTGCCTAGTCTGGCCGCGTACAAGAAAAAGCCCTAAACCCTCACGCATCACCAAGTCGCGCTGGCTGCGCAGGTAACTGATTTCCCGATTGTGAGATAAAGCAAACCAGCCCTTTCGGGCAATAGAGGGGATCCAAACTTCGTCGGGTGTTCCAGGTGGCAAGACTTGCCGATGCCTGACCAGACGAAAGCCTGCTGCGCGAATTGGCTTGACGAACTGATCAGAATCAAGATCCTCGTCAACATAGAATGTGACTGAGCCTATATTGAACCTTGACACTATCTGATGCGCCTCGATGCTTCGTAGCGAAGAGCTGCCGCCGCCAAGTGTTCTTCAACGGCGTATCCGTCTGCTATGTCTCGCAGTTTTTCGCCAGATTGCGCGCGACTCCAAATGGTGGCTGTTCTGATCCCAGTGCCTGCAATTGCAGGGTGACCGAACCTGATCCTAGGATCAACCTTGACGTCGCGACTCCCGTCTTGGCCGAAGGCAGGGAAAAACTCCACTGGCTGACCGTTGTCGTACGTGACTCGCGAGCTGTACTGGTTGATGATAGGACGTAATACGTATTGTCCCCAGTCCGTAGCATCAACTAAATCATCTCCCACGATTCGGTAGATGCCTGTACCAACAAGCCAATCTTCTTTGATATTCAAGAAAGGCCGCGGAAATCCCTGCTCTCTGTAATAGATAGCGGCGTTCCGGAGGCGTCGAGTTGACACGCCGCCTTGGCGGCGCAATTGCTTGATCGCATACGCTTCGACAAGGTTTTGGAAAGAGAGGCGTCCTTTTTCACCTTCAGGGCTGATCAGCAACGCATCAGGAGTCCCACCGCGGCCAGTATCGGTAAGCCAATTCCGTAGCGTGCCAGATGGCACCCCGCATATCGCAGCCACAGCGCGCTGGGTGTAAAAGGGTACTTCGCTCGGGTGTCGACCCTCGTAAAACTTCGTTATCTCCAATGTCGCAGCACGGTTGATTAAACGATTGAAGAAAAGCTGAGCCAGTGTCTGCGTGCTGTCACTGGGCACGTGTGATCATTGCACGTTTGCTTGGACGCTACCAACAATAAGGGGCAAAGGTCCAAGCGGGCAGAACAATTGCTCACACCTTCGCTCATCTGGAAACCTATTCCTCCGCCTCTGTCACGCGCTTCACGTTGTCGCCCGAGGTGCGGTCGATGAGCTTATTGTAGGGGTCGATGCCGGCGCGGTCGGGCTCGCGGTCCACGCGGATGGTGAGCGTGGTGTCGCCAGTGATGCGGTGCTTCTGGAGGTAGAGCGGCACCTCGCGGGTTTTGCCGTCCACGCGCTCGTCGGCGAAGACGCCGATGTCGATCCAGTCCTGCATGGCCACATCGGTTTCCACGCCCAGCGAGTCGGCGCGCACCTTCTGGGCTTTGAGCGCCAGCGTCACATCGAACAGGCTGTCGGGCGTGACGGCGTAGGTGGCGTCTTCCACGTAGTTCTCGTAGAGGGTGATGGTGCGGAAGAGGTCGTCGAGTACGTAGCGGAGCGAGTCGGGCGTGGCGGCTTCGAGGTACTCCATGAATTCGAGCGTGGTCGTGTACGGCGGCTCCTGGAACGCCACGGCGTCGACGTAGCGGCTGAGAGCGGCGTTGAGCGAGTCCTCGCCGATGTAGTCGCGCAGGGCATACATCGCCAGCGAGCCCTTGTTATAGTAGATGTACTGCTGGCTCTCGGCACGCATCAGCGGCAGCTCCTTCTTGCGCTCAAACGCGCGGCCGCTCAGGTAGCTATCTAGCTCGAACGCCAAGAACCGCCGCATCTTGTCCGGCCCGTACTCGCGCTCCATCACCATGAGCGAGCTGTACTGCGCCAGCGCCTCGGAGAGCACCGTGGCGCCCTGCACATTGCCGCCAATCACCTGATGCGCCCACCACTGGTGCGCGATCTCGTGCGCCGTCACGTAGAACGGGTAGTCGATGTCCTCGTCGGGGTCGTCGATGCGGGCGATGAAGCCGATGGCCTCGGAGTACGGGATCGTGTTCGGGAAGGCCTGCGCAAAGCTGGCGTAGCGCGGAAACTCGATGATGCGCACCTGCCGATGCTGGTACGGGCTGAAGTTGGCCGTGTAGTAATCCAGCGACTTCTGCACCGCGTCGATCATGCGGTCGATGTTGTACGGGTGCTTCTCGTCGTAGTACACCTCGATGGTGACCGTGTCGCCTTGGGCGTCGAGCCAGTAGTCGCTCGCGATGGTGTACTCGGCGGAGAGGTACGCGTAGAAGTTGAGGATGGGCGCGTCCATCTTGTAGTGGAAGTAGCGGCGGCCGTCCTCCTCCCACTCGCGCTGCAGATAGCCGGGCGCCAGCGCGATCTGCTCAGGCACCGTGCTCACCGTCGTCTCGAAGGTCACCCAGTCGGCATCGGAGGCGATGTAGGTGTTGTACACCGCTGTCGTGTCTTCGAGCGGCGCCACGCGCTCCTTGATCGGCAGGTCGAACTTGCGGCGCGTGTCGTCGGCGCTGAGCTCGGGCTGGCTGCTGTAGCCCAGGCTCGGCATGATGCCGCTGTTGAAGAATGTGCCGTTGTAGACCACCGCTGTGCCGCCCCCGCCGTTGGGGAAGCCCTCGCTGGTGTAGGCCAGGTCGAAGTCGAGCCCCAGCGAGTCGCCGGGCTGGAGCGCGGCGCCCAGGCGGTAGATGTAGTAGCCCAGCGTGTCATCGGCCACGACGGGCTCGTGCGCGGCATCGAACGCGATGTTGTTGACCTGCGCCGAGGCAGGCAGCCGCACATGCACGGAGTCGATGGCGCTGTTGGTCTTGTTGACGAGCAGGTAGCGGCCCCGCGCCAGGATGTCGCGCTCCTTCGGGAAGATGTCCACGTCCACGTTGACGTCCACGATGCGCGGCTGCGGGATGCCGTCGAAGCGCTTGTACTTGCGCTCGTAGTTGGCCGTCTCCAGTTGGCTCTCGTACGACGTCTGGAAGTCGTTCAGGATGTTGGTGTTGTAGAAGATGAAGCTGCCCGTCAGCACGAACAGTGCCAGGCTCGCGATCAGCCCCGTCGTGATGCCCGGCGTGAGCCGCTGCTTCGCCAGCGTCCACCGGTCAGCCCAGCCCGTCTCCTTGCCGCGCACCCAGAACAGCATGGCCGCCACAGCGAGCACGGCGCTGAACGCGCTCCAGTACACTTTGAACCACATGAACGGCCCTGCGAAGTGGCCGTAGCCGTTCATGTCGGAGTAGGTGATGCGCGGGTTGGAGGCGAACTGGTAGAGGTTGTGCTCCAGCCCCAAGCTGCCCATGAAGCCCGTGAACAGGTAGAACACGATCACGATGACGTGCCCGATGTACTTCTGGTTGACGATGGTCTGGACCGCGAACGAGAAGATGGCCAGCAACACGAAGTCGATCATCGTCACGCCGAAGAGGCCGCGCAGGTACAGCCCTAGCTCGAAGTTGAAGTAGCCCTTCCACGCCTGCGTCAGCATACCGACGGGCATCAGGATCGCCATGAGCAGCCCGATCACGCCGACGAGCGCCGTCAGCTTGGCGAAGTAGGGCACCCAGTTGGGCATCGGCAGGGTGTCGAAGAGCTGGTCGGCCTTCAGGTCGCGCTCCTGCCACACCAGCTCGCCTGAGTAGAAGATGATGACGATGAGCACGAACAGCGAGAACGAGCCGAGCGTGCCGAGCACTTGGTAGGTCACGGGGTAGGTCTCGGTGCCGAAGATGTTGCCCACCTCCGAGATCGTGAACACCAGGAACAGCATCCCAGAGGCGAGAATGGCCAGGAAGTACACGTTCTTGACGATGCCCATGAACGCCCGCTTCGTCATGTCGACGAACTGCGTGACCTGGGCGCCGAAGCCGGTCTGCACGGTCATCTGCGGCAGCGCGCTCAGGTCGATGGCTGCGGTCGTGGCAGGCTGCGCCTTCTTCCGCCGCTTGCCACCCACCGACGCGTGCCCGAACGCGAACCGCCAGTAGACGAGCCCAAAGACCGCGAGGCCCACGCTCATCCAGAGCAACCGGTTGGCCAGGAAGAGCCCTTCTAGCGGGATCAGCAGCGTGTTTTGCTCGACAATCGTCCAGTATTGCGTCAGCTGTGCCATTGCCTGCCCGCCGAACGGGTCGATCATCGCTGCCAGCGTCTCGTTCTCCAGGTTGGCAATGAGCTGCCCCGCGATCAGGTAACCCACCAGCAGCAACGTCCCGCCGATGTAGTTGGGCAGCATCGAGCGCGTAAAGGCGGGGAGCGCGAAGAAGATGGCACCGGTGAAGAGCAGGTTGGGCAGCACAAACGTCCAGTACGGATGCAGGTAGTTCGCCACGCGGTACCGCCCGAAGAACTCGGGGTCCACGATGGGCATGAACGAGGCCGCCAGCATCCCCACCGCGATGCCCAAGAAGATGTACAGGTTGCCCAGCAGCGCCCCGATGAAGCGGCCGCCGAGGTAGGCCGTCTTGGTGATCGGCATGGTAAAGAGCAGCGGGTCGATCTTGGCGGCGTAGTCGCGGTAGGTCGCCTGTCCCATGAAGCTGGCCGTGATCAGCACGCCGATCAGGCTGAGCGCGGAGATGAGCTGGAAGACGGCAAACGGCGAGTTCACCTTCAGCGCACTCCCGCTGCCCGCGATGGCCGCGTTGAAGCTCTCAAACGCCCCGCCAATGGCCAGCGTCATAAAGAAGCCAAGCCCCGCCAGGATCAGGAAGTAGATGTGCGTGGAGACCTTCTTGAACCGGTACGTGAGTTCGTTCTGTGCGATGGTCCAGAGCATGGAGATGAGAAGTATGTGGTGTTTGAGTTTGAGGTAGCGCTTTGTCTACCTCACCCTGTCCCTCTCCTCCTCAGGAGAGGGGACGCAGGCTGGACGGTTGTCATCACAAGATGAAGCGGAATCAGCCTGTAATGCTGGCACATGTAAGGCAGTGCAAGGCATTTGCCGGCTGGCAAAACGGGCTCCCTCTCCAGGAGAGGAGAGGGCTGGGGTGAGGTGGATCAAATCCATCATTTGCCCTGCCTCGGCCCCTCTTCGCGCAGCACAAACGCTATCGCATCTAGGATTACAGGAAGCTCATTGAACACCGCATCATTGCTAAATCGCACGACACGCACACCGTTTTCCTCCAACGCAGCCTGACGCTCAATGTCGTAGTCGCGCCGCGCTGGGTCGTCATGCACAGTGCCATCCAACTCGATGGCTACATGCAGTTCTGCACACAAGAAGTCAACGACGTACCGCCCCAGGCTGGCTTGACGACGAAACTTGAAGCCCTCGATCTGTCGATTGCGCAAGTGCTGCCACAGCCGCCGTTCAGCAGGCGTCTCTTGATGGCGCAACGTCTGACGGCGGCGCGCAAGCTGCGGACTGTCGCGGCGGAGAGTGGACATCAGGCAACGGCGGCTTCGCGGTTCATTGTGGCGAAGTAGACATCCTCCAGGTCTGGCTCCACCGCCGTGAACCTCTCCGGCGCGGCATCGCTCAGGACGTGAATCACCACGCGCCCGACGAGCAGCTTCGTCGAGATGACATGATGCTGCGCTTGATGCGCCTCTAGCTCACTCTTGTCGATGACCTTGCGCCAGACGCGGCCTTGCAAATCGGCGATGGCAGTGAGCGGATCGGCTTCGAGCAGGATCTCGCCCTCGCGGATGATGGCCATGCGCTGGCACAGCTCGCTCACGTCCTCCACGATGTGCGTGGACAGGATGACGATGCTGTTCTCGCCCAGCTCGCTGAGCAGGTTGAGGAAGCGCACGCGCTCGGCGGGGTCGAGGCCCGCCGTGGGCTCATCCACGATGATGAGCTGCGGGTTGCCCAGCAGCGCCACCGCAATGCCGAACCGCTGCCGCATGCCGCCGGAGAAGCCGCCCAGGCGTTTGAAGCGCGCGTTCCACAGGTTGGTCTGGTGCAGCAGCGCCTCCACCACCGTCTTGCGCTCCTTCTTGTTCGTCAGCCCTTTCAGCACGGCGAAGTGGTCGAGCAGGTCGATGGCCGATACCTTGGGGTAGACGCCAAACTCTTGCGGCAGGTAGCCCAGCGTCTGGCGCAGCGCCATCTTGTCGCGCAGCGCGTCGATCTCGCCCAGGTGGATGCTGCCGGTGTCGGGCTCCTGCAGCGTGGCGATGGTGCGCATCAGCGTGGACTTGCCCGCGCCGTTGGGGCCGAGCAGGCCGAACATACCCTTCGGAATAGTGAGGCTGACGCCCTTGAGCGCCTCCGTGCCGTTGGGGTAGGTTTTGGAGAGGTTTTCGATGCGGAGTTCCATGCGGACAGCCAAACGATGGAGGATGGGAGATCGTAACAAACGGTGCATTCGTACGGGAGGACCGTGCGAATGCTACGCGAATGATGTTTCCAGGATGTGATTTTGGGCCGGAAAGACGGTTTTATGGGAGGTGTGCGCTCACCGCACGCCGAACGTCACCCCAGGCCAGTCATCGGTGCGGAAGGGCGAGGCGGGCAGGCCCTCGGCGTTGTAGAGGTTGACGTCGGGGTTGTTGGCCCAGCCGTAGCGCACCGCGATGGGCGCACTCACCTCGGGGCTGGAGACCACCACGCGGTCGCCGTCGATGCGGGCGTCGGCCCAAACGAAGACGCTGTCGGGACCTGCGATGGCGAAGCCACTGAGGGCATCGCCGCGTGCCTCCAGGCCGCTGCCGACGTGGTCGAAGTCGAGCATCACCTCGCTTCCGTCCACCGTCATCGCGCGATAGCTGGGGCCGGAGTAGACGACATCGCGGTCGTACTCCAGCGCGAGCGCCGCCAACGCTAGCCGCTTGCCCACATCCTGCTTGTTGCGCGGGTGGATGTCGTTGGCCTCGCCGATGTCGATGATGACAGCCTGCGCGGTGTTGGGCACAGCATCGAGCGTCATGGTTTGCGCTTCGCGCAGCTCGGCCCAGTCCGAGGCGTTATCGGGGTCGGTCTGCGGCGCCATGAAGTTGGCCAGCTGCACGAAGTAGAAGGGGAAGTCGCCTTGGCCCCACTGCGTGCGCCAGTCGGTGATCATCGCCGGGAACAGCTCGCGGTATTGATAGGCGCGGCCCGTGTTGCTCTCGCCTTGGTACCAGATGACGCCGCGGATGCCGAACGGGATGAGCGGCGAGATCATGGCGTTGTATAGCACCGACGGCACATGCTGGCGGGCAGGCTGCTGCGGTCGCGCAGGCAAGTCACTGAGGGTAGCCGCCACCTTGTAGCGCCAGTCGCCATCCAGGGGAATCGCTACGCCATCGGGGCCGACCAGCTGCAGCGTGCCAGTACGCGCATCGATGCCGCCGCCGCCGCCCGTGTCCACCACACGCACACTGATTTGGTTGGCGCCGGGCTGCATCAGGCCAGCCGGTACAGTGTAGTGCCGCTCAGCAGCATAATTCTCCATGTGCCCCACGAGCGTGCCGTTCACGTACGTCGAGTCCCAGTCGTCGATGGTAGTCAGCTGCAGGGTGAGTTCGCTGCCAGCCCAGTTCGCAGGGATCTCTACGGTGCGGCGGAACCACACGATGCCGTCGAAGCCATCCAGCCCGGCCAACTCCCACTCCGTGGGCAAAGTCATCGTGTCCCATCCGCTTTCATCTAGTTCTGGCGCGCTCCAGGTGCTGCGACTGGAGTAGCCCGCATCGAGGTCGCGCACTTGAGCGTTCCAGGCCGCAATCGCTGGTCCGTAGCCCTCGCTCTTGGCCTCCATGTAGTCGGCATACCCAATCGCGTCCATCTCTTCCACAATGGGGCGATAGTCGTCGAGCGTACGCAGCGTGTTGCGGCTGGTCCACGCTTCGGCCCGCGTGCCGCCCCATGCCGTACGGATGAGGCCGATGGGGACCTCCACCTCCTGCTGCACCTCGCGTCCGAAGTAGTACGCCACCGCCGAGAAACGGGCAATGGTCTCGGGGGTCACGGCGGCCCAACCGCTGCTTGTGACATCGTCTTTCTCAGTCATGCTGGCGTCGAGCGCCACGTCGAAGATGCGCAGGTTTGGGTGGTTGGCTGCCGCGATCTCAGCCTCGGCATCGGCAGACTGCCGCACCTCCCAGTACATGTTCGACTGCCCCGACCCGACCCAAACATCGCCGATGAGCACGTCGGAGAACGTGGTCGTGTCGGTGCCCGCCACGGTCAGCGTGTGCGGGCCGCCCGCGCTCATGAGGGGCAGATCGACCTGCCAGTTGCCTTCGCCATCGGCGACGGCAGCGCGGGTTTGGCCGCCGAGCGCTACCGTGACCTCGCCACCCGGCGAGGCCGTGCCCCAGACGGGAATCGGCATGTCGCGCTGGAGCACCATGTGGTCGGAGAAGAGGGCGGGCAGCTGCACGTCGGACGCAGGTGGTGCAGTGCCACAGCTGACGAGGACGAACGCAGCGATGAGGGGGAGGAGTGAGCGGGGAGTCATGGCGGGAACGGTGCCGAGTGAACAGACCCCTCAAAGTAGCCGCGAGGCCGCACTCCCGCAACGCTCACGGATCAAACGCCACACCGATGTCGCGCCCGATCTGACGCAGATCCTGCACGACAGGCTCGGGCAGTGGGATGCCGTCGGTGCTGCGCTTGGCATGAGCCAGCCGCTCAGGATCGCCAGGGATGAGGGGGCCGTCCGTGCCTGCTGCAGGGGCAGCGGCCCGGAACGTGCGGATCCATGTATCGATCTCCTGCTTGAATGCGGTGGGGTCGCGGAAGCCGGCGATTTGCATCGCGCCGAAGAACTGCCCGAGCCCTTGCCCTCGCGATGCCCGATCCGCGCTGCTCTGCAGGGCGAACGACGGCGCAAACGGCCCCCAGCTGGCGCCGCTGAGCACGCTCGTCAGGATGTCCACCATCGACGCGAGTGCATACCCCTTGTGGCCGCCGTGGTCACGCGCTCCGCCCAGCGGCAGCAGCGCCCCGCCCGCAGGCATCGCGTTGGGATCGGTGGTCGCGTTGCCGTCGGCGTCGATGATCCAGCCTTCGGGAATCGGCTGCTCCAGCCGCCGCGCAATCTCGATCTTGCCATACGGCACCACGCTCGTCGCCATGTCGATCACGATGGGCGGCTCGTTGAGGCCGGGGAAGGCGATGGCGATGGGGTTGGTGCCGAGCATGCGCTCGCGGCTCCACAGCGGTGCTACCAGCGCCGTCGCATTCGTCATCGCCCAGCCGATCAGGTCGCGCTCCAGCGCCTGCATCGGGTAGTAGCCTGCGATGCCGAAGTGGTTGCTGTTCCGCACGCTCACCCAGCCCGAGCCGACGGCCTCCGCTTTGGTCATCGCCAGCCGATTGGCCCACGGCCCCACCACGAGTCCCAGCCCGTTGTCGCCATCGACGGTAGCTGTGCTCGGGGTTTCACGCACGATCTGGACCGTCGGCGTGGGGTTGATGTCGCCCGCTCTCAGCTTGCGGTGGTAGGCGTACAGCCGGGCTACACCGTGCGACTCGATGCCGCGCAGGTCGCTGAGCGCCAGGATTTCGGCGGCATGCCCGGCGTCGGCATCGGGCACGCCAAAGTGCTGAAAGACCTGCGTGGTGAAGGCCTGGAGGTAAGCGCTCGGGTACGTGAAGTGCGGGACGGCCATGCGCAGGTGCTAGTTCATGCGCGGGTCGGTGGGGAAGTTGGCGAGGATGGCGTATTCGCCACCCATGCGGCGCAGCACATGCCGCCACAGCTTCTCGGTCTCCACCGCAAAGACCTCATCGGCACGGACGGGCGTTACGATCCAGCTGTCGTGCGACAGTTCTTGCTCCAGCTGCCCGGCGCCCCACCCGGCGTAGCCGAGAAAGAAACGAAACTCGCCTTCGGGTGCCTGCCCAAGCCGCACCTGCTCAATGATGCGCTCGAAGTCGCCGCTCCAGTAAACCCCATCACTCACAGTCACGGCCTCCTCCAAGTTCGCCTGCCGATGTAGGACGTGCAGGGTGTTGGGTTGTACGGGACCACCTAGACTCAGCAGGTCGGCGGCGAACTCGGCCTCGTCCAGGACGTCACGCAGTTCCAGTTCCAGCATACGGTTGAGTACCAAGCCGAACGACCCCTCCTCGCCGTGCTCGCAGAGCAGAACGACCGCCCGGCGGAAGTTTGGGTCGTCCATCATCGGCGGTGCGATGAGCAACGTACCGGGGCCGAGTTGAAGGGACGAATCAGACATACGTGGCGGTCAGAGGGACAGGAGACGGGGTGTCAAGATACAATCTTTCCTGCAGGGTCGCCCTTCGTCGCGAGGCGCTGACGTCCTGCTTGAATTGCTGATTTATGCACACTCTTTTTGTTTGAAATCCGTTATTTCTACAGCCGACTCGCCGTTATTGTCACCTACACATATCGTTCATGTTGATAACCGGGGTTCACGAGTGTTTCCTGGTTGTGACGAGACTCGGTAGCTGAATCAGATAAGCCGCTGAGCACACAAAAAATGCGGATTTATCGAGGTAACCGATGCGTGAACAAAACCCCGCGTTTTGTGGAAAAAAACCGCTTGCAAAAGCTTGAGCCCCCTGGTTTCTTGTACACATTACGTCGGCCCAGACGATCACGGTTTACTGCTTTGGTGTGGTAAACCGTTCTTTGTCCCCGCAGCCTACGTCGCCCCGACCGTTCCCCAACCCGGTCTGCTAGGCGTCACCGGGTGCGGCTGTTTGTGCGAACGACCCTCCGCCCAAAAGGGACACTCTTACGCCTGTCGACGTCTCCCTCGTTGTCCCGTTGTACCAATGTTGTTAGAGGCTGCACCATGCCTACGCCTGCGAATCAGACTTCGCTGCTGAACGCCCCCCCTCCAGCAGATGCCAAGGCCCTTGCCAAAGGCCTGTCCATCCACCGCACGTTTTCCACAGACGGCCAGAACCCGTTCGACTCTGTTGAGTGGGGCTTCCGAGACGCGGCCATCAAGAACCCCAAGGGCGAGGCGATCTTCGAGCAGAAGGACGTTGAGTTTCCCGTCTCGTGGAGCCAGCTGTCCTCGAACGTGGTGAGCAGCAAGTACTTCTATGGTGACGTAGAGCTGGCGGGTACAGCGCCCGAAGACGGCGGACGCGAGCATTCCCTGCGCCAGCTGATCCACCGCGTCACGCGCACCATCGCCGACTGGGGCCAGAAGCAAAACTACTTCGCCACCAAGGCCGACGCCGAGCGCTTCTACGACGAGCTGACGTGGCTGTGCGTGAACCAGCACGGCGCCTTCAACAGCCCGGTGTGGTTCAACGTAGGTCTCTACCACCAGTACGGCGTGCGCGACACGGGCGGCAAGACCATCTTCGGATGGGACCGCCGCAAGAAGAAAATTGTCGAGGTCGATCCGTACGAGCGCCCGCAGGCTTCGGCGTGCTTCATCATCTCGGTGGATGACAGCATCGATGACATCTGGCAGCTCATGAGCGAGAGCGCGCGGTTGTTCAAGTACGGCTCTGGCGTCGGTGCCGACTGGTCCACGCTGCGCTCGTCGAAAGAGAAGCTGTCGGGTGGTGGCATTCCGAGCGGCCCGGTGAGCTTCATGCGCGTGCAGGACGCCACGGGCGGCACTATCAAGAGCGGCGGCAAGACGCGCCGCGCCGCCATCATGCAGACGCTGAAGGTGTGGCACGCCGACATCGAAGAGTTCGTAGGCGCCAAGATGGAGGAGGAGCGCAAAGCTTGGGCGCTCATCGAAGAAGGCTACGACGGCTCGTTCAACGGCCCGGCCTACGGCTCCGTCGCCTTCCAGAACGTCAACCAGTCGGTGCGCTTGGACGATGCGTTCATGTCGGCTGCCGATAACGGCGAGTCATACACGCTCCGCTCCGTGACGGACAGCGCCGCTATCGAGACTGTCGATGCGCCTGCGCTGCTCACCAAGATCGCCGAGGGCACGCACGTCTGTGGCGACCCGGGCGCGCAATATGAGGACACGATCCAGAAGTGGCACACGTGCAAGAACGACGGCCGCATCAACTCGTCGAATCCGTGCTCGGAGTACATGTTCTTGGACAACAGCGCGTGCAACCTTGCGTCGCTGAACCTGCGCAAATTCCAGAATGCCGACGGCACGTTCGACGTGGACCGCTTCCGCGCCGCCGCTCGCATCTACATCACGGCGATGGAGATCCTGGTGGACAACGCGGGCTACCCGAGCGCCAAGATCGCCGCCAACAGCCACAAGTACCGCCCGCTGGGCCTCGGCTTCGCCAACCTGGGCGCGCTGCTGATGTCGATGGGCGTTCCCTACGACTCGGACGAAGGCAACGCCATCGCCGGCTGCATCATGGCGATGGAGCACGCCGAAGCCTACGCTCGCAGCGCGGAGATCGCCGCCAACCCGAAGATCGGCACGTTCGACGGCTACGCGAACAACGCCGAGCCGATGATGGAGGTGATGCGCATGCACCGCGCCGCCATCGACGACGCCCTCTTCGACAAGGCGCCGTCCTACCTCCGCGAGGCCGCCACCGAGTCGCTCGACCGCATGGTCGCCAACGGCGAGGCGTTCGGCTACCGTAACGCGCAAGCCACGGTGCTCGCGCCGACGGGCACCATCGCCTTCATGATGGACTGCGACACGACGGGCGTGGAGCCGGACATCGCACTGGTCAAGTACAAGCTGCTGGCCGGCAAGGGCGAGGGCATGCTCAAGATCGTCAACCAGACGGTGCCGGAAGCATTAGCACGGCTGGGGTACGCCGAGGACGCCATCGACAGCATCATGACGTACATCGACCAGAACGACACCATCGAAGGCGCGCCGGGCCTCGACGAGGAGCACCTGCCCGTCTTCGACTGCGCGTTCAAGCCGTTCAACGGCACCCGGTCGATCCACCACCTCGGCCACATCAAGATGATGGCCGCCTGCCAGCCGTTCATCTCGGGCGCGATCTCGAAGACGGTGAACATGCCGGAGAGCTCGACGATTGAGGAGATCGCCGACGCGTACATGCAGAGCTGGAAGTACGGCCTGAAAGCCGTGGCCATCTACCGCGAAAACTCCAAGCGTTCGCAGCCGCTCTCGACGTCGAAAGGCGGCTACACGAAGAACAAGGAGACGGTCGAGGCCTCGGGCGACGGCATGGCGACCGAAGTGCCGGAGATCGTAGAGAAGCTGGTCGAAGTAGAGAAGGTGATCTACAAGCCGGTCCGCAAGCGCCTGCCTGACGAGCGCCCCTCGGTGACGCACAAGTTCTCCATCGCGGGGCACGAAGGCTACTTGCACGTGGGCCTGTACCCGGACAGCAAGATGCCGGGCGAGATCTTCATCACGATGGCCAAGCAGGGCTCCACGATCTCCGGGATGATGGATGCCTTTGCCACGTCGATCTCGCTGGCGCTGCAGTACGGCGTGCCGCTGGAAGACCTGGTGCGCAAGTTCAGCCACATGCGCTTCGAGCCGAGCGGGTTCACGAACAACAAGCAGATCCCGATAGCCAAGAGCTTGATGGACTACATCTTCCGATATCTCGGCCTCAAGTTCTTGCCTCAGCCCGAGACGGAGGATGCCGTAAACCCTACTGAGGCCGTTGCGGCAACTGACCGCAACGGCCTAGACTCCGACGCTGACGCCACGGAGGGTACCGTAAACCCTACTGAGGCCGTTGCGGCGCAAATCGATCGCAACGGCCCTGCCTCCGACGCCACGCAGATGGAGCTGAGCATCCCGGAAGCCGCCACCGAGCCGCTGGTGGGGACGACGGTTGAGGCGTTCCTCGCCGAAGCCAAGTTCGTCCCTGAGCAGCGTGTTGGTCATGCCGGAGCCTTCCAGAACCAGGAAGACTCGCCAGCCTGCTCCAACTGCGGCAGCATCACCGTGCGCAGCGGCGCCTGCTATGTGTGCGTGAACTGCGGCAGCAGCAGCGGCTGCGGCTGATCGGGACGCCATCGTCCATGGGAGTGAGCAATCCCATCCGGCAGCGCCCGGCTTCCTTCGCGGAGGTCGGGCGCTGCTTCGTTATACAGATCCCTGCTCAGGGGATGAGCGCGCGCACGCTGTCCGGCAGGCTCGTCGAGATCGTCGAGACCTCTTCGCCGGAGTCAAACGGGAGGGTGGGCCACCACGCTTCGGTCGGGTAGCTGGTGGTGGTGATGCTCTCGCCGGGGCGCGGGAAGGCGACGGCGATGCCCAGCGGTTCGGCAGCGATGCGTACGCGCTCGGCGGGCTCGGTCCAGCCGTGCATGGCGAGGTTGAACGTACACCAGTGGACGGGCAGCATCACCTTTCCGCGCACCATCCGGTGGACCGCCACGGCTTGCTCGGGGCCCAGGTGGACGTCGCGCCACGCGGGGTTGTAGGCGCCTGTCTCAATGATCGTCACGTCGAACGGCCCGAAGCGCTCGCCCACCTCGGCGAAGGAAGGCGTGAGCGAGGTGTCGCCGGAGTAGAACACGC
The DNA here is from genome assembly GCA_038747545.1 of Bacteroidota bacterium. Classification (GTDB taxonomy): domain Bacteria; phylum Bacteroidota; class Rhodothermia; order Rhodothermales; family JBCCMF01; genus JBCCMF01. The sequence continues at coordinate 46,002 of JBCDJT010000028.1, forward strand.
GCTGCTCCGCGCCCAGCATGGCCCAGCCTGTCCAGAGGGTGGCGTCGGCGTCAGTAAGGGAGCGGCCGGAGAAGTGCCGGGCAGGCGTACTCACCAGCTGGACCCCGCCCACCTCGGTCTCATCCCACCAGTCGAGTTCGAGGATGCGTTCGGCGGCGACACCCCAATACTCCAGGTGCGACCCGATCCCAAGCGGCACCAGGAAGCGCGGCACGCGGTCAGCGAGCGCCTGGATCGTCGGCAGGTCGAGGTGATCGTAGTGATCGTGCGAGATCAGCACGGCGTCGATGGGCGGCAGGGCGTCGAGCGGCAGCGGCGGGTCGAAGAACCGCTTGCTCCCCACCACCGATGACGGCGACACGCGCTCGCCCCAGACGGGGTCGATGAGCAGGCGCGTGCCGTCGAGTTCGATCAGCAGCGTCGAGTGCCCCAGCCACGTGACGCGCAAGCTGTCGGGCGCCTCGGCAAAATCGGCAGCAGTGCGTGCGACGGTCGGGATGGCGTTCTCTGGCGTGCGGTGCGGGCTGCCGCCGAAGAAGAATTCCCGCATCACATCCAGCGAGAACGCCTCGTTCTGCACGGGGAGGACGTTGGTGAAGCGCCCGTCGCTGTACTGCGGCGACTCGGCGATGCGCTCCAGGCGTTCGCCGTCGGGCGCGGTGCCCGTCGCTGTCCACACATCCCACGTGATGAGACCAGCGAGTACCAGAATAGTCAGGCCGAGGCCCTTGAGGATGCGCCAACGCAGCTTTTTCGGGGAGCGAGAGGGAGTCGTCACGTAATCAGCGGTGAGAAAAGGGTGTCAGTGACCAGAAAATAGGCCAAGGTGGATCAGGATGGCTGAGTTGGCCCAGTCGCTCCGCTCCACATACTCAGCTGGTAGCCAGGCCGAGCTGCGCGCGCATGCCTGCGAGGAACGGTTCATCACCAGCGGCTTCGCGTTGAGCCAGGATCGCTTCGGCATCGTCGCCCGCGAGGTAGCGGAGCTGGCTGCGGCCGTCGGTGGCGGCTTTGTAGATGGTCTTGGCCACCATCTGCGGCGTGCCATACGTAGCGCCCTCGAACATCGCCTGCACGGCGCTCATCATGCCATTGTAGGCGTCGGTGGTGGTGGGTTGGGCGAAGGTCATGGAGCGGCTGCCGAAGTCGGTGGCGATGGCGCCGGGCTCGATCAGCTTCACGCCGATGCCCAGCGGCAGCAGCTCGTAGTGGATCGACTCGGAGAAGCCCTCGACGGCCCACTTGGTGGCGTGGTAGAGGCTAAGCAGCGGAAACGTGGTGCGACCGCCCATGGATGAGACGTTGAGGAAGAGCCCCGACCCACGCTCGCGGAAGTGCGGCAACGCGGCTTGGGTCACGCGGAGGAGGCCCAGCACGTTCACGTCGAACTGCCGCTCCGTGTCGGCCGCGTCAGTGGCTTCGAACGGCCCCATTACGGCGTAGCCCGCGTTGTTGAGCACTGCGTCGATGGCGCCGAAGCGTTCGATGCCTGCAGCGAGTGCGGCTTCGATGGAGGCGGCATCCAGCACGTCCAGGCGGGTCACGAGCACGTTGTCGCGCTCAGCGAGGGCAGCACCATCGGAGGGCGTCCGCATCGTGGCGACTACGTTCCAGCCGCGTTCGGCAAACAGCTCAGCCGTGGCGCGGCCGATGCCGGTGGAGGCGCCTGTAATCAAAATCGTCTTGGTCATGGCAGTCGTTTGGTTGGGTTGCGTAGTTAGTCACAGTACACAACGAGAATACGTGGCCAGTGGGCAGCACGGACTTGCGCAGTGCGCCAAAGCGATAGCGGATGACGCCATACGTGAAGGTCAGCGAGTGGCAGCATCGGCATGCGAGGTGGCGCGCTCAGCTAGCTGTTGCAGGTCAGGCACGTCCAGCACGGATGTGTCCGCTCCGGCCAGCCCAGCTTCCACCAGCGCGCGTCCCAACTCATCGGTGTCTAAGATGGAGCGAGGGGCGAGACGGCGAAGCAGGGGCATGAGCGGTGTCATCACGGCATAGAGGGCACGGTATAAGGTGGTGCGGCTCGCGGCCCCGCCCACGGGCTGAATGAAGCCCGGCCGCGCGTTGCAGACCGCCTTAAACGGAAGCGCCGCAAGGTCTCGCTCTGTCTCGCCCTTGACCCGCGCCCACATCGCTCGGCTATTCGCATCGGTGCCCGCGCCGGAGACGTAGACAAACGTCATCGCCGGATTGCGCGCTACCAGCGCTTGCGCCACCGACAGCGTGAGGTCGTACGTGATACGCCGATACGCATCCTCGCTCTGCCCCGCCGACGAGATGCCCAGGCAGAACAGGCACGCGTCGGCTTGTGCTAGCTCATCGGCTAGGGAGCCGAGGTCCATCATATCCGCGTGGATGATCTCAGTCAGCTTGGCGTGTTCGTAGCCAGAAGGCCGGCGCACGACAGAGATGACACGCGTCAAGCGGGTGTCGCCGAGCGCTGC
>JBCDJT010000029.1:0-46447 GCA_038747545.1 Bacteroidota bacterium
CGCGCATCTCGTGCAGCGTATCGTGCATCTTGGCGCCATCGGGGCCGCCCATCACGTTGCCTTTGAGCGTGATAACGACGGCATTGTAGCGTTCATCTACGTTGAAATTCATGGATCGAGTAGGCTAATCAGTTGAGGTGTGTCGTCAGTCGGGAGCGTTACTTGGCCGCGCGCTGGCGCAACTCGACCACAATGGGCGAAGCCACCCAGATGGAAGAGTACGTCCCGATCATAACGCCAATGATGAGGGCAAATGCAAAGCCGCGAAGGACTTCGCCGCCCAATATAAAGAGGGTGGTGACCACGAGCAAGGTAGTCAGAGACGTGACCACGGTGCGGCTGAGCGTGTTGTTGATCGACTTGTTGACGACCGCGCTGTAGGCTTCCGTCTTGAAGATGTTCGTGTACTCACGGATGCGGTCGAAGATAACCACGGTGTCGTTGAGCGAGTACCCGACGATCGTCAGGAAGGCGGCGATGATGGTCTGGTCGATCTGGAGCGAGAACGGCACAATGTCGAGGCCCTTCAGGATCGAGAAGATGCCGAGCGTGATGGTCACATCGTGGGCCAGCGCCGCGATGGCGCCAATGCCGAAACGCCACTCGAAGCGGATCCAGATGTAGACCAAGATGACCAGCAGCGAGCCGAGGATCGAGTAGATGGCGCCCAACGCCAGCTCTTCGGCAAAGCGCGGCCCCACGATGTCGGTGCCCACGACCTGGGCGTTACTGCCGGGAAACGCGGCGTTGATGCCATCCACCACCTGGGCTTGCACGATGGAGATCTCGCCTTCGTCGAGCGTGCGGACGAGGATGTCGTCGTCGAAGGTCTTCACTTCAGGCGTGCTGCCCAGCACAGCGTCGAGCTCGTTGCGCACTTCGGTGACGTTGAGCTCGGTGTCGCTGGTGACGATGAACTCCATCCCGCCCCGGAAGTCGATGCCGAGTTCAAGGCCGAACGTCCCTAGCGAGATGACACTCAGCGCGAGCAGAATGCCGGATGTGATGTATCCCTTCTTGCGGTTGGGGATAAGCGAGTAATTCGCGGTTTCGAATAATCTCATGGTTTCGGTATGGGTTGGGCGGCGCCAAACACGCCGCCTCTAGATTTCAAAGTGATTACGTCGTTGAACGGAGGCGTTTGGGGGCTCGGCGTTTGGACGCAGGCTGCGCCTGCTTTCGGTTTTCGGATTGATGTACCGAACCTCGAAAAGCCCGCTTTGCGGGCGCGCAAGCCCCGAACCCCGATCAGCCGAGGCTGACCTGCGAGCGGCGTTCGTTGACGAGGTAATCGAAGAAGAAGCGCGTGATGACGATGGCGCTGAACATGGACGATAGGATCCCGGCCATCAGCGTGACGGCAAAGCCCTGGATGGGGCCGACGCCAAACGAGTACAGGATGATGCCCACGAAGAACGTCGTGATGTTGGCGTCAAAGATGGCGCTGAGGGCCTTGCTGTACCCACCGTCGATGCTCGCCTTGAGCGTCTTGCCCGTCGTCTGCTCCTCGCGGATGCGGTCAAAGATCAGCACGTTGGCGTCCACGGCCATACCGATGGTCAGCACGATCCCGGCGATGCCCGGCAGCGTGAGCGTTGCGCTAAACCCAGACAGGATGCCCAGGATGAAGATGATGTTCACGATCAGCGCGATGTTGGCGATGACGCCCGCGGTACGGTAGTAGAAGATCATGAAGAGGGCCACGATCAGCAGCCCCCACATCACCGACTGAATACCCGCGCGGATGGACGCCGCGCCGAGGCTCGGGCCTACGACGCGCTCCTCCACGATCTCTACCGGTGCGGGCAGCGCGCCCGACTTGAGGATCGTCACGATGTCGGAGGCTTCCTCTTGCGAGTCGAGGCCCGTGATGGACGAGCGACCGCCTGAAATCTTGCCCTGGACGACGGGGTACGAGTACACCACGTTGTCGAGCACGATGGCTACGTTCTTGCCGATGTTGGCGCCCGTGATGCGCGACCAGCGGGTGGCGCCTTCGCCGTTCATCGTCATGGTAACTTCGGCCTGGTTCAGCTCGTCGAAGTCCACCTTGGAGTCGGTGATAACTTCGCCCGTCATCTCACGCTCTACGCGAACGCCCAAGATGCTGAAGATCTCGCGGCCCTGGTCGTCTTCGCCGATCGGGTTGGACGTGTACATCAGCGTCACGCCCGTGGGGAGCATGCCAGCCACTTCGGGCTCGTTGATCAGCGCGTTGAACTCGGCGGTATCGCTCTCGGCCACGTAGGCAAAGGTGACACCACTGCCCACGGGTTGGATGAGGTCGAGCAGGCGGTTGCCCGTCGTGCCGTCCTCCGCCGTGCCTTGGTCAAGCAAGTCGTCGATGCCCAGCGTAGTGTCGGCGGCGGCGACTTCGTCTGTTCCCTCAGCCGTCGTATCGGCAGCAGCAACTTCGGCACTTTCAGCCTCGAAGAACTCGATCATCTCCTGCAGCGAAGCCACCAGCTGCTGCGGCTCGGCCATCAGGCGGAACTCGAGCATGGCGGTGCCGCGCAGGAGGCGGCGCACGCGGTCGGCATCTTCGACGCCGGGCAGCTCCACGATCACGCGGCGCGGCCCCTTGCGTTGGATGGACGGCTCGGTCACACCGTAACGGTCTACGCGGTCGCGAATGATGGACATGGCACGCGTTACGGCGTCATCGGCCTGGGCGCGCAGGTAGACGGCCACCTCATCATTGGTGGAGCGGCGCGTGATCTCCGCATCGTCATTGCGGAAGTAGCGCGAGAGGCGGGCTTCCGAGTCGCGCGTCTCGAACTCATCGATGAAGGCGTCGATGATTGACTCGTTGCCCGACTCAGCACGCTCGCGGGCCGCAGCGAGCACCTCCTCGAAAACCTCGTCCTGCTCGCGGGCCAGTTCGCGGATGAGCGCGTCTACGCGCACTTCGAGCGCGACGTGCATGCCGCCTTGAAGGTCAAGGCCCAGTTTGAGGGCTTTCTCTTTGGCCGTCTCAATGGCCGCAAAGTTCTCTTGCTCGTATGCCTCCCGGGCATCGCCTTCAAGGTCGTTTAGCTGGCCGCGATAGTAGAGGGATTGAAATGACGGGAAGAGGTAGTACCCCGTCAGCAGCAGAAAGAAGACCGCTATCGTGATCTTGGTTCCGTTTCCTTTCATGGTATAGTTGTGGTATAGATGGGGGCGCGTGCCAGACGGCGGCGCGCCACAGAAAGCGCATCGCACCACGGACGACGGGCGTCGACCGGGGCGATGAATCGTAGACGTGATGTGGGATACGCCGCGCTGGACTATGGCGCGCGCGGTGACACCGATGTGCGAAGCAGTGCCTCAGGCTGCAGGGTGCGCGCTTGGATGCGCTGCCGCAACTGCTCGCCCGTGGGTGAGATACCCGGCGAAGCATGGAGCACAGCCGACACCTTGAGCGGCGGCGTGCGGTCGAGCGAGGACGACGCAGGGCTGGCCCACGCCATCGGCCGTAGCAGCAATGCCTCGCCCACGATACGCAGGTAGCGCTGCTGGAGCTGCGCGATGACCGCCTCGTCAGTGGCGGCGGCGTGCGCAAACAGCTCGGTCAGCGGCTGCGCGTCGGGTGCCGCTGCATACGCGTCGATGAAGGCGAGGAGGAAGGCTTCGAGCGACTGACTGCCAGCTTCCTCCACAGCGGCAGCGAGCGCCTCCTCCACGGCAGGCGTGGCCTCGCCGGCCAGTTGCCCGCGCAACCAATCGGCATGCGTCCATACCGCCCGCTGCTGCGACGCCTGCACCGCCGATGCCATCACCACGGGCGCCATGCTGGCAAGCAGCATGCTCACGATGGAGCGTTGCATCCAAACCGAGCGAAGCCAGGTCACGGGGCGAAAGGCAGGTTGAGCGGGTGGGGGAAGCAAGAAAAGCGCGGCCTTTACGCGGGCGGTACGCCGCTGTTTCCACAGCATATAGAGCGTTCTGGAGGCTACTCGCGCTTTTGGTGTAAGGTTATCCCTTACAACTTGGCGTGGGGTTTGCCTGAGTCCGCCTTGATGGCGCAATCCGTCGTTCCCCACCCTGTTTTTCCGGCTATTCCCACCGCACTATGCGCAAACCTTTCCTCTTGGGCTGCCTGTTGCTCCTCGCAACACCCGTTCTCGGCCAGTCCATCCACCTCGTCCCCACCGAAACGGCACTGGACGGCCGCATCAGCAGCATGGATGTTGGTGCCAATGGCACTCTGTACGTAGGCACCCGCGACGCGGCTGACGCTGGGCTCCTGTTCCGATCTGAAGATCAGGGCGTGACGTGGGATACCCTCTTCCACCCGACCCCCGAGGCGCACGCGTGGGACCTCGCCATCGGGCCAGACGAGGCGCTCTATGTGCTGGCGCGCTTCGACAGCCAACTCAACCTCTTCAAAGCTGAAGAAGACATGTGGCGGGCGGCGGGAGCGTGGCCCATGACCCGTATCGATGCCGCAACCGATGCCCACGTGCTCTTGCACCGTGCCCCTGCCACCGACGCGCTCGTGCTCGGCACTACCGAGGGCATCGTCATGCGCTCAGATGACCTTGCCGCATCATGGGAGGCACTGGCCACCCACCCGGACACGGCTGCGACCCTCTATGCGTTGCACAGCGACGCCGACGGGACGATCTTCAGCGCGGCGGGAGCCCATGGGTTCATGTGCTTCGACGAAGCCACGAACACGTGGACGCCTCTGGCGGCTCCGCTTGCCGCCGATGAGTACGCCACCCACCTGGACTTCACCACCGATGCGACCCTGGTAGGCGGCTCGGCGCAAAACGTCTTTGCCTCGGCCGACCGCGGCGCAACGTGGAGCACCATCACGCCACCGCTCACGCAGTCCGTGTACGCGATAACAACGGTGGGCACCAACATCGTGGCGAGTACGTCTAGTGGGCTGTGGCTTTCGCAGAACGGCGGCACCATCTGGATACAGTTACTCGCTCCCGAGTCGGGCTACATCGCCGAATCCATCGCCGCGGGGTCCAACGGCACCCTCTTCCTGAGCACTGCCGATGAGTTGCTCAAGCTGCGCACGCCCGTCGTGGCCAGCCGGGGCCAGCGCACCTTGCCACACGCCTTCAACGTAGCCGCCGCCTATCCCAACCCGTTTGTAATGGCCACGACGCTGGAGGTAACGGTAGAGCGCGCTACGCACGTGACCGCAACGGTTTATGACATGCTGGGACGCCAAGTGGCATCGCTCCACGAAGGCTGGCAGGCGCCAGGTTCCATACCGCTCCGCTGGCGCCCGACGCATCAGCCCAGCGGCGTGTATGTGGCACGCGTAGAGGCCGACGGCGCCACAGAGACGCGAATGCTCACGTTTATTCGGTGAAGCGCTCATCGTGTATTGCTTCGTACCGGAGTGCCTGCCTGCAGCTTCTTCGACGGGCAGAGCGTACCCTGCAATCTTGCGGCAGCGACCTTTCGGAGGTGCGGCCAGCTTCTCAGTCAGCGATGTAGGCCTCAAAGCCTGCCGTCGTGAATGTGCCCCAACTCCCATTCTCCGAACCAAAGACTAGGTAACCCTCCAGGTCAGCCTTGTTCTGCAGCATCGTTTTACACTCTTCCAGGCCTTTGACCATACACGCCGTAGAATACGCGTCGGCATCCATGGCTGATGGCGCTAGAATGGTAGCGCTCAGTAGCGTGTTGTTGGCTGGATATCCGGTTTGCGGATCGATGGTGTGGGCGTAGCGCATGCCCGTCTCTTCGTCTACCCAGAAATTCCGGTAGCTCCCCGAAGTAGCTAGACCGGAATCCTTCAGTTCCAGTATGACTTGGAAGCGATCATCTGGATTGACTACATCAGCAGGCTTGTCCAAGCCGATCCTCCAGACGTTTCCCCGGTCGTTGGTGCCTCTAGTGCGCACTTCGCCCCCCACTTCGACCATGTAGTCCGTCAGCCCTTTCTGTTCGAGGTGCGCCGCAATGACGTCAACGGTAAAGCCCTGAGCGATCGCGTTGAAATCAATGGTGAATCCTGCGGGAATGGACACCCCCTCGTCGCTTATTTGAATCGCCCCATACCCTGTCCGGGCCATGACCCTGCGGACGGTATCTGGCTCAATGGAACGCCGCTTTTCTTGCGGCCCGAACCCCCATAAGTTTACCAATGGGCCAATCGTGGGGTCGAAATCACCGTGGGTCTCTTCCGCTATTTCCAGTGCGCGGCGCAACACTGTCATAAAAAGCGAATCGACATGTACCCACGTATCTCCACGATTGACCTGAGAGATTAATGAGGTCGGTGCATACGTGCTCATCGAGTAGTCAATTCGAGCAAATATAGAGTCAGTTTCGACTCTTAAATTTTGCTCATCGGGAGCCAAGTATTTGATCTGATACGTAGAACCTTGCGCACTGCCAGCATGCTCGATTAGCACGGGCTGTGCTGAGTACTCACAGGACACCAGGACTAGGGCCAGGGACGCAAATAGTAAAGCAGGCAGATCCTTCATGGGGCGAGATCGTCAGGTCGTGGCGTGTGGCAGACTGGCCAGCGAGGCTGCGTAACACATACTCTTGCAACATCATCGGTCACGTCAATAGCAGTCTACCCTCACCTGCTTTCGGTTGATATAGAAGCTCAACGGCTTCCCCATCGAGGTCTCACAAATGGCCGAGAGAGCTTCCGTAACGCCGTGCTGCATCGCTATGGAGCCGCAGATCATGATCACGCCATTGTTTTCGAGCAGCATGGCTACCTCCTCAGCATCACGTTGAATGAGGTGCTGAACATATTTCTTGCTTCCATTCTGCCTGGAGAAGGCCGTATGCAACGCATTCAGCTTCCCTGCTCCTATCCAATCGTCCAGGTACGCTTTGTACAAATCGAGCGACTTCTCGTACTTGCCCCCCCAGTACAAGGTGATATCGGCTCCAGCGGTGTTGTTCTGAATCATCCCCAGGAACGGACCTATACCTGTCCCGGTGGCAATCATAATGACCTGCTTCGTCTTTTGGGGGAAGTGAAACGCAGGGTTTCTTTTCAGGCAGGCTTTGACGGTCTGGTCTTGCACTAAGGCACCCAGGTAGTTTGAACACACCCCCTGCTCAACCGATTTGATGCTCAACACCAATGACGTTTTATCTAAAGCACCTATAGAGTAAAACCGTGCTCTTTTTTCGCCCGGCGGAGTTACCGCAAGAAGATCCCCAGATTGGAATGCTGGTCCCTTGTTCCGCTCTAGCGAGAGTAAAAACGTATTGTCAATACTGGCTTTATGGTCAGTGTTTCTGATGACATCGAGTATCAACTCTCCATCGTAATCCGTTGAAACAAACTCGTCGGATAGGCTGATGGGAAGACCTTCCAACATTCCCCACTTGTTGGCCCAGTCGGTAAAAGACTCGAATGACTGGTTATTAACCGTATGGATAGGCAGAAATGCTTCTAGGCTTGGATGAGCGTCCAGTGCGTGGTTGACTTCGTAGGCGTACTTACAGAAATCGGGATACGAGGTCGATCCAAATCCAACCACGGAGTAGGTGAACCCTTCGGGATTCCTGGTGGGGTCCGAAAGGCGATCGACAAATTTTTTCGCGTTAGATGGGGGATCGCCAGCACCGTATGTCGAGGTGAACACAATGAGATGGTTGATACGGGCATAATCATCATAGCTGTTCAAATCGCCGAGAAACGCCTTCTTCCCTGCATCCTCCAAGGCGTGCTGAAAGGCTTTCGCAAACCGGGCCGTGGAACCGCTCTCCGAGCCGAACAGAATCACATACTCGCACTCGTCTTTCGAGTATGTATTGCTGACGACGGTCTTTCTACGCTGGAAAGTGAGCGCGAACCCTGAGTAGACGAACAAGGGGATCGACAGGCTCGCGATGCCCAGGATGAGGGCCCATATCCAGTTTCCTTGACCGGTATGCAGCGTAAGGCTCAGCGAGGATACAACGGTCGTCCATGGGTAATCCTGCTCGCTTTCAATCTGCCCGGTAAACTGGTTGACGAGTACTTCCTTGCTGGTAAGGCTCAGGCGGTAGAACTCTTCCGGGTCTTCGAAGAATGGGAATTCGATCTCCCTGAAATCGCCCACCGTCGTTGAGGTGAACACCGGGAATTCGCTCCGGGCCACAGCAGGCGCTTCCTCAAGGACCGCGTAGTCTACCGCGTGATTGATATGGAGCGTCGGGATAATCGAGAAGCGCGCCATGGACAGCAGCACACCGCTCAGGGCAATCACCACCAGGGGAATAAGCGTCCACTTCCCCAAAATGACGTGCAAAAAACTGTGCTTGTCCGTTTTGATCACCGGAGCGAAGAGCCCCAGTAATTTGCCCGTCCTTTTGACAACGAGGATCACACCCGTTGCCGCGATCAAAAGCAGCAGCAAGGAATTGATCCCGATAAGCGCCCGGCCGACGAGGCCAAGAAAGAGGGAGCGGTGCAGGCTGGTCACAAACTGAAAGAAGGGCGCCTGCTGTTTTACTTCCGCAGCAGGTTCTCCGGTGTCCGGCTGGATATAAACGTTTCGGTCTTCGCCCTGATAAAGCCCCTGGACCTGGAGGCGTCCATCGCTGGTCTTCTTGACCGAGAACACCTCGTCGAAGTGCGCATCCACTCGGTCAAGCAGCCGGTACAGCGGCTCGGAGTCGTCCGCTTTGAGGCCGACGGCGTCTAGTTCGTCCAGTACGGGCTCAACAGCGAGGATCACCCCTGTGACAGACGCCAGCAGGAGAAACACGCAAGAGGAAATTGCCAGCGCCAAGTGGCAATATCTCCAAAGTGAAATGACCATACAGGTTGAACAGATAGATCACTGTGGCAAGATGCGCACGTACCGGATGTATCCGTTGCCCTCCACTTTGGCTTTCATGGTTGCAGAGTCCAGCGGAATTTCCAGGTCTACCGCGTGGTAGTCTTGGTCTTCCACCGCCGTTTCAAACCGCAAGCTGTAGCCCGCGCCGATGTTCGCGGGGTCGATTTCAAAGGTTGTGATTTGGCGTTCCCCGTTCCCTATGCTGGCACCCGAAATGCCATCTACCGATTCGCCGCTGGGTTCGAAGTACTTCCACCATTCGAGGATGTCTTCATACCACTCCTCGTCATCGCCCATCACGTCCAGCGTCTGGACGTAGTTACCGTCAGGGCCGACTAGGGAGATCACCAAGTAGGCTTTCTCGCCCGTATAGTTCACCATCTGAACCATACATTTGTAAGAGACTGGGTCTGTTTGGGAGTTGGAGGAGCCTACAGCGCTCCATCCAAACCCGAAAACAAGCAGCAGGATAAACGTCTTCATGTTCTGATAAAGTGCTACTCTGGGGTTTCGCTCAAGAAGCCGAGGTCGGTGCCGTTCGCAAGGAGCAGTTCATTTTCACTGGCGAGGTCAAACGGCGACTCCTCGAAATCAGTGGTGGCATTCACATCGGCCCCGATGGAGATCAGGTACTTTAAGGTGGCATCGTCCTTTGCCTTCATGGCCACGTAATGCATGGCCGTGTAGCCTTCGTTGTCTTTCGCGTTGATGTCAACAGCGGTAAGCTCTGTGATCAGCTTGAAGAGCTCCAGGTTTTCGTTATCCGCAGCTAGGTGGTACAGCGTCTTGCCATCGCTCTGGGGCGCCTTTTCGTCGAGGCCGCTTTCCTGCAGGAGTTCAAACTTCGCGATGAAGTTCTCTTCCGAACCTGGACGATAGCGGTCCAGCAGGAAGGCGTAGAGGTTGTCGCCTTCTTTGTCCAGCACGTTGACGTCTGCACCAAGCTCCAGCAGATAGCTGGTCATCTCAACCGAGGCACTTCTGATGGCTCGCGTCAGAGCAGAGTAGCCGTCATTGTTTTGGTGGTTGATGTCGTTGGTCCGTTCCGCAAAGTATTCGACCACCGGGGTATTGTCGTTGTAGAAGACCGCGTTGATGAGGGCCGTGTTGCCACTGCTGACATCCACCGCATTGGGGTCCACGCCTTTGGCCACGAACCACTCAATGGCTTCCGTATCATCGGCACCAAAGGCCAGACGATGCAGCGGCGTGTAGCCGTCATCTGTTTTGACGTTGGGGTCCAGGCCAAGGCCTTCCAAGTACTCGAAGAAAGCAACCGTATTCTCGCTGTTTCTCACCGCAGACAGAAAGGCGTTTCCCCCTTGGCTATTGCGCTCTTTATAATCAAGACCCATCTCGATCAGGTCATTCAGCAGCTCAATCTTGCCGCCTCGGGCCGCGTAGTAAAAGATGCCGTTGCCGTCATTGTCCTTCGCATTCAGGTCAATGCCATTATCGATGAAGTATTTAGCCTCGGAGATATCTGAAAACTTGTGCGAGGTGAGGTGCATTGCGTTTGCACCGTTTTTGGTCACTTCGTTTTTCAGATCCGCGCCCTGGGAGATCAAGTAGTCTGCCATCTCGGGATTCAATTCCCCGCCAAGGGCTGAAAACAGCAGCAGGGTGTAGCTGTCTGACTCCCCCTTTTCAATGCTGGCCCCATTCTCGATCAGGTGTTTCACCAAGGGGAGATTGCCTCGGTAGCCCGCCCAATACACATAACGCGCTCCGTGTGCAACAGTGTTGACGTCGATGCCTTTGTCTAGCAGGTAGGTCACCGTCTCCAAAGGGGCACGGCCAAGGATCGAATAGGCTGTGGCGTCAAATCCTGAGCTATTGGGCTCGGTAATAGAATGTCCTTTGGCAATCTCTGCCTCGATCTCTTCGATCGAAGGGTTGGCCTCCCAATAATCCATTGACAAGAAGGGATTAGCGGCTTGGGCAAAGAGTGAAGCCGGTAAGAATAGCGAGACAAGAAAGCCGGAGAGGATTTTCGCTTTCATCTTTATCTGGATTAGGTCTACGTAAGGCGATGTAAGGTAAGATTCAACCTTATCATAGACAACCTTTTATGCGTGTCATCGTGTCTTCGCTAACTCTCCGCACGGCTGCTTGGGGTGCTCGCGCGGTGTGACCGGCGAGGGTAGCCCTCAGCAAGGATATAGCCCTACCTTCTGGCGACCTGCAATGCACGCGCTACCGTTATGACGCACCACTCAGCACTCGTCCTCTTTTCTGGAGGCCAGGACTCGACGACTTGCCTGTACTGGGCCTTAGCCCGCTTCGCACGTGTGGAGGCCATCAGCTTTGACTATGGGCAGAAGCATCAGGTGGAGGTACAGCAGGCGCAGCTCATCGCTGAACAAGCGGGCGTAGAGCTGCGGCTCATCCACATGGACGGGCTGCTGCAAGGCTCAGCGCTGACGGAGCACGACAAAGACGTCTCGGGCGAGCACGAGTTGGCGCCGCACCTGCCTGCGTCGTTCGTGCCGGGGCGCAACGCGCTGATGCTCTCCATCGCCGCCAGCTACGCCTACACGCGCGAGATCCACGACCTCGTCGGCGGCATGTGCCAGACGGACTACTCGGGCTACCCCGACTGCCGCCGCGTCTTCATCGACAGCCAGCAGACCACGCTTTCGCTGGCGCTCGACACGGACATCCGCATTCACACGCCACTGATGTACCTGACCAAGGCCGAGACGTGGAAGATGGCGAACGACCTGGGCGTCCTGGACATCGTCCGCGACCTCTCGCACACCGACTACAACGGCGACCGCAGCACGTACAACGAGTGGGGCTACGGCAAGCTCGACAACCCCGCCTCGATCCTGCGGGCCAAGGGCTATGAAGAGGCGAAGGCGAAAGGGTGGGTGTAGGATTTCAGTCTCAGGTCCCAAGTCTGAAAGTCGAAAGCCTGCACACCTGCGATCCGATGCGGTTTGTGCGCGTATGCGGGCGCCTGTGCGTTGTTGAACTGAGTTGATTTCTTGGACGATGTCCGCCGTATCGCCATCCCTTGCTCCCCCGCCGCCGCGCACCCGGACGAAGACCTACCGCGTGAAGCATGTCTGGAAGACGCTGCAAGGCGAGGGCCTGTTCGCGGGCCGGCCGGCCGTGTTCGTGCGGTTTGTGGGCTGCAACATGTGGAGCGGGTACGACGCCACGCGCGAGCGCGACGCCGCCCGCACCGAGGCGGACTGCCCGATGTGGTGCGATACGGACTTCGTCAAAGAAGGCAGTAGCACCTACACTGCCGACGCGCTCGTGGCGAGGATGACCGCAGTGGCCGATGACGTGCGCTTCTGCGTCCTGACGGGCGGCGAACCACTGCTTCAGCTCGACGCTCCGCTCCTCCGCGCGCTCCAAGCCGAAGGCTGGCAGGTGGCCATCGAGACGAACGGCACCGTCCCGCTCCGCACGCGCTGCTGGGATGACGAGGCCCATGCGCTCGTCACGCCCGACTGGATCGTGTGCAGCCCCAAGCTCCCGCAAGATCGTCTGAAGCTAGAGGTATTCGACGAACTCAAGCTGGTCGTCCCCGACTACCTCCCCGACGCCTACAGCACCTTCGCGCAGCGCCAGCGCATCCATCGCACGGGACCTCACATCCTCCCGCTGCTCTGGCTGCAGCCCGAGGACGGCCCACGCCTTGCCGAGGCCCGCCGCCTCGCCATCGAGCTATCGCTCGCCCATCCCGAATGGCGCGTGAGCACGCAGACGCACAAGATCCTCGACGTTGAATAGGTCGAAGGTCTGAAAGTCCAAAGTCACAGGTCTTCAAGACCTCAAAGACTTGGCACTAGACCTTCAGACCTTCGACTTTCAGACTTGCGACTTTAAAACGCGCTGCCAAAGAAGATGGCGTTCATGAAGAGGCGGTTGGTACCGTACCAGAAGGCGCGGAAGTTGGGGTTGTCGGTGAAGGCGACGATGCTGCCACGGCCCACGCCGTCGGCGATGACGGCGGCGCTGCCAGCTACGAGCGGCAGGCGCTCTTCGGAGACGTAGCCGCTCAGGAGCGGGTCGTCGGTGTAGACAGCGACGTTGGTGCCGGGCGACTCGGACGGCTCGTAGAGACGGCTGCTGTTGCGGAAGAGCGGCATGGTCTCGGGCATGCTGTAGGCGATGGGGTGCGTCACGTCGAGCTGCGCCTCAAAGATCGTCCCGCCGATGCCTTGCGCGCCGTAGACGTCGTTGATCTCGTCGTACGGACGCCCAGCCACGAGCGAGTCGAGGTCGAGCGTCTTGGGCTCTAGGTCGATCATGTTGTTGCGGATAGCCCAGTCGGTGCCGCTGCTGACGGTGACGAGGCGTCCGCCACCGCGCACCCAGTTGCGGACGGCGTCGGCGCTGACGTTGCCGTAGGAGCCGCCGGCCATGATGATGGTGGTGTAGCGCGAGAGGTCGGCGCCGCCCAGGGCGCTGGCTTCGACGATGGAGATGGGCATGCGGAAGCGGTGGCTGATGAGGTGCCACACCTCGCCCGCGTTGTAGGCGCTGGTGCCGGAGCCTACGACGAGTGCCATCTTGGGCATCGGCAGCACTTCGGTGCGGCGGCCACCGAGATCCGGCCCCATCGGCGTGAGCCCGGTGGAGATGCTGTAGACGTTGACGTGGTCGTCGGCCACGACCTGCTGCACGGCTTCAAACACGGCCATGCCGCTCGGCGCTTTGCCCGTGGCGTCGCGGGGTTGGGCAGGAATGAGGACAGTGCCCCGGTCAAACATCATCTCCTCACCATCGATGATCGCCGTGAACGGATCTTTCATCAGGCGTGGCTTGATGCCCATCGCCTGGATCTTGTAGAGGGCGCGCGGCGCGTAGTAGCGGTCCCACTTCATCAGGTAGCCCACCTGCGAGCGCCCGCCGACCATCTCGCCCATGCCGATGGCATCGGCCATGATCTGATCGCCCAGCAGGTTACCCGTACTGCTCGTCACCTCGGCGTAGTCGAGATCGAATGCGAGCGGCAGCGTCCATGCCGAGACGTCGTAGAAGAGCGAGTCGGTGAACGTGGTGGTACGCTCCATGACCGCTTTGAGGAAACGGCCTTGCGGCTGATCGAGCGGGACGATGAGGTCGTCGCCTGCGCGGAAGGTCATGCCGTTGGCCTGCGTGTCGCGGCTAAGGCGGTGGAACCGCACGCGGTGGCGGGTCAGCACATCGACGAGTTCCTTGACCCGACTGGCGCCCCGCGCGGTGCTGATGAGGTAGCCCTTCACGTCGCTGTTGCGGACGAACTCCGGCACCTCGGCGTAGAAGTCACGCTGGTGGCGCAGCACGTCCTCACGCAGTGCCACGACGGCCTCGGCCGAGGAAATCGAGGTCAGGAACTGGTTGCGCACGGTGTACGCATAGTCCAGCACGCCATCCGGCGTATCCCGCAGCAGCGCCCGCGCCGACGCCTGCTCGAAGAGGATGCCGATGGCGCCGTTCACGTCGGGGTAGGTGGAGCCTTTGCCGTAGTAGAAGTCGTCGAACGACTCGCGCGTGTAGTAGAGCGCGCCGATGCGGTCGAGGATGCGGGCGTGGTAGTCACCGATGGCGCCCGTCAGCTCCTGGTTGCGCGCGGGTGTGTTGGGGTTGGTGCGGCTGGGGATGCCCGGCTGGAAGAAGTACGTGGCGTTGCCGCCCATCTCGTGGTAGTCCGTGGAGACCTGCGGGCGCCAGTGGTGGAACAGGTCGATGCGTGCCTTCGACTCGGGGTTCTGCACAGGCATCCAGTCGCGGTTGAGGTCGAACCAGTAGTGGTTGGTGCGCCCGCCCGGCCACGCCTCGCGGTGTTCGCGGTCCTGCGGGTCGGAGACGGGCGTGGTACCGCGGTTGCGGTTGACCCAGTCCACGAAGCGGTCGCGGCCGTCGGGGTTCATCACCGGGTCGATGATCATCACGGTGTTGTCGAGGATGGCGTCGATCATCTCGCCTTCTCCCGCGGCCAGGTAGTAGAGCAGCATCAGCGCCGCCTCGGTGGTGCTGGGCTCGTTGCCGTGGACTGAGTAGCCCATGTAGACCACGGCAGGCATGTCGGCGAGGTCGGCATCGCTGACGTCGGCGGGGCTGTCGCTGAGGCGCAGGTTGGCTTGGCGGATCTCCTCCAGGCGCGCATGATTTTCGGGCGAGGTGACGATGGCGTAGACGAGCGAGCGCCCTTCGTACGACTTGCCGTATTCGCCAAAGGTCACCCGGTCGCTCGCAGCAGCCACGGCCTTGAAGTAGGCAACCGTCTGGCTGGGATCAGTGTGGAAGTCGCCAATAACATGGCCGAAGACGGCTTCGTGCGTCGGAATGTCGCTGCTGAAGCTGCTGACGCCATCGGTGGGCACTTCGAGCGGGAACGGCAGTTGCTGCGCGGCGGCGGGGGCGACGCACAGGAGTGCGAGGAGGAGGCTAAAGCAAGAACGCATGGATGCGATGGACCGGCTGGTGAACTGATGAGCGTAGAGTTTACGAAAGGACGGCGTGCCATGCACTCGCATTCCCTGTGGGTGTGGCTCATCGTTACGCTCCCCACGTTGGCGCTGGCACAACAGCCCCAGCCCACCGACACGCTCCGCGCCCTCGTCCTCTTCGTGCAGTTTCAGGACGACTTCAGCCCCGGCAGCCCCAAACTCAACGAGCGCGGCTGGCCCGTCTACGCCGACCGCACGACGCTGCCCGTCCACGCCCGCACGCTGCTTGCGGCCTCGCCGCAGCCGCCCTACCCCGAAGCCTCGCTGACGGCCTACTTCCACCAGCAGTCGCTGGGGCAGTTCGTGCTCTACGGCGAGCCGTATCCCGAGGTGCTGCTCACCGAGCACCCCGAGGCCCGCTACCACCGGCCGAACGGCGGCTACGGCCACCTCACGAAAGAGCTGCTGGACCGGCTGGACCGTGAGGGGTTCGACTTCACGCGCTTCGACCACAACCGCGACAGCTGGCTCGACTACCTATTCATCATCCTGCGCCGCGACAGCCTCCGCGACGCCAAGCGTATCACGTTCACGGGCATCTCGTGCCTGGACGCGCGCTGCGGCGGCGGACCCGTCGGCGGGCGACCCGCAAGCGAGCTGGTGTACGACGACGTGCGTGTGCATTGGATGCGGTCGGGCTCCATCCTGTTCAACCGCCTGCCCGGCCACATCGACATGCAGATAGATACCGTGCGGCTGATGGCGCACGAGCTGGGCCACGACCTGTGGGCCGACCACTTCGTCCACATCCCGCCGCTTACCGCCAACGATGTGCCGTGGCAGAGCAACCGCGGACGGCGCGCTACTGCCGCGCAGGGCTATGCGCTGATGGTGGGCGCCGGCGGCGGCCCCGACCACCGCGGCGACTACACCGTCTCCGCCTTCGAGCGCGACCTGCTCGGCTGGATCGACTGCGCCACCCCCACCGCCGACACCACCCTCGTCCTCGGCGACCTTTACGCCACGAGCGACTGCGCCAAGTGGCCCATCCCTCACCCCGGCGGTACGCGCTGGCTGCACGCCACCAATCGGCAGCGCACCGGACCGTTCGACCAGTACCGCAAAGTCGCTGAGTTCGAGATCGGCCTGCTACGCACGACGGGCCTGCTCGTCACGCTCAGCGCAGGCAGCCGCTTCGACGTGCTCCCCGCCGACGGCGGCCTGACCCTCGCCACACGCAACGCGCCCTACCACGGCGACCTGTTCGGACCGAGCACCCAGCGCCAGCTCACGCCCTGGACGCGCCCGTCGTTCGACGGCTACCGCCACTACCCCGACGGCTACACGCCCACCTGGCAAGCCCTCGACGACATCGATGTGGTCGGCACCGAGCGGCAGATGCAGGTACGCTACGTCCGCGACTTTCGAGAAGCCCCCGTCATCCGCAACGACTCGTGGATGGGCGACGAGATGGCCGGGCACGTCTTCTCATCGCCTGTGCGGGTTGTGGAAGGCGCCACGCTCCACATCGACACCGACCTCACGTTCACCGATGCCCTCGACCTTGGCCCCGGCAGCACGCTGATCATCGGTCCCGATGCCAACGTGGCAATCACTGACGCAGCTGTACTGCGCGTTGCCACGGGGAGCCGGATTATCGTGGAGGGCGAGTTGGTGTTCAATGGCGTCTTACTACCCTCAGGCCTGTTCAGTATGGAGGCTCCTGGCATGTTTCGGCGAAAACATTGAAGCGCTATGCATTTCTCATGCGGAAACGACGGTCAGCCCTTGAACACGATCAAAGTGCTTTCTGTTGTTCGTTAACACGGCGAGGCTGTGATGTAGCGCTGTCGTGGCGATGAGCAGATCTAAGTCACCGATCAATTTATTCTTGCGACGCAGTTGAACGCGGTGGTGCGCGAAAAGCCGTGCTATGGGCTTGCTCACCCCAAGTACTGTGACGCCTTGGAGAAACTGATCAAGTCCGGCTTGATGAGAAGCGCGGTCTTTAGCGGCGTAGACCCCTTCATATAATTCGGCGAGCGTGATTATGCTGACTGCCAGGCCATCTGGGTGCCAATCAGCCAGTAGACGGCCGATAGCCTTGTTGCCACGCAGCCAACGAATGGCCCAGTCCGTATCCACCAGATATCTCATAGGATTTCGTCCGCATTGCGACTCCCTGAGATACGTTGTGCTTGCAGCCGGGCTATCAGCGCCTCGCCTTCGTGATCGTCGAGGTCCCCCCAGGACCCGGCACTGTCTAAAAAAGCTGCTAGGTTTGCACTTGAGGCTCGCTCATCATCGTGTTCAGAGGACATCCAGCTCAGCAGTTGGCGGGCATATCGTTCTTGCTCCGCTTGCGGCAACCGATTGAGTCGCTCAAAGGCTTCCTCTGTCAGCTGCTTCATCGTTTTCCCTCATCCTTGTGCTTGCATAGACTATGCTGCCACGTACGCTGTAGGATACGCGCTGTTCAGCTAGTCCTCCCCTAATGACCACCTAATCACCAACGTGGCGGGAGCGGTGCGCTGTTGCGGTCCAGCATCGGCGTGGCTCCACTCGAGCTTTTGCAGAAGTGACGGTGGATAGGCCAGAGGGATTTCGACGGAAGAGACGGCCCCGTCGGCGCGCATGAGTTGGTAAACCGCTACTTCGCCCGACCGATCTACAGAGAGGCGGCACGGCTCACCATCGGCGCAGAAGCCGAGGCGCTGGTGGAGTTGTCCTGCCCAGCGCTCAGGAATGGTTACGCCTCGGCTTGGGCTGATGCCGCCATAGCCGCGGCGATAGGCGTACGCCGAGAGCCACACGCCGCGCTGGCCCTCGTGCGTACCCACCGAGCCCACGATGCGGTCGCTGTCTTCGTGGCCGAAGGTGACGAGTTGGTCGCAGCAGCCGTACCGCTCCATCCGCTCGGTGCGCGCCGTCACATCGGAGAGGCCGAACAGCTTGAAGCCCATCCGCACCGAGTCTGGCACCCCGCTCACGTCGAACACCGCCTCAATCGCCACCGCTCTGCGCACTGTGGCACCTGCCCGCCACCATGCCGCCGACCACAGCGGCTCGGCGATGGCCCACTCGTGCCCCGGCCGCAGCGTAACCGTCATATCGGTGCCGAGCGGCCGGAGCGCCATGCATCCGGCACAGCCGAGCGCCATGGCACCCAGGCAAGCCAAAACGAGTCGTCTCCTTGTCACCCCGGATGCCATATGTGCTCGAACACCTTGCCGTCAGCCCTTTGCTTATTCAATCACGTTCTGCGGGCAAGCGCCAGACCTTGTAGCCTTTCAGCCCTACCTCGCCGATGCTGCGGCCGTCGGGGAAGGGTATCCAGAAGAGGCCGTCTTCGGTGCCCGTGCGCGCGCCGTAGCCTTCGATCTCACCCTTCACCTGCTTCTCGACGGCGTTCCGATCGCCGTCGCGGAAGATGACCTTGAAGCGGTAGCCGATGGCATGCGCGTTCTGGTTGACGAGCTTGATGACGACGCCGTTGTTCTCGTTGTCGGCTTCGTCGTAGAAAATGTAGGAGATAGCCAAGCCGTCGTGCGTGATGATGGGCGTCCAGGCCCAGTCGGTGGAGCGCTCCTTGGGCTGCGCCCAGCCGTGGTGCGTGCCCACTAGCATCCATACCCCCAAGACCAGCCAGCGCATCATCGTTTGTCCTCCCTGCTTGTGCTTTCGGCGTACGATGTGCATGTGCCTCCGGTTCGCGCAGCCGCCACGCACCTGCACATCCTCAGCGCGGGTTTTGCCCAAAGATAACGAGCGCCCTCTGCCGTCCTGGCGTCATCCGCTGTAGATTGGAGGCCTCTCCATCGACCTTCTGCCGACCATGCCCCAGCGTTCGCTTACCTACCTCCTCCTGCTTGCCCTCATCACGACCGCGTGCTCCAATTCGGAGCCCGCCGTGGTGCCGCCTTCAGTAGACGATGCCGACGCGCCGTACTTCACCCCGGAGCCACCACCGTCGTACCGCTTTGACGGCCTGCGTGTGGGCACGCTGAACACGGAGTTTATGTTCGACGGCGAGGGCGACGAGGGCCAAGCGACATTCGCTCACAAGGGTGATCCCGAGTTGTCGAAGGCCCACCGCGCCAAGATCGGCGAGGCGGTGCAGATGCTGGACGTTGATGTGCTGATGCTGCAGGAAGTGGAAAACCAGAACGCGCTCGACCTGCTGATCGAAGAAACGTTGGGCGACCAGGGCTACACGGGCTACTTCATCGAGGGCCGCGACTCGTTCACGGGCCAAGACATCGCGCTGCTCTCGCGCATCCCG
This sequence comes from Bacteroidota bacterium, assembly GCA_038747545.1. GTDB lineage: Bacteria > Bacteroidota > Rhodothermia > Rhodothermales > JBCCMF01 > JBCCMF01. The sequence continues at coordinate 19,428 of JBCDJT010000029.1, forward strand.
GCGGACACGCTGTGGCGCACCAACGAGCGTGTCAACGTGGGCACGACGCAGCGCACGTACGGCGTCAGCAAGAACCTGGTGGTGCGCATGATGCTGGGCGACGTGCCAACTACGCTCATCGGGCTGCACTTCCTCTCGCGCCCTGACGATGTGGAGCGCAAACCACGCCGCGAGGCGCAGGCGGAGGTCATCCGCCGCGTGGTCGAAGCCGAGCACGACGCAGGCCGCGCCGTCATCGCCCTCGGCGACTTCAACGACTTCGACGACGCCACGCCTGACCGCTCCGGCAACGCGCCCATCACCGACGTCCTTTCGATGATCAAGTCGGCAGGCCCCAGCGCTGATGATGACCTCGTGAACGTGATGGCCGATGTGCCGCAAATCGAGCGCTTCACGGCGTTCTACGACCGCAACCGCAACGGCGTAGTGCAGTCGGGCGAGCTCAGCGCCATCGACCACATCCTGCTCTCGCCTACCCTCTACCGCAGCGTGCGCGAGGTGCAGTTCGTGCAAGCCTACGACCCCAACACCTACACCGACCACTTCCCCATCGTGGTCACACTCGACCTTTGATGGGAGGCCTTCAGGTCTCAGGTCTCAGGTCTCAGGACACTGGGCTCCATCGGTGCGCAGCGAGTCGGATCTACGGGAGCGCTGCACACCGATGGCAAGGCCGATGACTAAGATCAGGCAGCACAGCACGGGGAAGGCAGTAGGCTGGGTGGCGAACAGCGTCTGCCGGGCGTAGATCGGCACCTCGACGACCATTGCCTGCGTGGCGCCAATGTGGCTGCGTATGATGCGCCCTCTGGCGTCGAAGACGACCGTCTGGCCACCGTGTGTCACCCGGGCTACGCTGCGTCCTGTCTCGATGGCGCGTAGCCGCGCTTGGTTGGCGAGGTTGACATGAAACGACCGGGTGCCGAACCAGCGTTCGTACGAGCCTTGGACGAATAGGTCGGCGCCGTTTTGGGCAAAGGCGGCCCACCATGAGGGCAGGCCCTGCTCGTGGCAGATGGGCGCAGCCACGGCCACGTCGTGCTCGCCCTGCGGCAGGCGAAGCAAGGTGGGCGCTGTACCCGGGTGATAGTACGCCAACGTATCGACCCCTGGCACGTGCCTCGTGACGTGCGCGAACGGCAGCCCTTCCCACATCGGTACCAGGTGGCGCTTCTGGTAGCTCTGCCTCGACCTCTCTCCCGCAGTGGGCACAAGCAGGTGCATCTGGTTTACGAGGCGCCCTGTTGCGTCGCGCCCGCTCTGGCCAGCGAGCAGCGGCACGCCCCAGCGCTGGACAACGGCCTCCAGCTGTTCTACTTGCGCGTCAGACGCTAGCAGCCCTTCGGGCCACGCCACCATATCGCCTGCGCCGTTGGTCAACCGAGCCGCTGTGCGCGCGATGAGCGTATCGACAGGGACGGAGGCGTCCCGGTGCGCGTTGGTGTGGAGTAGCAGCGCCCGTATGGTCGTTGCGCCCTCAGGCACGCCCTTGAGCAGCCCATAGCCCCAGGCGCCGCCCACGCCGAGCAGCAGCACGAGCCCCGCCCGCAGCCACCGACGAGACGGGGCACGCCAGGACTGGTACAGCCCGACGTTCAGCGCGATGATCCAGGCGCTCACCAGCCATACGCCGCCCAGATCGGCAAACTGAATCAGGGCTGGCAGGCTCGCCTGGCTGTAGCCGACGACGAGGTTGCGCATGGACAGCGGCCACAGCGTATAGACCGCCTCCCACAGCGGCACCAGCGGCACCAGTAGCCATACGGCACGGTCGAAGGGCAGCCGACGGTGGAGTAGTGCGACGGCGACAAACGGTGCGCTTGCCAACGCGATCTCATGGAGGGCGGCGAGCCACGCCCAGCCCCACCACGCTGCAGGCAAGCTCACGAACCACCACCAGCCGCTCACGAGCGCCGCAACTGCGGTGAAGCCGTATGCCCGCAGCAGGACCACGCGCCACGAGCGCTCCTCGCGCAGCGCCAGCAGCAGCGGCACCCAAGCGCCCCACGCCAAGAACGGCAGCACCGGCCCACCCGTCTGCGGCCACGCCAAGCCATACGCCAGCGCGCCCAGCAGCCACGGCGCCTCGCGCTTCATTCAGCGCACGTCGTAGCGAAGGAACGCCACAAACGCCCCCGCAAAAGCGAGCAGCCCGTAGAGCGAGAGCAAGCCGAGGTCAATCACGGACGGCTGCAGCGCCTCTGCCGTCGACTCTACGGGCGCCACGAAGCGCGGCATCTCGCTGGCATCGATCGTTTCGTCTGAGCCGCCGAGCATCATCAGGCCGCCTCCGCCCTGGCTGCGTTGCCGCTCGCGCTGGGCGGCCCGCTCCTCCTCGCGTTTCTGCAAGGCGAAGGCGCTGTACTGGTCGCGGTAGTCGAAGATCGCCTCCTCGTACCGCTGCTTGAGCGTCGTATTGGTGCCTGCTAGATTCATGGCTGTCAGCTGGTAGGACGACGCGGGCGAGAGCCGCGAGAGCGTGAAGGCCAGCCGCTCTTGCTCCGCCTTCTCGTTGCGCAGGTCCTCGTTCAGCTTTCGGTTGAACTCGGCGAGGTCGATTTCCACCTGCGAGCGCATGTCCGACTGTTCCTCATCCCACGCCTCTCGGTTATTGGCGTTGTACTCCGAGCGCTCCTCGCGACTCATGCCCTCCGTGGCCGCCGTGCGGTCTTCCCACATCGACCGCTGGTCTTCCATAAACGTGCGCCACCGTTCGGTCTGGAAGCGGTCCATCTTCGACTCGACCTCTGCTACCGACGACGTAGGACGCATCTGCCCGGCCAGCATCGTCCCAGCCCGGGGCACGATCAGCACCAGCACCACCCAGGCCACGAGCAGCACCAGGAACGACACGTTCGAGTGCTTCGTCAGCGCCGATACCAGCAGCCCTAGCGCGATGAAGAACGTGAAGTACAGCATCGACGCGCCCATCAGCATGCCGACCTTACTCCACCCGACGCCCGTCATCGGCACGCCCAGCACCATCACCAAGAGGATGCTGATGAGGATGGGAATCAGGATAGGGATGGTCAGGCCCAGCCATGCCCCCACGAACTTGGCCGCCACGAATTGGCCACGCGGCACCGCGTTCGAGAACGCCAGCTTGAGCGTGCCCGACTCGCGCTCGCCGTTGATGGCGTTGTACGTGAACAAGATGGCGAAGAGCGAGAGCACCACCTGCACGATGAACGTGAAGTCGATGGAGCGGAAGAAGGCGAACAGGGGGTTGTCCGAGTAGGCGCTCTGCTGCAGCTTGATAGGCGACTGCGCATTGACCCGCGAGAAGCGCCCGATGTCGTTTTCGACGCCCGCCGCGAAGATCTGCACGGGGTTGGGCTCGCGGAAGGCACGGTTGCCAAACGCCCACCACGACGTAGCATCGCGGAGCTCTTGGTCCAGCAGCTCTTGAGCCGTCGTGTACTGCTCCACACCCGCCTTGTACTCCTGTATCCCGATGAACACACTCAGCAGAATCAGCAGGGTACACACCGCGAAGGTGGCCACGAACTTCGGGCTCAGCAGGATGGCCTTTAACTCTTTTTCCAGCAGCGTAGAAAACATGGGTCTTGGGGTTCGGGTGTCAGGTCAAGTGCATTTCAGCATGGTAAGTACGTTTCGGTCGAGTATTTCTTGGTCAGGACAGCAGCCCAAAAACCGAAAGTGAGCGCAGCGAGCGTCCCAGCCCCCAGCTCCGAAACCGCAAGCGTCCCAAGACCGAAGACCGACTCGTCACCGTACGTCGTATTTCAGGAACGCCACAAACGCCCCGGCGAAGAACAGCACGTTGAAGATAGCCAGCACGCCGAAGTCGATGGCGGCGCGGCTTAGGAGCGTACCCGTATCAGGGAGGCTGAACTGGTACTGCGGCAGCTCCTGCGGGTCGATGGGCTCCGGCTCTTCTTCCTCTTCGTCGTCCATCGAGAAGCGCACGAATCCATTGTCGTCGCCCGTCTTCTCCTCGATGAACGTGGTGTAGGTGGTCTTGTACTCGTTCACACTCTCAATAAACGCGTTCCGCAAGGCCAGCGAGGTGCCCGCCAGCTCCGAGGCCGCCAGCGAGAACGCCGAGGCGGGCGAGAGCCGCGAGATGTTGAGCGCCACACGCTGCTGCACCTGCTCGCGGTTCTGCCGGTCTTCGTTCAGCTTGCCGTTGAAGACCTCGGCGGCGGCCTCGTTCTCGTCCTGCCACGTCTGCGACTGCTCCTGGAAACGGGCAAAGAAGTCTTGGTCAAAGCCGCCCTCGCCGCGGTTCTCGGCGAAGTAGGCCTGCATTTTCTGCCGGAAGTCGTCGGACTGCTGCCGCTGAAACACGCTCTTCTCGTAGTTGATGCGGTCGATGGACGGCACGTCGATGGCGCGGCCCGAGATCAGAACGGCCACGCGTGGGATGATGAGCACCGCGAAGATCCACACCACCAGCAACATCAGAAACGACGACGACGAGTTCTGGGTGAGCGCCGAGATGAAGACAGAGAGCGTCAGGAAGACGGTGAAGTAGAGCAGGCCCGCCCCCAGGATGAGCGCCAGCCGCCCCCACTCGCCGCCGTCTACCGGGATGCCCATCGCGATCAGCAGCAGACAGCCGAGCAGGATAGGAATCAGCAACGGGATGACCAGCGCCAGGAAGGAGCCGATGATCTTGCCGATCAGATACTGGTCGCGCGGGACGGCGTTGGCGAACGAGAGCCGCAGCGTGCCGCGCTCCTTCTCGCCGTTGATGGAGTCGTAGGCGAAGAGGATGGCGAAGAGCGACAGGACGATGGTGAAGATGAAGTCGAGGTCGAGGAAGCGGAAGACGGCGTAGATGGTGTCTTCGTTGAAGCGGCTGTTCTCGGCGCGCAGCTCGCCACGGCGGCGCATCTCCACCGTGCGCCCGATGTCGTTGGCGATGCCGTTGACGAGCACGGCCAGCGGCTGCGGCGGCAGGAACACGCGGTGGTCGATCTCGCCCCACGCGGTGAGCCCGGCCATCTGGTTCAGGTTCTCCGTCACCGCCGCGTCGTACTCGGCCTGCGCGACCTGGTAGTTGCGGGCGCCCACGTAGAACGCGAGCAGCAGCAGCACGGCGCACACGGCGAAGGTGACGGCAAACTTCGTCGTCCCAATGATCTCGCGCAGTTCTTTGGCGATGAGCAGCTTCAGCATAGGTCCGCTCCTGACGTAGAGGTCTCGTTGAAAGATGAGCTAGGCACTGGCCTGGGCTTCGTCCATGTAGCCAGCCATGTACTGCACGTACAACGCCTCCAGGTCCTCACCTTCCAGCTCGGCCTTGGTGCGTTGCATAACCAGCTCGCCTTGGTTCATGATGCCCACGATGTCGGCCACGTCTTTGGCGCGGAAGATGTCATGCGTGGACATCAGGATGGCCTTGCCCTCCTCCCGCAGCGACGTCAGCAGCCGCGAGAACTCCAGCCCGGCCTTGGGGTCCAGGCCGCTCGTCGGCTCGTCGAGCAGGATGGCGGGCGCGTCCTTCAGGATGGCGATGGCGATGCCGCACTTCTGCCGCATGCCTTTCGAGAAGCCCTTCAGGCGGCGGTCGTGGGCCTCCTCTTGCAGGCCGACCCGCAGCAGCACCTTCCGGTAGTCGTCCTTCGTGTAATCGGTGCGCCCACCCAGCTTAGCGAAGAAGTCGAGGTTCTGGAGCGCCGTGAAGTTGGGGTAGAGCATCACGTTCTCCGACACATACGCCAGCTTCTCCTTGGCCTTTAGCGGCTCGCGGTGCGTCACGATGCCGTCTACGCGTGCCTCCCCGTCGGTGGGGTCGATGAAGTTGAGGAAGATGTTGATGGTGGTCGTCTTGCCCGCGCCGTTGCCGCCCAGCATCGCAAAGACCTGCCCGGCGCGCACCTTGAACGAGACGTTGTTGAGCGCGAGGGTATCGTCCTCGTAGCGCTTGGTGAGCCCGTCGGCCTCGAGGAGCACACGCCCCTTTGGTGCAGCAGGCGTTTCAGCGACGACGGGCGCGGGGGTTGGCGTTTCCATAAGGCTCGGGGAGAGGCGGGTGATGAGTTAGCGGCGCGAGAGGCGGATGCCGAAGATGACGATGCCGACGACCAAGCCCACAATCAGCAGGATGATCAGGATGGTGCCAAAGACGGGCGTCTCCTGCTCCACGTTGATGATGACCGTCTTGTCTTCGGCGCGGATGGGCAGGTCGTCGGAGAGCGAGGTCGTCTCCACGCGCACCTCATAGCGACCGGGCGAGATGTCCTCAGGCGGCGTGAAGCGCATCGTCACGCGGCGCTCCTCGTTGATGTCGAGCGACTGGATGACGGGCGGGTCGATCGCGTCGGTCCAGTTGAGCGGTGGGTCGGTCTCCACGCGCACGTTGTTGAGCGAGCGCGTCCCTTCGTTGACGACCTCGATGGTTGCCTCCACGGGTTCGCCGGGCTTGATGTTGAACGAGAGCACCTGCGCGCGCACCAGCAGCTCCCCCACGCCGCGCGGCACCAGCTCCAGCCGGGTGTACCCCACCCGCATCGCCTCGATGTCAGACACGCTCAGTGTCTCGCTGCCGATGTTCGGGAACTCGCCCACGCGCTCGCGCGGAATGGCGAGGGCGTAGAACGCGATGGGGTCGTCCATCAGCACATCGTCGGTGGGCCGGTCGGGCAGAAACACCTTAAGCCCCGCCTCGCGTGTGTTGACGCCTTCATTGAATTGGAACTGGCTGAGGCGGTTACTGGTGGTTGGGTCCACAAAGTAGCGGTTGATCTCGCGGGGCAGGTTCACCACTTCCAGCTTGAACGTGTTTGACTCCCCGCTGAACAGCTCGAGCTTCATGTCGAAATCTGTGGTACCACCGAGTTCTACCTCCTGCGAGAACTGCTCGGCTTGGATCGAGGCCACGTTGACCGAGGCGTCCTTCTGCAGAAAGATCTTGCGGCTCTGCTGGGTGCCGTTGCCGTAGATCATGCTGACGGTGACGGCGTCCACGTCTTGGAGTAGCCCAAAGTTGAGCGTCACGGGCTCGCCGAAGGTAAGGCGGTCGATCTTCTGCTCGTACGGCTGGCTGATGATGGCGTCGTCTTCGTTGACGAGCGAGACGTACACGTTGTTGACGACGTCCGGCTGCAGCGAGCGGAACAGCTCGTCTTGCACGCCAATCAGGTGCTCGAACTCGCTGCCCCCCCGCGAGGCGTTCTCGATTGTGATGCGCACGCCACGGCGCGAGTCTGACACCCTGTACTTGACCGCGCGCGAGACGACCACGTACTGGTTCTCGAAGATCACGGCCAACAGCGACTGCTGGTAGTTGACCTCGGCGTCGGAGTAGTTGCGCTCGGCCTGCTCCAGCTCGCGCGGTGGGATCAGGCCTTTGTCCGCGAGGGCCTTCTGGCGGTTATAGTCGGCTTGGGCGGCTTCGTAGGCTTCCTTGGCACGCTTCAACCCCAGCAGCACATACTGATCGTCGCGCTGGTTGAAGAAGGAGCCCGCTTGGGCATGCGCTTCAGGGGCTGGCATCCACGAGAGGAGCATCAGCGTGGCAAGCGCAGCCAGACAGAAACGTCGGTATGTCATAACGGCGATGTTGAACTACAGATATGCGGCATACAGACGTGCAGCAGGTGTGGGTAAAGATGCAGATTCCTCGGCACTAGAGCAAATACGACCTCATTAGTTGCCCTATTCCATTCTGTCCTCAATCTGTAACGAAACTGGGTGTGCGCTGCGATTATTGCCTGCGCTCAGCGCACGTCGTACCGCAGGAAGGCCACGTAGGCCACGAGGAAGGGCACGATGAGGTAGACCAGCAGCGTACCGATGGCCCAGGCGTGCTCGCCCATCACCGCGCCGATGCCAGGTGCCTCCGCCTGAAACACGGGCATATCGCTGGCCTCGGGCGCGTCGTCGTCGTCGCTAGGGAACGAGGACGAGAACGAGCTGCCGCCCACCTGCACCGAGTAGCGACGGGCGCGGCTGCGGCTGAACAGTTCCTGGTCGATGATCTGGTAGTGGTCACCTACGGCCTCGCGGTACGTGGCATAACTCGCATCGCCCGTGCCGGCCAGATCGGTGACGAGGAACGTGAGGGCGGCGGCTGGCGAGAGGAGGGCGATGCTTCGGCTCACCTGCTGCTGCCGCGCCTTCGCCTGCTCGTAGGCCTGATCCACCTGGCGCAGGCGGTCGCGGATCTGCTGCTGATAGTCGGCGCTCAGGGCTTGGTATTCCTCGCGGAACCGCTCGGCTGGCGGCTCGCCGCTGCTCAGCATCTCGAAGGCCGAGCGGCCGTCCGGGCCGTTCATCGACGTCCAGCCCGTGGTACGCGTGAAGATGGTGCCCGACTGGCTCCGCATCTCGTCTTCTAGCTCCTCGGCCGCCTTCGCCTTGTCGATGCGCACCGACTCCTGCGAGGGCGCGCTGACGGCCACGGCGGCGACCATCTCGCCCGTCTTGGGGATGACGAGTTGCAGCACCACCCACACCACCAGCAGCGCCACGATGGCCGTGCGCGTAGAGTGGCAGCACGCCGACACCATCAGCCCCACGCTGTAGAACGCTGCCAGAAACAGCGACGACAGCCCGAACATCAGCAGCAGCCGGTTCAGGTAGAGGCCCCTGGCCAAAGCGCGCATCCTCTACCAGCAGCACCAGTGCCATCAGCAGGAAGCCGATCAGAAACACGAGCCACAGCATCAGGAAGCCGCCGATGAGCTTCCCCAGCAGGACGGTGTCGCGCGGGACGCGGTTGGCCAGCACGGCCTTGAGCGTGCCCCGCTCCTTCTCGCCCGCCACCATGTCGAACGCGAGCAGCACCGCCAGCAGGCTGAACACGATCTGGACGAGGAAGAGGAAGTCGAACGTGCCGAAGGTGGAGAGCGTGGAGAAGTCCTGCGCCTCGATGTTGCCCGGCTGGATGGGGTCGTCGTCGCTGCTGAGGCGGAAGTAGAGCGGCATGTACGCCTCGGTGCCGCGTGCCACCGTCGAGAGCAGTTCGGGCGCACGGTAGGCGCGCATGTTCCAGCTCCGCACCTCCTCTTGCTGGTAGGCGTTGTACTGGCTCTCGAACGAGCTGTGGCGCTCCTGGAAGTACTCGTAGTTGATGAACGCGCTCAGCGGCATGAGCACGATGCTGAACACCGCCAGCGCCATGAACCGCATGTTCAGCAGGCCGTCCAGGATTTCTTTCTTGACGAAGAGACCGAGCATGAGGCTGTGATTATTGGGAATCAAGGAGAATCCGCTGAGCTATTGAGACAACTTGGGGAACGGCAGCCTCACAAGCAACCCCATTGGGCGCATTCAATCGACAAGCATGCCCACAAACAAGTCGCTGACGTGCTTGCTGTTGGGGCCGCCCGCTTCAATGAAAGCCAATACTTCGGTGCGCGCTGCCTCCCGCAGTTGCGGCTCTTCATGCTGAAACGTCATGCTGACGGCTTCTCTCATCTTTGTCCGCGTTCCCCTGTGCAGGTAGGTACGCACGAGTAACCGAACGCCGAGCGTGGTCTGATTCTGCAGCATGGCATCGGTGATTTGCTGCCATCTGCTTTGGTCCAGGCCGATCAGTACGTCAATGGCTGGCTGCCATTCATCGCTGGGCAAACTGGCTACCATCATGGTGCCCTGCACCCGGATGGTGGGGTTCTCATGCTCGGCCACAAAACGAGCCAGTGGTTCTACACCATAGACGCTGTAGATCCGTGCGTAGCTGTTGAGCAACGCGCGCTGGACGTCGATTGAGTCATCACTCCCGGCGAGGAGACGCATGGCTTGGTAGTTGGCCTCGTTACGGAGCGGCCCTCGCTCGGAGGCAGGCTGCACAGCCGTTCCTGGCTTATTATGCCCGTTCAGGACGCGATGGCTGAGCAGGTCAATCGCGCGCGCCCACAGCTGCGAGTTTGGCACAGACTGAACGAACGCCAGAATACGCGCGGTGCCCTCATCCGTCTTATCGTGATTGTAGGTCATGATAAGCGCTTCGGCCACACGCGGATTGTCGGGATGCTGACGAGCCAACTCTTCGATGATGGGTGTGGCATCTGTGGCGCGGTCTCGCCGTGTCAGGAATCGAATGATGCTGATTGCCGAGTGTGCTACGCTGTCATGCTCGGTATTCTTTGCCAGTTCGACTACGTCATCCAGGACACCTCGCGAACGAGATGCATAGTAGGCTTCCAACAAACGGTTTTGATACTCCTCGTCGTCAGGGTACTGCTGATTCAGCAACTTCAGAGCGGTGATACCATGCCCTTCCCGGCTGCGTGCTAGGAATCGGGCGATCACTCGCTGCTCCTCTCGCTCGGTCACTCTCGCCAGCATTATGCTCAACATACCGTAGGCGCGTTCCGTCTGCGCTCTTCCTAGGACCTCGACCACAGCAGTGCGAAGATGTATGTCCTCGGCTTGTGTGTAAATATCCATCACCTCTTTTACGGCGCTCTCCTTGTCCTGCCGGACCAGCGCTTCCAACGCTGAGAGCCGCACTTCTAGGTCACCCTGCTGCTTCATCGTTTGCAGAATGTCCATGTACTCTGAGCGTCCCTGTGCCGCAAGCTGCTCGGCGGCGCGGGTCATGCTGATGCGGGCATCATCGTTCCAATCGCTGGTGGGCCACTGCTCGGCAAACGCTTTGTAGCAGTTAAACGTGGTGGCAGGGTCGCGCTCCAGCTTCTCGCCGCTGTAGCAGAGCCAGAAGCTGGCGGCATCCGCACGGCGGCTGTTCGGATACTGCTCAAGGAAGCCACGCAGGTGAACGCGAGCCTCGCGCCAGTTGGCGTCGAGCACGTGCCCATAGCCTACATTGTAGGCCTCCGATTCGAGATTCTGCCCTTGCGCACTCGTGAGCGTCGCACTGCACAGCAGCAGCGCCATAAGCATGGTTTTCATAGGATCGAGTAGCTGATGCGCAGCCGTCTAACTGATGGGCAGCGCTTGGTTAAGGTCGATTTGCGATTGCTGGACGTGGCGTAGCGCACTGCCCTCTTCGATGCCCCGCTGCACGCGCTCCACACCCGGCGTGTCGAGGACGCCGTCGAGGTTTGCGATCTCAAGCAGCAGCACTTCCAGTTCGTCCAGCACATCCAGCAGCAGGCCGTCAGCGAGTGGGTCGAGGGCGTCGCGGAGAGCGTTCATGTCGGTGAGGAGGTCGTTAGCGAGGGCGCGCTTGCGCTCGATCTGCGCCATCGCGGGGTCGTCCAGCGACGGCTCGGCGTGGGCGAGGCCCAGGAGCAGCACTTCGGCGCGGCCCAGCATCCGCACGGCCTGGGCACGGACCTCCGGCTGCTCTGCCCCAACGGCCACGCGGGGCGCGGGGTCGGGTGTGCTGCTGTAGCGCCCCACCACAACGCCGCCTACCACCAGCAGCATGGCCGTGGCGAGTTGCCATACCCAACGGTAGGTGGGGCGCTGTTGCGCGGGCTCTGCCACGGGATGCATGCGGCCCAGCAAGCGGCTGTAGTACCCGTCCCAGTAGACCTCGCCGGGATCGGGCGTGGGGACGTGCTTCAGCTGCTCGCCGAAGCGCTGTAGCTCCTGTTCGTCGCGTTCGTGCATGGTCGTGTCTTTGGATGGTGGTGGTTCACATGTTGCGCAGGTGCTGCACGTGCGGGCGCAACTTGCGGGCAGCGCGGTGGAGCAAGCTCTTCACCGTGCCCTCGGCCACATCCATCGCCGCCGCCGTCTCGGCCGTCGAGAGGTCGTGCAGGTGGCGCAGCACGAAGGCTGCGCGCTCGCGGCTCGTCAGGTGGCGCAGCGCAGCGTGGACCGTATGCCACCAGTCGGCGCGCTCATAGCCCGCTTCCGGTGTGATGCGGGGCTGGTCGGCCTCGCGGAAGACGCCGAAGAACGACAGCACCTGCCATGCCTTCTTGCGCTTCGTGTTGAGGTACGTGGTGATGGCGATGCGGCGCAGCCAAGCCTGAGCAGCGGTGTAGTCGCGAAGGTCGCCGTAGGCGCGGTGCGCCTTGATGAACACCTCTTGCGAGAGGTCGTCGGCGTCGTGATGCTGCCCGGTAAGGTGGAGGGCGAGGCCGTAGACAAACCGCTGGTGCGCCTCGACGAACGTACGGAAGGATTGCGTGGCATCTTCAGCAGGGGGAGGCGAATCGAGCACCAAAACGTGGGGCATCATGCAAGGGCTACCGTGTGGACTACACCAGCAAAGACACGGGCAACCAGCGATCGGTTTACAGGGGTGAGAAGAAAAGTGCTGATTGGTACTTGCTCTGGTTAACCCATGTCCAAGGTCTACCGACGACCGTCACCACGGAGTCTCCTCTCCTAGGAAGGAGAGGGACAGGGTGAGGTCGAAATAAGGGATACTGCCAAGCCTGGACCTACCTCACCCCAACCCTCTCCTAGCAAGGAGAGGGAGTCCGTTTTGCCAGTTTGGACGATCCGTGCCCCGGCAGCGCGTCCGCTCCTTCCAGCCCATTACCGTCCCGCACCACGACCTGTATAAACGAACGAAGCGCACCTCTGGAGGGACAGAGGTGCGCTTCGCAAGCGAGGGGGGAAATGTTGGCGAACGCTTAGAGTTCGACCACGCTGTTTTCGCTCCAGTACGGGTTGGGCACGTAGGCATCAGCGGCTTCGTCGTTGCGCCATTCTTTGCCGTCTACGAGGTAACGAAACTCGAGTGTAGCGCCGGGCTTGAACGAGATGCCTTTGGTCCACGTGCCCTTCTTGGCATTGAGCTTCATGAGGTCCTTCTCCTCGCTCCACTCGTTGAAGTCACCCACGATGGCTACGCTGTCGGTCGCGACGTCCGCAGGGAGTTCAAAGTTGACACGGACGCTTTTGCCCTTGGGGCTCAGTTTTTTTGCAATCATGACACTGCTGAAGTGTTGGGTTATTCGGCGAGGGCGAACGGCCTATCTGACGTAGCTGAACGCTCCAGTAAAGTGGAAATTTGGCATCGTTCTAGGCGTTTTGCAAATCACAGCGGGTTTGCAAGCGCTTTCATTTATGAAACTTAACACAGACGGCATCTTCTTCGTCGCGCCTTCAATTCTGGAACCGCTTCCTCCCCTGCCGTACCTTGGCGGCCTCGTATTTGGGCGTGCCTGCGTGCAGCTTCGTCTAGGCTTTTTTGTTATGCTGAACGCCCCCGTCCTCTCAACCCTCCTCTATCTATGCGGATCTGTTTTGCGACCAGCGAGTGCGTCCCCTTCGTCAAAACCGGCGGCCTCGCCGATGTGAGCGGCGCGCTGCCGAAGGCGCTGGCCGAACGCGGGCACCACGTGAAGGTGTTTGTGCCGCTCTATGACACCATCCGCGTCTTTGACCACGGCTTCGTGTTTGCCGAGGACATCAGCAACATTCCCGTGGGCATCGGCGGCAAGACGATCACGTTCAACACGTGGTACGGCCACCTGCCGGGCTCCGACGCCGAGGTCTACCTCATCGACTGCCCGCACTACTTCCACCGCGGCGCGGTCTACACCAACGACAGCGACGAGGACGAGCGCTTCATCCTGTTCCAGCGCGCGGTGTTCAGCATCATGCAGCGCTACAACTGGTCGCCTGACATCCTGCACTGCAACGACTGGCAGACAGGGCTGATGCCGGCCTACCTGCGCGAGACCTACCAGTGGGACGACCTGTTTAAGCGCACGGCGTCGGTGATGACGATCCACAACATCGGCTACCAAGGCCGCTTCAGCCGGGGCACGGTCTACAACACGGGGCTGCCACAGGAACAGTTTTACTTGGGCGGCCCGCTAGAGCTGGACGGCGCCCTCAGCTTCCTCAAGGCGGGCCTCGCGTATGCGGATCTGATCACGACGGTCAGCCCTACGTATGCGCAGGAGATCCAGACACCCGCCTACGGCGCAGGCCTCGATGGCGTCCTCCGTGCCCGGTCGCACGACCTCCACGGCGTTCTCAACGGCATCGACCCAACGGACTGGAATCCAGCCACCGATGCGCACATCCCGCAGACGTACGACGTGAACCGCCTGGAGCAGAAGGAGGCCAACAAGCGCGCCTTGTTAGCGCAGGCAGGGCTGCCGTACGACCCGAACGTGCCCGTGCTCGGTATCGTGACGCGGTTTGCCTCGCAGAAGGGGCTTGACCTGCTCCAGCCCATCCTCACCGACCTGCTGCACCACCATCGCTTCCAGCTTGTGGTGCTGGGCAGCGGCGAGGACGCGACGGAGAACTTCTTCCGATGGGCCAGCGATACCTACCGCGACCGCGTGTGGGCGTACATCGGCTACAACATCGGCCTGTCACACCTGGTCGAGGCTGGGGCGGATATGTTCTTGATGCCGTCGCACTACGAACCGTGTGGCTTGAATCAGATGTATAGCTTGGCGTACGGCACGGTGCCGATTGTGCGCAAGACAGGCGGCCTGGCAGACACTGTGCATGACTACCACGAGACACACGGCAACGGCAACGGCATCTCGTTCTACGATGCCACCCCCTATGCGCTCAAGACGAGCATTGAGCGGGCCTTGGCCTTGTACCAGGACAAGCCCACGTGGCGGGCCATGCAGGAGCGCGGCATGCGTACCGACTTCTCGTGGGGCGCCTCGGCAGACGCGTACGCCGCGCTCTACGAGATGGCGCGGGCGAAGCGGTGATCCTGTTTCTGCAATCTTCTGCAATACTAGCGAGGAGCAGCACAACCAACTGCCCCCTCCAGGGGGCTACCCGCAGGGCTGAGGTGTATCTACGTCCAACCCACACCCTTTGACCCGCCCAAGGGCGGCCCTCAAGGGAGAGGTTCTAACGCCCGCCAATTCGAGATTGATGTACTGGGATTTTGCAGGGCTGTGTGCTGCTGCGAAGTCGTTCAATCCGCGAAAGCCTCAGAGAACGCTTCGGCGCACTGCAGCGCCCAGAAGGACGCCTGCTCGATGTGCTCTTGTGTAGGGCCTTGGTCGATGGTATGCATGGCGATGACGCCGATGGCTTGGCTGGCCGTCAGCACCTCATCGAACAAGACCCCCGCTTGCGCAAACTCCTCGTAGTCAGTGTCGCCGAGCGCGATGATGCCGTAGGCGATGTGCGAGAGGTCAGGCTGCTGCTCCACAAGCGCATCGTAGAAATCCTGCGCTGTGTCTGGCAGTTCGCCGTCCCCGTAGGTGCTCGTCACCACGATAAACTGGCTGACGGTGGCCAGATCCTCCACTTCAAGCTCCAGCATGCTCTTCACCGTTGGCGTGAAGCCGTGCGCGGTGAGCACTTCGGCCACGTGATCGGCCACCATCTCGGAGTTGCCCGTCTGTGTGCCGGTGGCGATGAAAATCTCAGGGTAGGCGTACGAGAAGTCGAACGTGGGCTCCATGATGCGCGGCATTAGCGGATGAGGACGGCCCAACGCGGGCTTTACTCGGTGCGTTCCTCTACCTCAAACGTGACCCGGCGGTTGCGCTGGCGCTCGGACTCGGTGGCTTCTACGGGGTCGGCAGCAGAAGGCCGGGCTGTCAATCGGTTGGCGGGAATGCCAGCGTTGATGAGGCGGTTGCGCACCACCTGCGCGCGCGACAGCTTGAGGCGTCGATTCGTTGCTGCCGCCCCTTCCGTGCTTGCATGCCCCACTATAACCACCCGCACGTCGCGGCCCAGCACATCGCCCAGACGCAATACGTCGCGTGCCTGCTGTACCAGCGCGGCAACGGCATCAGGATCGCTCGTTATGGCTAAGGTGCCGCCTTCGAAACGGAATTCAGTGCTGCTGATCGCTTGGCGGAGCTCGTTGAACTGTGCGGCTTCCGTCATTTGGAGCGCGCTATCGTCGTAAGCTGTGACATCGGTGAGGCCTGCCGCACGCAGTTGCGCGGCTTGCTGCCAAGCGAGCGGCGCCGTGCCGCTGGCGACCAGCCGACCCTCCTGCAGGCGCAAGGTCACGCCAGGAGGCGGCTGCAGCGCGGCCTCGGCACGCCGCAGCACAAGCGGCGGGTCGAGCGAGCGATACTCGTACCACGAGGCCTTGACGTCGTCGGGGTGTACGCGGGCGCTGTCGAGCAGTACGGTGGGGGCAACAGCGAGCGGATCGCGCAGGCCCTTCACAGCCCACCCGCCCCACGTACGTCCATCGTCCACCACAACCAAGCCCGGCTCGGCCTCAGCACGGTCGATGAAGTCATTCCAACGCAGGGTGTCGCGGACGAAGAAGAAGAGGTAAACCGCTAGCAGCAGCAGCACGATCGCCAGGATGATCCACACGGCTGGTGACGTCTTGCGCTTGCGCTCTTGGAACTGCGCCACGAGGGCTTGGCCGAGGATGTACTCGGTACCCTCGAAGGGAGCGGTGTCGCCGTCGAAGAGCGTGAGTGGGCCGCTGTACTCCAGGTGGATGGCGTCGATGACGTCCTTGAGCACGGGGCGTAGCTCGGGGCCGGGCACGCCGCGCACCACGGCGGCCAGAACGGCCTTGGGGCCCTCCTCAATGAGCACGTTGAGCTCGCCCATCTTGAGGCCGTCCAGCCGCTCGTTACCGCCCTGGACGAACGAGGTCTGCACGAAGTCTTGGATGGCCGTCAGCATGCCCGAGACGAGCGCGCTGTCCTGCGCCTCTACCGACTCAGCCACCACGTGCCGCAGCGGCAGCCCGGTGATGCGGTCGATGAGGAAGAGCTGTTCTACGCGGTAGACGAGCGTATGCCGCAGCGCTATCTCGGCGTACGACTGCCCGGAGCGCCACGCCTCGAAGCGCCAGCGCCACCCCTGTGCCGAGAAGCCACGCTCCACCGTGCGGTTGACCGCCGCCAGGGTTGACTCCAGCGCGTCCGCAATCGCCTTGCGGATGGCGGGCAGGATGACGGGGTAGATCGCGTCGGCGATGGGCTGCGGGTCGCGCTCCACGGAGACGCGTAACGTCTCCTCTACTGTGGGGGCCAGCGCCTTGGCGAGCTTGCCATCGGCGCTCATGCGCATGACGACCGCTTCGGGCAGGACGTCGCTCACCTGCTGGGCGCCGAAGTCGCTCTTCTCGTTGCGCAGTTGCTCCAGGTTGCGGCGCAGCGTGAGCAGCTGGTACTGCTCGGGCTCCAAGAGCAGCCGCCGCAGCGCCTCCATCTGCGCCTCGGGTGAAGCGGGCGCATCGCTCTCTTCAGCACCGGTCTGATCTGTAGCGTCCTCCGACGGCGCGGCCTCGTCGCTGTCGAGCGCCGTCCACGCCATCTCGCGGCGGTCTAGCTTGGCTCCACGCGGCTCGTCCATCGGTTACCCCTCATCTTGCGCCTGCCGCAGCTGCGCCGACACTTGGTCGAACAGCGAGGCGAGGTCGAGACGGTCGGCCTTGGCGTCGGTGAGGCGGGCCTGCGTCTCTTGGAGGTGGCTGGTGAGGTCGCTGTACTGTGTCTCTAGGGTCTGCACTAGGTGCTCGCGCGTTTCGGTGAGGCGCTGCTCGGAGTGTGCCGTGGCGGCCTCTAAAGCGGTCTGCAACGCCTCGGCCCGCGCCTGCCATGCCGTCTCGCCGCTGCTGTAGCGTTCGGCGGCAGCGCTGAACTGCGCATCGGTGGCTTCGCGCTCGGCTTGGATGTGTTGCGATAGCGCCTCGTGCTGCTCCTGCATCTCGCTGCGCACGTCGGCGAAGGTGGCGGCCATCTGCTGCTCCATGCGCGCAAAGCGCTCGCGCATGTCCCGCATGAACTCGCCGAAGAGGATCATGCGGATCTGGTCGAGCTGCTGGGCGCTAGCGGAAGGGGATGGCGTGTCTTGAGGTTCCATGGGGGCGGGCGCGTGATGGTGGGCGTGATACATGCGCTGGGCACGCTGCAAGAGCTATGCCACCTGCGGAAATGAGACAACGAACCGGCTGCCCTCACCTTTGGCGCTGGTCACCTGGATGTCGCCACCCATCAGCCGGACGAGGTAGCGCGTGATGGCCAGCCCCAGGCCCACGCCGCTGCGGTTTTGCGCGCTGCGGTTGTCGCGCTCGAACGGCTGAAACAGCTTGGGCAGAAACGCCGCGTCGATGCCGAGGCCGCTGTCGATCACCTCGATCTGGACCTGCTGCCCCACGCACGCCACCGCCACACGCACATACCCGGCGTCGGTGTACTTGATGGCGTTGTCGAACAGGTTGTTGAGGATACGGTCTAGGCTGACGAGGTGTACCTCTGCCAGGCAAGGCGTGCTTGGCCGCGTACAGGTGAGCTCTAGGCCCTTCGCCTCGGCCAGTGGCTGCGTGAGGCGCACCTTCGTCTCCACCTGTGCGCCCACGTCTGTGACAACGCGGTCAAGCTCAGCCGCTTTGGAGCGCATCCGCGAGAGGTCCATGACCGACTGCAGGATGCCCAGCGCCCGCCGCCCGCTCTCTCCGATGAGGCTTACCAGTTCGAGCTGTGGTTCTTCCGTTTCGAGGGCGAGCAGTTCGGCGAAGCCCACGATGCTGGCCAGCGAGGTGCGTACCTCGTGGCTGATCTTCCCGAGCAGTTCTGAGTCGGTACGCGCTGTTTCGAGCGCTTCGTCCCGCTCAGCTTCAAGGGCCTGCTGGGCAGTATGCCAGGAGGAGACCTCGGTGGCTGCAACCAGCCATGCACCGTTGCCGTGCGGATACGCCACAACTTGGACGCAGCGCGCAGCGCCCTCCGGCGAGGTCCACGCTAGGTGCTCCGTTGCGGTGGCCCCTGCCAGCAGCCGCGCCCAGGCATCGCTGTGTGCTGGCATCGGGTGGTGGCAGACTGAGCCATCGGTCGTGACGCCCAGGAGGTGCTGTGCCGCGCGGTTGGCCTGTAGCACGCGTCCGTCGCTGGCGGCCACAAGGACCGCCATGGGAAGCACATTGATCTGTTCGGAGTCAATCATGGGCACGCGTCGGGCAGCCAGTAGGCATAGGGGGAGGTGAGCAAAGTACGGCTTTCATCGGCGGCTGTCATGCCTTCTTGCCGAGGGCCTGTGGCAGCGGGATAACGTGCTGGCCGTCGGAGACGTAGCCCAGCGCGTGCAGGCGATGGTGAAGCATCTGGGACGTGACCTGCGTGCCCCACACTTGGCGCGCGTAGGCCATCAGGTCGTCCCACTGCCACAGGCCCTCGGCGTAACCATACGCGGCTGGTCCATCACGCAATACGACCGCCAGACCGCCGCGCGGGGCCGTGCGTGGCCCGGGCGCACTGTGCGGGCGCTGCCGTATCCACCAGCGTGTGCGGGGACGCAGCTGGATACGGATCTTCCATCGCCCAAAGGTGAAAACAGCCCCAAAGCGATCGGCAGGTATGTGGAAGGCGTGTGTCATGCGCCTTTGCTGCGAGACAAAGGCTGTACCATCACCGTTATTTTACTCACCGCACGCCTCGGCTGTGTCATTGTACCACAGTCTGACGCAGCGCCTGTGGCAATACCGTACAGCCTGTTGCATGGCGCCGGGGCCAGCGCAGCACTCCTCGTCTACTGTGTAAGGGCTTAACCTTGCATCCAAAACTTAGGTACTCTTCCGGTTGCGCTGCTGTTGCTGACGCACAGCCCCGGACGTGATGAGGCGCTGCACGGCTTCTCGCAACGTGGAGGGCGTGACAGGCATTGGGAGCACGCGGTCAGGCTGGAAAGCGCTGTTCGGATCGACCTGCCAGTGGATGGCCTGCGAGATCATGAGTACGGGCACATTGCCCAGGCACTCGCCAGGCTGCATGGACACCGCCATTTCGAAGTTATGCCGCTCATTGGTGCTGAAATCGGTGATAACCAGCTGACAGGCATCAAGATCAGGGCGGGCGCACAGTTCGTCGGGCGTATCGACCTCAACCACGGTGTACTGCTCACGGAGGCATGCGCTCAGGTACTGCATCAGCAGGTCAGAGTCGGAGACGAGCGCGAGGTAGGGCTGGCCAGCATCTCCTCTTTCCCCCGATTCGGCATCGGATGCAGTCCAGTCGTCCTTGAGTGACGCAATAGCATCGCGGACACGCCGGGATACTTGGTAAGCTTTGGGTGGGGCTTTTTGGGGCTTGTCGAGGAACGAATGTAAGCCCTTACACAGGGGAGCGAGCGTGACAAACATCGTACAGCTGGGGTTGGGTGGAACGAGCAGCGGCGGCGTAGTGGATGGCACCGACTGCTCGCAATATCGACCGTCTTCTCGCTGGCCGCATAGCACAGATCGCCCAAACCAGTGCTGTATTCGCACATGTGCGAATTGTACAAGACGTTGTGTGAATTGTACAGGGGAATGATACCGCGGGGGCGCAATGCAGCCGGTTCAGCTTGCAGCGCTGCGGTCGCGTGTGCGCCGGCCTTGCGCTCTGGGATAGGCCGATGGCGACACGCCGTAGGCCTCGCGGAACGCCCGCGTGAAGTACGACACGCTGTTGAACCCGACGGCGTAGGCAATCTCTGAGACCGTGCCCGTCTTCTTGCGCAGCTGCAGCGCGGCCTGCTCTAGCCGGTACCCGCGAATCACCTGCACAGGCGAGGCGCCAAACAGCTCCTGCATTCGGCGGCGCAGGTGGCCCGTGCTTATCCCCACGGCCTCCGCTAGCTCGCTCGCGGAGAAGCCTGCATCGGTGAACTGCTCGTGGATGGCGGCTTCGATCTGCTGGCGCAGGGTGTCGTCGGCCGATGTCGCTTCGGGAAACGCATCGCGCAGCGGTGTTGCTCCAAACTGGGCCTGCCATGCCCGTCGTGCCTCGATGAGGTTGCGTACGCGCAGTCGCAGTTCGCGCACGTTGAACGGCTTGGCGATGTAGTCGTCGGCGGCGGCTTCCAGTCCGGCGAGGCGGTCTTCCACATCCGCCTTGGCCGTGAGGAGGATGGTCGGGATGAAGGCAAGCGCGGGGTCGCCCTTGAGGGCGGCACACATCGCCACGCCGTCCATTCGCGGCATCATGACGTCGCTGATGACAAGGTCGGGCAGGTGCGCGGCGGCCATCTCCAGGCCTTCTACACCGTCTTCGGCCTGTAGCACGCGGTAGGCATCGGCGAGCAGCCCAGCGATGTATTGCCGGATCTCTTCATTGTCCTCTACCACCAGAATCGTCGTCTGATCGTCTTCCTCGGCTGCTTGCACCGGTGCTAGCGGCTCGGGCTGCTCAGCATCGACGGCAGCAGCGTCATGCGTGTAGAGGGGCAGGCTGGCAGCTTCGTCTTCGGCAATGCCCAGTGGTAGGCGCACGGTGAACATCGCGCCGAAGCCTTCGCCGCTCATGGCCGCCACACTCCCGCCGTGCAAGTCTGCTGACTCCTTCACCAACGCCAGCCCGATCCCGGTGCTGCTAGCTTGCCCGGTGTGGGCCAGGGCAAAACGGTCGAAAATATGCGGGATCTGCTCTTTGGGAATGCCAATGCCTGTGTCCCCCACACGCACCACAGCGATACGCCGGGCACCCTTGCCCTTCATATGCTGCGAGACGATGACCTTTCCACCCGGGGGCGTATACTTGAGCCCGTTCGCGATGAGGTTGAAGAAGATGTGCTCCAGCAAAGCTGGGTCGAACTGCCCTACCACGGGCTCCTCAATGGGCGTATCGTAGAGCAAGTCGATCCCCTTCTGCTGGGCCAGCTCTTGGAAGGAGTCGGTGAGGGACGCTAGAAAGTGCTTCAGGTCCATGCGGCGGGGCTGGAAGCTGGCATGCCCTGCCTCCAACCGGGCCAGGTCGAGAATCTGGTTGACGAGGTGGAGCAGCCGCCGCCCGTTGCGGCGGATCATCTTGAAGGTGGTGCGCACCGACGGTGAAAGCTCTTCGCTGCGATGCTCCAGCATATCTTCCACAGGACTCAGGATGAGCGTGAGCGGCGTGCGCGTCTCGTGGCTGACGTTGGCAAATAAGTCACGCTGTTGCTGATTAAGGCGCTCCAGCTCTTGGGCCTGGGCTTTGGTCTTATCCTGCTCGGCTTGAAGGTCAGCTGTGCGTAGGGCGACCTCGCGCTGGAGTTCGTCGCGGTGCTCCTCGAAGCTTCGGACGCGGCGGCGGTACAACGCTATCCCCATTGCCGCAACCACCAACAGTGCGGCGAGGCGGAACGCCCAGGTGCCCCACCACGGCGGGCGAATGGTGAACGACAGTAGCGCGGTATCAGCGCTCCAGACACCGTACGCGTTGGCGGCGCGCAGGTGGAACGTGTAGTCGCCAGGCGCAAGGTTGGTGTAGCGCGCCTCGCGGGCGGTCGTAAGCGGCTGCCAATCGTCGTCGCCACCTTCCAGAAAATACTGGTACGTGTTGCGCTCGGGCTCGGAGTAGTGCAAGCCCAGGTACGCGAAGCTGAGGTCGTTTTGGCGGTGTTCAAACCGGAGCGGCGCGGCGGGCGGCGCAGCGTTTGGCCCTTCATAGACCACCTCGCCTGCTTGGCTGAGCTGCATCAAGTAGACCTTGGGGGGGAAGTGGTTCTCGCGCAGCGCGTCGGGATCGAATGCGTTAACCCCTTGCTCTCCGCCAAACAAGAGCAAGCCACCCGCCGACATGCCATAGGCGCCCCGGTTGAATTCCACGCCCTGCAAGCCGCGCTCGTAGTCAAAGGTGATAAACGTGTTGACCTTGGGGTCGTAGCGCGTCAAGCCGCGGTTGGTACTGATCCAGAGGTGGCCATGCACATCGCCGAGGATGCCATTGATGTAGTTATCGGGGATGGTGCTGTTATACGTGGTGAAGCGCTCGAATTGCCCTGTCGCCCGCGAGAAGCGGTTGAGGCCGTTGGCCGTGCCTACCCAAAGCACCGAGTCCGAGGCCGCCCAGAGCGTCTGCACCGCGTCATTGCTGAGGCTTGTGGTCTCCTGGCGGTTGTAGCGATAGGCTGTGCGAGCACCTGTAGCGGGCGCGTACTGCACCAGCCCGGCATCGGTAGCCACCCACAGGTTTCCATCTTGGGTTTCGACCAGATCGCGTGCGTAGATGGGCTCATCCCACACGGGCGTGAAGTCCGCATCGCCGGGCGCAAACGTTAGCAGGTGGGTACCGCCGCCTACCCAGAGCCGCCCATCGGCCTTTTCGTGAACGAAGCCGATATCGACGAGCGGGTGATCCTCGGGGACGAACAGCGTGCGCAATACGCGCCCCGTCGTGGCCTCGCGCTGCTCTACCTTCCAGGGCCAAACGGCCCAGAACGTGCCTGCCTGCCCGGGGCTCAATCCCTTTACTGTAGCTGCGCTGCCCGGTGGCCCGTCGGTGGGCAGCGGCAGCCGCGTGGCCACACCCGTTTCGCGGTCGATGCGGTTGAGGCCCGCCCGGTTAGTGCCCACCCAAATGGTCGCGCTGTCGGCCCACAGCGCGCGCGTGCTCGACGACGAGAGGCTGGTGGGGTCGTCGCCGCGTTGGCGGTAGCGAGGGAAGCGCGAGGTCTTGAAGTCTGCCTTGGCGATGCCCCACCCTTGGGTGCCAATCCAGAACGCGCTCTGCTCGTCGAAGAGCATTCTGCTGATGGGCTGGCGGGGCTGGTTAATGCTGCCTCCCTGGGCACTGAAGCGGCTGAAGCCGATGCGTCCTTCTTCACGGATGAGCCCGTGCAAACCCGTGCGCGTCGAGAACCATAGGCGGCGGCCGTACCTGGGGTCCAGAGCCACAGGCTCGATGATCAGGTCGAGCACGGGCGTGTTGGCCTCGGGTAGGTAGGTATAGTCGGTCGCGGTGCGCGTGGCAGGGTCGTAGCGCCACAAGCCCTGCGCTCCACCGAGCCACAGCGTGCCATGCTCGTCGGCCTTGAGCACGTTCAGCGCCCCGCTCAACCCCTCGACGACGTGCGGGGTTAGGCCCCCGGTGCTTCCATCGGCGTGGTAGAGGCGATTGTTGGCCCACGCCCACACGCTGCTCTCGTCGTCGCTGCGCCAGAGCGCGTTCACGCTGAAGCGCGGACCATCGACGAAGTGGCGGAAGGTGCCCGTCGCCGGGTCCAAGCGGTTCAGCCCGTCTTCCGTCCCTATCCAGATGGCACCATCTGCCGCCTCTGTGATGGATAGGACGAAAGGATGGCTCAAGTGCTGTGCGTCGGAGCGGCCGTACGGGTAGTGCTCAAACGTGTGCGACTCAGGAAGGTAGCGGGACAGCCCTTCGCTTTGGGTGCCAACCCAGAGCGTTCCATCAGAGGCCACATGCAGCGCCCGGATGATATAGCCGCGAATGGACGTGGTGTCGTCAGGGTTGGGTTGAAAGACATCGAACCCGTAGCCTGTGTACCTCGCCAAGCCCCCTGCCGTGCCCACCCAGACGAACCCGAGCGAGTCCTTGGCCATCGAGACAACAAAGTTCTGCGGCAGGCCGTCGCCCACAGTCAGGTGCTCGAACCAGATGTCGGCTTCTTGGGCACGTGCGGGTGTCCCCCAGACGCTGCCTACCAGCAGCGCGAGACACGCAAGGCGAAGGGAGCGTTCCATCGGGCCATGAAGGCAGGTGTTAGGTTTAAAGATAAGCTGTTTCAGAATAACTATCTAGGCACATGGATGCGACCTTACACGTCTCAGCCATGTGAGAAGGTTCATCATGCGGGATGAGGGGATGAGCTTGGCAGCATCCGTTCGGCTTTATGCCCTGCGTGCCTTGCCTCTCTCGAAACGTACGCGTAACATTTTGCTCATTGCCACACCATACTGCAGCTGTAGCCTCCGTGCTACGCTCCCCTGAAGCTGCTCCCCACCTACACTGCCATCCATGTCCGCCTTGCCCCTGCGCGCCGCGCGCGGCGCCTATCCGCCCTTTCCCACCGGCGTTCCCAATACCACGGCCCAGACCGATGCGTATGCCGTCGGCTTTGCGCAGCATGAGGCCGACTTAGACGAGATCCAGCGCCTGCGCTTCCGGGTGTTTAACCTCGAACTGCAGGAAGGCTTGGACGAATCCTACCTGACGGGCAAGGACGTAGACCCGTTCGACGACACGTGCCACCACCTGCTCGTGCGGGAGCGGCGGACGAACCAGATCATCGGGACGTACCGCCTACAGACCTACGCGATGGCGGAGGCTGGCATTGGGTTTTACTCGGCTACCGAATACGACCTCCGTGGCATGCCACTGGATTATCAGCAGGGCGCTGTCGAGATTGGGCGGGCGTGCATCGCGAAGGACCACCGCAGCCTGCAGGTGCTCTACCTGCTCTGGCGCGGGCTGGGCATGTACATGAACCACAACCACAAGCGCTACCTCTTTGGCTGCTGCTCGCTCACGAGCCAGGACCCCAACGAGGCCAAGCAGGTCATGGACTTCCTCGAAGCCAAGGGGCACACCCACCCCGGCATGCGCCTGCGTCCGCTGCCCGCGCTCCAGTGCTACCCCGATGGCTTCGAGGCGCCCACTGTTCGCCGCCCCAAGGTGCCTCGGCTCATGCGCGTCTACCTGAGCATGGGTGCCACCATTTGCAGCGATCCGGCCATCGACCGTATGTTCAAGACCATCGACTACCTCGCCTTCTTCGACGCCGAGACGATGGACCCACGCACCTCGGCATACTTCCAGTACACGGGCTGATTGCGGTTTCGAGGGTATGGATCAATCTCAACTCCACTCCTAAAAGATGCTTGTATTTTCCAGGTTGTCATCCCGAGCGGAGGCCATAGGCTGGAGTCGAGGGATCTCCCACTTGTGTGTCGTGCAATTCCTGAACGGGGGAGATCCCTCGGCTTCGCTCGGGATGACAAGAAGCGGCGGCACGCGCTTGGCTGCGCTCGCGCGGATATAGTTAGGTTGAGGTAGGTGTATGGGAACGATCCGTGCAGTGCTCCGCATCGTGCTGACGATTCTGGTGACGGCGGTGCTGGTGCCGCTCTGGGCCCTGGGCTCACTCTTTACTATCGGCAACGAGCGTCGCTTTGTGCGCTGGCGCGGCTGGGTGATGGTGCGCTGGGCGCGCGCGCTCGCCGTCGTGATGGGCATGCGTATTCGTACCGAGGGCACGCCGCCCGCCCGGCCGTTCTGCCTCGTGGCCAACCACCTCAGCTACGTGGACGTGCTGCTGCTGCTCTCACAGGTGCCGTGTACGTTCATCTCGAAGGCGGAAGTCAACAACTGGCCGGGGATGGGCTGGCTGGCACGGACGTTCGGCACGCTCTTCATCGACCGCAGCATGCGGCGCGACATCCTGCGCATCACGGCGATGATGGAGGACGCGATGGATCGCGGCGAGGGCATCGTCTTCTTTCCCGAAGGCACGTCGCACAAGGGCGACTACGTGCGGCCGTTCAAGCCGTCGCTGCTGGACCTGCCTGCCCGGACGGGGCGCCCCGTCTCGTACGCGGCCCTCAGCTACCACACGGCGCCCGGTGTGCCAGCGGCCTCGGAGAGCATCTGCTGGTGGGGCGACATGGCGTTCGGCCCGCACGCGTGGCAGTTTTTGACCCTGCCCCGGTTTGAGGGGCGGCTTATATTTGGTAACGAAACCATTACGAACGACAACCGAAAGGAGCTCGCGCGCCTCCTGCACGACCACATCGAGGCCTGCTTCGTCCCCTCCACGCAGCTCCCACCGCATACCGAACTGGCATGAACCGAACCGAGACGCTCGCCGCGCACAACATCTGCTACCTCGAGCAGGGCATCGCCCTCATTCGCGACATCGACGACGACGCCTTCACCGCCACGCAGCCGCTCTACTACGGCAGCGGCATCGGCGCGCACATGCGGCACATGATTGAGCACTACGTCAGTTTCCTCGACGGCCTCCCGCACGACCGCATTGACTACGACGCCCGGCAGCGCGACCGGCGCCTGGAAACCGACCGGGCCTACACCGTCGAAACGCTGGAGCGCCTCATCGACGGGCTGAAGCAGATGGCGGGCGCCGACCGGCTGGTGACGGTGAAGCTGGACAGCGACCACGAGAGCGAGTGCGTAGATGCCGAGTTGCCGTGGAGCCAGTCGACGCGAAAGCGCGAGTTGCAGTACCTGCTGGCCCACACGGTGCATCACTACGCGCTCATCGCCATGATCTTGCGCCTGCAAGGCCGCACGCCCCACGAAGACTTCGGCGTCGCGCCGTCCACGATCAAGCACCGCCGCGCGGCGACGACCGCGTGATGCCTCCTGGCTCCCTCCGTCTGCTCATCAGGACGCAAGCGCTACTCGCCCGCCGCGACCTCGCCGCCACGCTCCGCGACAGCGCAGGGCTGAGCAGCTTGTTTGCCAAGGCGCTCTTCGGTGTGATCGCCATATTGACGGCCATCTCGATCGGCGCGACTTGGCCTGAGCTTGTCCGCATGCAGTCTTTCA
>JBCDJT010000030.1:0-45320 GCA_038747545.1 Bacteroidota bacterium
CCCAAAGCTGTGACGCCGCATCTTCTTCGACCTTCGACCTTCGACCTTCGACCTTCGACCTTCGACCTTCGACCTTCGACCTTCGACCTTCGACCTTCGACCTTCGACCTTCGACCTTCGACCTTCGACCTTCGACCCATGCCATTCCTGCCCAAATCAGCGCACACCCATGAGTCCGTACCGCAAGGCGGCAATAGCTGGATCAATTGGCCCGGCGAAGGGCTGTTTGGCGCGCGGGCTACGATCAAGCCAGGGACGGGACACGACTTTCACTACCATCCCGGCCGCGAGGAGCTGATTTACGTGCTTGAGGGCCAGGTTGAGCAGTGGATCGGCGAAGAGAAGCAGGTTTTGGAGCCCGGCGATGCGGTCGTCATCCCAGCCGATGTCGTGCATGCATCGTTCAACATGGGTGCGGGTGAGGCGGTGATCTTTGTCGTGCTAACCGAGGCACAGGGCGAGCAGCCGCTCGGCGTAGATGTAGCGCAGGATGTGCCGTGGCGCTCACTTCGCGGGTAATGTGAGGAGGGACACATGCGCATCGCAGTTTTAGGCACGTACGACTCAAAGGGTGATGAGCTGGCGTTTATCGCCGAGCAGATTGCAACGCGCGGCCACACGCCCGTCCGCATCGACGTGGGCAGCTACGGCCCGCCTACGGTGCCCGTCGATGTGACGCGCCAGCAGGTAGCTATGATTGCTGGGCTGGACCTGTCCGCTGTGTGGGCAGCGCGCGACCGAGGCGCGTGCGTGGCGGCGATGGCGCAGGCGGCGGCGGCGTACCTGCCCTATGCGGTGGCCGACGGGCAGGTAGAGGGCGTGGTCGCGATTGGCGGCGGGGGCGGCACCTCGATCGCGCTGGCGGCCATGCGGGCGTTACCAGTGGGCGTGCCGAAGCTGCTCGTCTCCACGCTGGCGGGCAACCCCACCTCGCCGCTCGACCTGGGCCAGCGCGACATCGTGCTGATGCCAAGCATCGTGGATGTGGCCGGCCTCAACCGCATTTCGCGCCGCATCTTCGCCC
Organism: Bacteroidota bacterium; assembly: GCA_038747545.1. Classification (GTDB taxonomy): domain Bacteria; phylum Bacteroidota; class Rhodothermia; order Rhodothermales; family JBCCMF01; genus JBCCMF01. The sequence goes on from JBCDJT010000030.1 coordinate 1,025, forward strand.
AGGCCGCGGCTGCCATCTGCAGCATGGTGACAGCGAAAGTAGAGGCGCACGCCGACAAGCCACTCATCGCCGCTTCTATGTTCGGCAACACGACCACGGCCGTCAATGTGGCACGGCACGTCTTAGAAGATGCGGGATACGAAGTGCTCGTGTTCCACGCCACAGGCACAGGCGGGCGCACCATGGAGGGCCTCATCGCCTCCGGTTGGTTCGCCGGCGTGCTCGATCTCACGCTCACCGAGTGGGCCGACGAACTCGTCGGCGGCATCCTGGGCGCTGGGCCCACTCGCCTCCACGCCGCCTCCGCCGCCGGCGTGCCCACGGTGGTGTCTACAGGCTGCCTCGACATGGTCAACTTCGGCCCGCGCGCCACAGTGCCGCCTCGCTTTGCGGATCGGCTACTCTACCAGCACAACGACGCCGTCACCCTCATGCGGACAACGCCTGACGAGAGTGCGCAACTCGGACGCATCATCGGCGAGAAGCTGAACCGCTACGACCCGGCGAAACTTGCCGTCTGCCTACCCGAGGGCGGGCTCAGCGAGATCGGACGATCAGGCCATCCCTTCCACGATGCCGCCGCCGACACCGCGCTGCACGACACGCTAGTTGCCGCCTTGCACGACGAGATTGCTGTAGACCGCTGGAACGCTGACGTCAACGACACGGCCTTCGCCGAGCATTGCGCCCGGCAGTTGCTCAACCTGATGGCCTAACGCACCAGTCTACCGCTGCGAGAAGCGGCGGGTGCCGGTGTAGAGCAGGCCGACGAAGAGGATCTTGGCGAGGTCGGCGGGGATGAAGCGGAGCCAGCCCTTGTCTAGCGACTCCATCCACGTGGCGTGTCCCCCTACGACGTGCAGCCACGTGACGCCAAAGGCGAAGAGCAGCAGCGAGCCGCCCAGCATGGAGAGCGTGCTGCCCGAGAGGCTGTTCCAGCGCTTCGACAGCGTGCCCACGAGCATCGCCACGAGCGGGTAGGCCAGCAGGTAGCCCGCCGTCACCGCGCCGAAGAGGTAGGCGGGACCAAACGTGTCGCCCGCAAAAACCGGGAGAAACAGGCCGAGGGTCAGGTAGAGCAGCTGCGCCAGCATGCCGTTGCGCGCGCCTAGGAACAGACCGCTGCCGTATACCGCGACCGTCTGCAAGGTGAACGGCACCTCCCACAGGTAGATCTTGACCTGCGCACCCAGCGCGGTAAGGACGGCAAACCCGGCTATGCCGAGCACCTGCGTCAGGACAGAGGCGTCGGCGCGGCGCAGGGCGTCAATGGGAGCAGTAGCGGACGAAGTGAGGGACAACGCTGAGGTCATGGTGAGGCAGGCTAGGCAGCTGAACAGTGACCACCATAATAGGTGCTTGGCTGGGCGATTGCCACATCCGCAGTACGGCGGCCCCACCTTTTCGCCACAAATTCGGTCGAGTCTGATCGCCGCCAGGGGCTTGCGGCGGCGCACCCAATCGCCGACTTTACGGTTGATCCCATCATCCATCATGTTACGCCGCTGTGGGCACGTACGGAGAGGCCAAAAAAGTTCGGGAGACGGTCTATCGCACCTCCTACCAAACCCAGTTGGAACTGGTCAGCATGGTCAACCTAAAGGCCAACATCATGCTGGGGCTGACGAGCTTCCTGCTATCGGTGGTAGTGGCGGTGTTCTTGGGGTCCGCCGCGGCCAGCGAGTCCGATTATGTGTGGGCCGTGCTTTTGCTACTGCTGTCCATGATGGTGGCGTTGATCCTTTCCGTGCTGGCGGCCCGCCCAGACCTCAACACGAAGCCCGTCAGCGGCGAGGACCGAGAGGTGGGCACTGGCAACCTGCTCTTCTTTGGCAACGTGCAGCACCTCAACCTGGCACAGTACGAGGCCGCCATGACGCACCTCATGCACAACTACGATCTCATCTACGAGCAGATGGCGCGTGACATCCACAGCATGGGAACGGTCTTGCAGCGCAAGTACAGGCTACTCTATGCCTCGTACTGGGCGTTCACGTTTGGCCTGACGGCGGCGCTCGCCGTCCTCATTGTGCAGTTCAGCATCGCCTTGACATGAGCAGTCACCTCCTGTTCGCATTGAAGAAGCGCAGAATTTGGCGCAGCTGACCCGCTTGTCTGGGCATAGCCCGGCTCGTTCTTTGCGCGGGCGTGTATATTGTTCACCTGTCGTTACAAATCAATCGCACTTAACCACGATGCCGAAAACAGTTCTTCTGGTCCTGCTGATCGGGCTGCTGTCGCTGAGCGGCTGCCGCCTGTACGGCGGTTATGGCACCACCGAGGCAATCACCGCGCAGATGCCCAAGTCCATCGAGCTGTTCGGCGATGAACTGGCGCGTGCCGAGGGCGATCTGAACCTCCTCAAGCAAGCCGCGCACCCCGACCTGATGCCACTCGTTCCGTTCTTCGAGGAGATCGTGGAGGAGCACCGGATGATGATTGCCGACCACGAAGAGTTGTACCAGGAAGTGGTTGAGAGCCCGGCTATGAAGAACTTCGTGCTCACGAAGGTAGGGGTCTACCGTAAGGCACACCGTACGTTGGGCGCCATGGTGGGCGACCACGACACCATCCGCGGGAAGTACCAGGACATCCTGCACGACATGCAGGTGGCGCTGATGGGCGAGGAGGCCGCGCCCAAGAAGATCAGCTGGGACGAGTACCAGCAATCCCCCATCTACTACGAGCAGATCCGCTGGCGCCTGGAAACCCCGACGGTGCAGCGCCTCATCAACGCCATACCTGAGCCTGAAGGGGCCGCCGTGGTGGACCCTGCGAACTGAGGCGGTTCGATCTCATATAAGCCGACCTCCTGCGGGAAGTCGGCTTTTTTCATGGACATAGGCGTTGGCGGAATGAGGCGTGGTGGACGGCAGGTTGGATTAGGGTGGATGCTGGCGCTGGTCTGGTGCAGCGCCCTACACGCACAGCCGCACGCTGCCAATGCCGACTCGCTGATGAGCTACGAACTCAATGAGATCGTCGTTGGCGATGGGTTCGAGGAGGAAAAAGTAGCGGCTATGCCTCAGCTGGTGCGCCGCATCGGCTTGGCAGACTTGGCCCGTATGGATGCGGCGGCGGTCCACGAAGTGGCGCGGCTGATTCCATCGGCGCATGTACAGGAAAACTCGCGCGGCGAGACGCTGATGTACCTGCGCGGTGCGGGCGAGCGACAGGTGGCGGTGTTCTTGGACGGCGCGCTGCTCAACATCCCCTGGGACAACCGCGTGGACCTCAGCCTCATTCCCACGTCGGCCATCGGCGGGCTGAGCGTGGCTAAGGGCGTCTCCTCGGTCGTTTTTGGCACCAACACGCTAGGTGGGGCGGTGAACCTGACCTCGCGCAGCCTGGGCTACACGGGCACGCTTACGGAGATCACCTCGGGCATCGGCACGGAAGGCCGGTTGCAAGGCACGCTCGTCCAAGCCGGGCGCCGAGGCGCATGGTCCTACCTGACGGCGCTGGGGGCCAAGCATCAGGACGGTGTCTCGATTCCCAACACGGCCGATCTGCCGTTCAGCCAGCCCAACGCTAGCGAGCGCACCAACTCGCAGCGCACCCTCGTCAACGCATTCGCCAGCGTCCGCTACCAGGAGGACGGCCGCCTGGATGGAGGTCTGACGCTGGTGCATGTGGACGGCCAGAAAGGCGTGCCGCCCGAGTCGCACCTCGACCCTGAGGTGGAAAACGTACGGTACTGGCAGTACCCGCTCTGGCGCTACACCACGCTCATTGGCCACACGCGCTACACGGTTGCGCCACGGACCGACGTGCGGACCTCGGTCTGGGGCACACGCTTTGCCCAGCACATTGCCCAGTATGGCTCCGTGGCCTATACCCGCATCGACGAGCAACAGGAGGATCTAGACTGGACGGGCGGGCTGCGGTCGGTGCTGACGCATCGGCAGGGCGCGCATACGCTGCGGGGTGCCGTTAACCTGCTGGCCTCACGCCATGACCAAACCGACCTGCAAGGCGGGCTGGCCGTGCCGACGCTGACGTACACGCAGCGCACGGTGAGCATCGGCGCGGAGTACGAGTACGCTGCTGGTGCCCTCCGCGCCACACTCGGCGCCAGCTATGATGGTGTCAGCACGCCTCAAACGGGCGACAAGCCGTCGCAGCCCGCCACCTGGACGCCCAGCTTCACCTCTGGCCTCTCCTACCGCCTCACCGATCGCACGGCGCTGCGCACGGCGCTGGGCCGCAAGGTGCGCTTCCCGACGATGCGCGAACTCTTCGGGGAAGCACTCAGCCGTTTCCTCGTCAACCCCGACCTCGAGCCCGAGACCGCCTGGATTGGCGAGGCCGGGGTGGTGTTCGAGTCCGCCGCAGCCTCGGGCGAGGTCACGGTTTTTCTCAACCGCATCTACGACACCATCGACCGCCGCAACGTGACGGTGGGCGGCGACCGCCTTCGCCAACGGGTCAACCTAGACGGTAGCCGCATCATAGGGCTGGAGATGGCGGGTGCTATCGCGCCGCTGGCCGGGCTGCGCCTCGACGGGCACGCTACATATCTGCACCTGGAAGCCTTCGCCGAGGAAGGCACGACACGTGTCATCGAGAAGCCCGAGCTGCTGGCTACACTCACCAGCACGTACACCGGGATCTCGGGCTGGACGCTGACGGCACAGGGGGTGGCTACTGGTCGAGCCTGGGGCCTGGGCGAGGACAATGCATTTGTCGCCTTACCCCGCGCCATGCAACTCAACCTGCGGGTTGGACGCCGCGTGCAGGTGGGCAGCGTCTTTGCCGAAGTCTACGCCCGCGCTGACAACCTCACCGATGCGCTCGTGCTGCCGCAGCTGGGCCTGCCGGCACCGGGCCGGGCGCTGATGGCGGGGCTGAACGTGTCGTTTTAGGCGTCGCTGTCAGCAGGGAAGTAGCTCCACGCTTTAGGCTTGGCCGCGAACAACGGTTTTGTGTTAGCCCACGTAGTGCGGAAGAGGTTGCTGTGGCGGTAGGCGTTGAGCGCGTTGGCGTCGGCCCAGTAGCTGAACGTGGTGAAGACGGTGGCGTCGTCGGCATCGCGCCAGAGTTCGAGGTGGTGGCACCCAGGGAAGGCGCGGATGTGTGGCGCAGCAGCCTCGAAAATGGTCACGAACGCCTCCACCGCATCGGGGCGGAAGGTCATGCGAACGATGCGGCGGAGGTAAGGCATGAGCAGGGCGAGCAGGAACAACGGGGTGGCAAAGTAGGGCGATCGAGGCGTGCGGTACACAAGCGCCCGATGAACATTCGCGGCATCGTGCGGTAGAGCCTTCGCCTGTGTAGCCAGCCTGACAGCCCGTGCGTGGTCGCCCTCTCCAACTCCTCGTCATGCTTATGCTGGGCGCTAGCAGCGCGCAACCGGGTCAGGCACAGGACACACTACTTGTCTCGCTGGATGCTCCGTCCGTAGCCACCTTTCGCGATGCTCAGGCCCTGGCGCTCGATCCGGTGGGGCGCCGCTACGTAGTCGACGCCGGTCGCGATGCCATCGTCGTGCTCGACACGCTCGGCCGCGTCATACGCACGCTCGGGGGGCCGGGGACCAGCGCAGGGACGTTCGACGAGCCGCTCGACGTGGACCCCACCAATGGCCTCAACATCGTCGTGGCCGATGCGGGCAACGCGCGCCTCCAGCGGATCTCCCGGGAGGGCGCGTGGCTGGGCGAACTCGTGCTGCCTGGCGAGACGGTTGATGTTGGCGAGATCCGCCAGGGCTTCGAGCGCGAGGCAGCCTTCGACGAGCAAGGCGACGGCCGTCCCGTGGGGGTGCTGGTCACCGCCGATCAGGCCGTGTACGCCGTGGATGCGCAGCATGCGCGCCTCGTCAAGTGGGACGCCGATGGGCGCGTGGAGCGCCTGATCGGCGATTTCAGCGCCGCCCGTGGACGGTTGGAGGCACCCGTCGCCGTCGCCGAAGTGGGCGAGATGCTGTGGGTGGCCGATGCTGGCCTCGGCGCAGTACTCGTCTACGATGCCTTCGGCACGTTCTTGCGCACTGTGGGGCAAGGCGCGCTCGGTGAGCCGCGGGCCCTGGCGAACTTTGGCCGCAGTGTCGGGGTGGTGATGCCCAGCCACATCCTGGTCTTTGAGCCCACTGGACGGTTGGCGCAGCGTATCGTGTTGCCACCTACCACCGAGGCCGTGGACGCCGCCCTGACGCCCAGGCACTTGCTGCTGCTGACGCGCACGGCGCTCTACGCCATCCCACGGCAGCAACTCAGGCCCTAGCGCGAAATGGAACTATGGTGTGCGTTTTCACCCGGCGCCGCCGTGCCATCGCCACGGGCCAGTATATTTGCGCGCTACGCTCGCACCGCATCGCCAATCATGAACGACTACTTTACCTCTCGGCCCCACCCGTGGCATGGCCTCAGCCCCGGCAAGGACGCGCCCAGCCTCATCAACGTGTTCGTGGAGATCACGCCGTTCGACGTAGTGAAGTACGAGCTGGAGAAGACGTCGGGCTACCTCAAGGTAGACCGCGCCCAGCGCACCTCCTCGTTACCGCCAGCGCTCTACGGCTTCATCCCGCAGACGTACGCTAACGATCGCGTAGCGGCGCTCATGCCAGACGTCACCGCCGGCGACCGTGACCCGTTGGACATCTGTGTGCTCAGCGAGCGGCCCATCTCACGCGCCGAGGTCATCGTCCGTGCGCGCATTGTTGGTGGCATCCCGATGGTAGATCTGGGCGAGGCCGACGATAAGATCATCGGCATCGTAGAGGGCGACCCGCTCTTCGGTGACATCCGGGAGATCTACCAGGTGCCGCCCATCCTCGTGGAGCGCCTGACGCACTACTTCTCCACGTACAAGCTACGCCCCGAATCTCCGGACAACACGGGATCAGTGCATGTGGGCGAGCCCTACGGCCGGACGCACGCGCTCAAAGTCATCTCGGCCGCCATGGCCGACTACAAGGACGCGTTCCAAGGCGGCGGCAAGCAGCCCTGAGCACACTGCCGTACCGGTCTAGCGGTTGCGCCGTGCCTCGATGAACGACCGTACGCAGAGGATTACGAAGCCGAGCGACAGGAAGAGGGTCAGTGCCTGGACGATGACCGCCACTGGGCGCTCCGCTGTGCCGTCGAAGACGCCCGGGAGCTTCAGCGGCGACCCGAAGGTCCCCATCATGCCAAGCAGCCCGATCAAGACCGCGCCGTGCATAGCGTGTTTCTTGAAGCGCTCGTTGCGTGCGATCACGCCGCAGAGCAGGGCGGGGGTGCCCAGGAACGCAGGAATCAACGCGGTGACGCTAGACTGGCCTGTGGCAAAGTAAGCCGCTATACCGATGAGGATCAGCGTAGCACCGTAGGCTATGGTAAGCTGTGGCATTTTCGACGACATAAGACGTGTACTTCAGGTCAATGTGCAAGGGGCAAAACGGTACGCCATGCCGTAATTCAGGTTCGTCCATTTGGCCGCGGGAAGGAGTGGATACTGCAGCTGGGCTAGGCGGATTCGCGGCATATTCCAACAAGCCCCAGGCCCAGTACGGAAGCGCCCAGCTAAAGCAGCCGAGAGTGGCGCAGGGGGAAGGGGGAATTTGATGCCTTGCAGAGAGGGCTTATACGCTGCAGCTTCTTGAGAAGACGGACGTCCCACAACCTGCTATGCCTCGGATGAGATCAAGAGACCTGCTGAAACGGCTTTTCCATGTCATGCTCCTGGGGATGGCAACTGCAAGCCTCGCTCTTGCACAAGGCGCGTTTGTCGTCGATCACGACTGGGTCGCCACGGGCGGGCTGGCGATTGGCCAACAGGGCGTCATACACATCGCGACAGGCGCGGCGATCGCTGCGTATGATGCGGACGGCGTGCAGCTATGGCATCGGCCAGGGGAAGGTGTGCAGAATGTTGCTGTGGATAGGCAGGGCAACACCTACGGCGTAGGCGCGGGCATCCTCGTCAAGCTTGATGCAGGCGGTACCGTACAATGGGCAGTGGCTCCCGAGGGCCAAGTACGCAGTGTGGCTACGGATGCCGAGGGCCATATCTATCTGGCAGGCTACCGGGACGGGCTCTCTGGTGGTCAGGCGCGCCCGGAGGATATGATAATCGCCAAGTACGACACCGACGGCCAGCGTCTGTGGCAATTCAGCATTACCAACGTCCTCGGGCGGTGTCGGTACCCATGCCATCGCACGCAGGAGCCGAGCATTGCTGTAGATGCCAACGGGATGCTCCACGTGGTGGGGTACTTCACAGGCACCATCGACGTTGACCCAGGCGTCAGCGTCAAGGCCCTCGATGCGGGGGCATCTATGGATGTCTTCGTGGCACGCTACGACGCCGACGGCCAGTACTTGAACGCTTTCCGGGTAGGCGGGGACCCACAGGGGCAGAACAAGGCCATGATATCGCCGTGAGCGCCGATGGCGACATCTACATAACAGGTCACTTCCTCGGGGTGTCAGATTTTGATCCCGGGCCAGCTGTCGCGCCGCTGACCAGTGGCGAATGCTTCGATGCCTTCATCGCCAAGTACAGCGCAGCAGGTGCCTATCAATGGGCCGTAGATATCGGAGCAGAAACGGAGTGTGCCGAGGCCGTCGGGATGGGTATTGCTCTTGATCAGCATGACAACGTGTTTGTGACCGGGTACTATTTCGACTTCGATGTGCCTGTAGACTTTGACGGTGGGTCAGCGGTGGTGACGGCGGATTATGTGAGCGAGGAAGATGCCTTTGTGGTCAGGTACGACAACGAAGGGCGCTTTGGCTGGGCACTTGGGCTAGGAGGCTTCGCGGGAGGTATGGGGCTTAGGATAGCCGCCAACGCGGAAGGGCTGGCGCACGTGCTGGCCTTCGGCTGCGGCCGGGTGAGCATGGGCATGACAGGCGCTGTGCTTGACTTCCCCACGGGCTGCAGGCTCTTCGTGAGCACGTATGATCAAGCCGGATTTGTAGCCACCTCTGTTGCACAACAGAACGAGACACCTGCGGCCCACAGCTTGTCAGCGGTGTATCCCAACCCCTTCTCTCAGCGCGCCCAGTTTATGCTGACGTTAGGCCGGGCAGCGTTCGTCTCTGTGGGCCTGTACGATACCATGGGTCGGGAGGTCAGGCGCGTCCACGACGGCTATCTCGCAGGCGAGACCGCTCACTATTTCGAAGTGGACGGTGCCAGCGTGCCTAGCGGGGTATACCTGCTCAGGGTAGAGGGCGCCGGGCATCTCACCACACAACGCCTCGTGATCACACATTAGCAGGCGCTCTCCTGGGAGCACCAGGGCTATCGCATTTGGATATCGAGTAGTCGAGCTAGATAGCCCTCATCCCAGCCTGCTCGCTTACGTTTACCTCGAAGCGTATCGCGACGCCCATCTTGGCGGAGCACATTGAGACTCCACCGACGAAGCGTGGCCAGATTTTGAGCCGCGTGCCCCACCCGTACTCGGCTCGCGTCCTCACCGTAGACTACATCCAGCACCCAATGCTGCGCATTCTCGATCTGCCAATGCACACGGCTGGCCTCTAAGAGCCGAGGCGCATCAGCCACCAAGCTGCTCACGTAGTAGCGTCGCGAGCGCGTCACGCTCTCACCCACGTGCCGCTCCGCCTCCACCCGTGCTATCGTGCGCAGCCCCGACCACTGCATGCGCTGCTCAAGCCAACTCACATCCGATGACGCCCAACACCGACGCACCTCAACGCGACCGTGGCCCCCATCGGTGGCCTCGGTATAGCCGACCGACTCTGGCCATCCGGCAGGGGGCGTGGTGACCGCGTCAAAGTAGGCGCGCACGTCCTGATGCAGCGTGGGGTGGTTGCCCTTGAGCGCAAGCACGTAATCGGCCTTGGCTGAGATGATCTGCTTGGCGATATCGCGCTGCGTGCCCATCGCATCAATGGTGACGATGCAGCCTTCAAGAACGAGCAGGCGCAGCAGTTTGGGCAGCGCTGTGATCTAGTTCGAGTGATCGCTGGTGGGCACGTGAGCCAGCACGAGGCGGTTGCTGGCCGCCCAAGCGCTGACGAGATGAGGCGCCAGGGCTTGCTTGATGGGGCCACGCTGGACGCTGCCACGTAGCGTTTTTCCGTCTAGGGCGATGATTTGGCCGTCGGTGTGCTCACTTATGTGAGTCGTCCACTGGTGAAAGGCGGTGGTGAAGGCTTCGGGGTCGAGAGCAGCGAAGACACGCCCAAAGGTGTCATGCGAGGGAATGCCGTTGGGCAATTCCAGGAATCGGGCCAGCCAATCACGTTTGGCTTGGGCAAAGCGCTCGACATCGGTCCACGCCTCGGCGCCAGCAACGATGGCGCATATGGCGATGGAGAGGATGTCAGTGAGCAGGTGCCGGGTAGCGTTGCCCGTGCGCGGGTCGTCGAGTTGATCGAAGTAGGCAAAGAGCGAGGGGGATTGCACGGGCGTGGCGCGGGAGTGAGAGGGAAGCCCCAAGCTCGTTACGGCGCGCAAGAAATGCTCTTTACCCTAATGCGATAGCCCTGCTGGGAGCACGGGGATGCCCGCCCGCTTTTGGGCATGAGCCCTGGCACTGCAGTGGCATGCGGCACGTACAGAGGCTGCTTGGCGCCGCGTGATCTTCACACAATGCACCCAGCGGCCCATGCGTTAAGGGCTTGCGGGGAGGATGAGACGACTCGCACACGCCCGTCATAGCTTTCCGCCATACGCGTTTATGCCTCGCCCTGCTCAGCTTGTCAAGCGCATCAACCGCTTTCCCTTCGAAGCCGTCAGCGGGCAGAACTACGTGGCGCTCTCGGCCGTCAAGGAAACCGATGCCACAGTTCAGTGTGACGGCATCTCGCTCAAGTTGGCGCGGCGGGGCGAGGAGGTGTACACTACGGGGCAGGCCGTGCATGTGGTGCGCCCCGGCCGCTTCCTGCTGGTCAACCACGGGCAGGAATACCACGTCGGCTTTCGCGCCGAGACGCCCGTAGAGGGCTTGTGTGTGTACCTCGCGCCCGAGTTCGTCGCCGACAGCTGCCGCAGTGTGGAGGCGGCGCTCGACACCCCCATAGCGTCTGGCGTGCCTGCGTTCCACGCCTTGCTCTACCCCACCGCCACCTCTGCGCTCGGTCGCGGCCTCGCCCGGCTCGACCAAACCATGCGCCACTCGTTCTTTTGCGAGGCCACTTGGGACGCCGACGCGCACTTCGCCGACCTCGCACAAGCGTTGGTCCGGCAGCAGCGGACGGTGCGCGCCGCCGTGGACCGGGTGCACGCCAAGCGCCTCAGCACGCGCCTGGAGCTGTACCAGCGTGTCAGCACGGCAGAGGCCCTGATCAACGACCGCTACCGCGACGTCCTGTCGCTGGACGTGCTGGCCTGCGAGGCGGGGCTCTCCGCGTTTCATTTGCTCCGCACGTTCAAGCAGGTCCACGGCGTCACGCCGCACCGCTACCAGATGCGTGTGCGCGCGCGGCACGCCATGACGCTCTTGGCCGACGCCTCGCGGCCAGCAGGAGATGTAGCGCAGGCCGTTGGCTATGCCGATTTGCCCACGTTTAGCAAGGCGTTCAGGCGGGTGGTGGGCGTCCCGCCGTCTGTGTACCGCGCGCAGCGCAACTGATGCCACTTCGCTCACGCCGTATACGCGCTGGATCACTTCGCAAGGCGAGACAACCGCCCGCGCCGTGCCCGCCGTAGCTTGCTGGTTCGAGAACAACAGAACGAGTGAGGCAGGACTATGAGAAACGTACGGGTGGTTTGGAGCATCGTGCTGGCGTGTACGACCGTGTGGGTGGCGCCCGCGCAACAGGTAGAGGGCGAGCATTTGGCGCGCCGCGGGCAACTCGGCATATGGCCTGTGCCCGTCACGGCCGCAAACTACAGCGCCCTCGGCCTCGACGAGCCTGCGGGGACGCTCGTACAGCAGCTTGTGTCCGGTGCTGGCGCCGCAGAGGCTGGCCTTGAGGAGGGCGATGTCATCCTTACCATGAACGACCAACCCATCGCATCGCCGCAGGCCCTCGTAGAACTGGCGGCGCCGCTTCGCGAAGGCGACACGTTTACGATGACCGTGGTGCGCGACGGCGAGGCGAACCAGGTCAAGACCCTGAGCGGAACGGCCACGCCACGTGCGCTGGAGGCCTACCCCGGGGCGGACGTCACCTACGGTGAGGTGCCCTTCCAAGGCGGTCACTTGCGGTCTATTCTGGTGCGGCCAAGCGGAGTGGAGGCGCCGCCAGTCGTGTACATCTTGCCCGGCTACCCGTGCCAAAGCATCGAGTTCGTGGGCAACCAACCCAACGCGTACCGCTTCATCGTGGAAGGGCTGCTGGCACGCGGCTACGCGAGCTACCGCGTCGAGAAGCCCGGCCTGGGTGATAGTCAGAGGACGCCGGACTGCCAGCAAATCGACTTCAACACGGAGGTGGCCGCAGCGGCAGCGGGCTACGAGGCCGTGCTTGCCGACGCGCGCGTGGACCGAGACAACGTATTCATCTATGGCCACTCGATGGGCGGGACGATAGCGCCGCAGTTGGCGCGTGATGTGCAGCCGCCCAAAGGCATCGCGGTGTTTGGCATCGTGACACGCAACTGGCAGGATTACATGCTGGATGTGCATCGCCGCCAGCCGCTCTGGCTTGCCGGGGCAGATCCAGGGCAGGCCACCGCCGTAGCCGAGCAGTTCCGCCCCTACATCCACCGCGTGCTGCACGAGAAGCAGACGCCCGCCGCGGTCGTGGCCGCAGCCGAAAACGCGCAGGTCGCCCAGCAGGCGTTGTTCTACCAAGGAGGCGACCAGATGCTCAACCGCCACTACACGTACTGGCACACCCTGGCCGATCAGAACATCCCCGCCTCGTGGGCTGAGGCCAACACCCACGTCTTGGCGATCTACGGTGAGTCCGACTTTGCGGCCATCAACGATGCGGATCACCGCCACCTCGTCGAAGTCGTCAACCATGCACGGCCGGGGACGGCGACGTTTGAGCTGCTGCCGAGCACCAACCACGGCCTGTTGGTAGTGGGCAGCCGCGAGGAGCACATGCAACACCGCATCAACGGCACGTTGGGCAGCCTGCAGGGACAGTTCAATCCGCAATATCCTGGTTTGCTGGCCGACTGGATGGATGGCGTCCGGCAGCAGCCCTCGGCGTTGGCACCGGAAGCCCAAGGGGATGGGGCAGTGGAGGGCTGGACGAACGTATCCGCCGCCCGCCTGCCCACCCAGGCACTCGCAGGGCGCATCATGGACATGGAGTACGGCGACTTCGATCAGGACGGCGACATCGACTTCATCGTAGCCAATGAGTTTGCGCCCAACCTCATCCTCGTCAACGACGGGAGCGGCGTGTTCTCAGCCACCGATAACCCCATCCCGCCCAAGATGAACGACACCGAGGACATCGCGGTCAGCGACTTTGACGGCAACGGCACGCTCGACTTTGTGCTGGTCAGCGAGGACAACCAGGTCCACGAATACTACCTCAACGACGGCGCGCTCGGCCTGACCGATGTGTCCGACCGCCTCGGCATACGGACAACCTCCAACGCCGTCCTGGCGCTCGACGTAGACCAAGACAGCGATGACGACTTGTTGCTAGGCAATGCCGGGCAGAACACGCTTCTGCTGAACGATGGCAAGGGCTTCTTCACGGATGCCACCGCCGAGTATCTACCAGCGCGCGAAGACGTCACCCAAGACATTGAGGCCGGCGATGTCAACGGCGATGGGCGCACCGATCTGGTGTTTGGCAACGAGGACGACAACCGCCTCCTGATCGCGCAGCCCGACGGTACCTTTGCCGATGCCGATGAAGACGCCCTGCCGTTGCGCGCCGGGCACGAGGAAACCCGCGAAGCCGACCTCGGCGACATTGACGGCGATGGCGACCTCGATCTGTTCTTCGCCAACGTGGATTTCCAGCAGCAACAGCAACTGGCCAACCGCCTCCTGCTCAACGACGGCGACGGCCGCTTCACCGACGTCACCAGCGAGCGTCTGACCGATGTACCCGGTCACACCATCGATGCCGACTTTGCCGACTTTGACGGCGACGGCGATCTGGACCTGCTGCTCGGCAACGGCTTCGGCGCTGGGTTGGTCGTGTTCGCCAACGACGGAGCGGGGGTGTTCAGCAACGTCTCGCGGGCGTTCAACCCCTCTGGCACGAGCGCCGATATTGTGGATCTGGAGTTGGTCGATCTGGGGCCCGCTGGCGGGTGGGTGCTCTACCTCACGAATTTCCAGGGCGAAGACCGCTTGCTTGCCAAACCTACGAAGTAGGCACGCGCACTGGCCGAACTCAGCGGGCAGCACATCCAGAGCACCTGACGCAGAAAATAGAACCATTCGGTAGTGGCATCGTAGGTCGATCATAAATATATTGATCATCAACCTATTGATCTGAGAGGTATGCTGCCATGCCTGCTAAGGCGTTAACCGGGGCATCTGCCCAAACCATCGTCCTGTCTATTCTCTCGCACGGCGAGAACTACGGCTACGAGATCGTAAAGCGCGTCTATCAGCTTTCGGCTGGCGACGTGGAGTGGTCGGCGGGGTCGCTGTACACGCTGATGCACCGCATGAAAGCCTCTGGGCTGGTGGAGTCGTACTGGGTGGAGAAGGAGGGCGAGCGCCGCCGCCGCTACTACCGCATCACGGCGAAGGGCGCGGCGTCGCTGGAGCGCGAGAAGCAGGAGTGGCTGTCAGTACACGGCATCTTTGTGCAGCTCTGGGGGCTGCAGCCGAGTCTGTCGTGAGTCGCTTCGACCTCGATACCGCCTTGGCCACCTGGCGCCGCTTCCTCCAGAACGAGCGCACCATCGCCCCTGACGACCTCGACGAGCTCGAAACCCACATCCGCGACCTCGTCGATGAGCAGGTCGCCAGTGGCGCATCCCCCGAGGTCGCCTTCCGCCGCGCCACGCGGCAGATCGGCAGCTTCGCCGGACTCCAAACCGATTACCAGCGCGTCCACTGGGCCAAGCTCCGGGACGAGCACCGCCTCCTCAATGAACTCCGCATCCGCCTCGCCATGCTCAAGAACTACCTCCTCGTGGGCCTGCGGGCCATGCGCAAGCAGAAAGTGTACACGGCCATCAATGTGGGTGGCTTGGCCATCGGGCTGGTGTGCTGCTTCTACATCTTCCTCTACGTGCAGCACGAGTCGAGCTACGACACGTTCTACGAGAACGCCGACCGCGTGGTACGCATCGCGGAAGAGCTGAAGACCTCAAGCGAACTGCTCCACCAAGCTAGCAGTTCGCCGCCGATGGGCCCGGCGTTCGTGGCCGACTATCCCGAGGTGGAGGCGATGGCGCGCGTACGCTTCGGCGCAGGTACCTTCCGCTATGGCGATCGCCTGTACGAGGAAGACCTGATGTTCTTGGTCGATTCCACGTTCTTGGACGTGCTGGGCTACCCGATGCTGCTCGGTGATGCCACCACGGCGCTGGCTGAGCCGTACAGCGTCGTGCTGACGGAGTCGGCGGCACGCAAGTACTTCGACGACGCCAACCCCCTGGGCGAGACGCTGATCGATGAGGGCAACGACGCGTATGCCGTCACGGGCGTCATCCCTGATCTGCCGTCGAACACCCACTTCCGCTACGAGGTGCTGGTGTCCATGAACACCGCCCACGAGGCGTTCGGCGACGACTGGTGGTTCTGGAACGGCTTCTACACCTACCTGCGCCTCCGCGAAGGCACCACCGCCGGCAACCTCCAGGCCAAGGTCCCCAAGTACCTGACGCGCTACGGCATCTCCGACGAGCAAAACCCCGACGGCATGGGCTACGCCGCCCTACCGCTCGTGCCCCTCACCGACATCCACCTGACGTCGGATCGCGCCTGGGAGATTCAGGCCAACGGCAACCCCACCTACCTCACCATCTTCGGCATCGTCGCCATCTTCATCCTGCTGATTGCGTGCATCAACTTCATGAATCTGGCGACAGCGCGCTCGGCGGAGCGGGCGAAGGAAGTAGGGCTGCGCAAGGTGGTGGGCGCGCATCGGTTGCAGGTGGCTGGACAGTTTCAGAGCGAGGCGCTGGTGATGACGGCGGTGGCGATGGTGCTCGCGCTGGGCCTCGCGTGGGCGCTGATGCCTGCGTTCAACAACCTGACGGGCATGACCTTCACGTTTGGCGAGCTGATGGGCGGCACGACGGCGTGGCTGATCCTGGCGCTGGTGGTGATCGTGGGTGTGCTGGCGGGGAGCTACCCCGCGTGGGTGCTCTCGCGCTTCCAGCCCGTGACGGTGCTCAAGGGCACGTTCCGTCGGTCGAAGCAGGGGACGCGGCTGCGTCAGGGGCTGGTGGTGTTTCAGTTTGCGATCTCGATCATGCTGATGGTGGGCACGGCGGTGGTGATGCAGCAGCTGTCGTTCATGCAGTCGCGCAACCTCGGCTTCACCGAGGATCAGGTAGCCGTGATAGACTTCAGCTACGACCCGCAGGTACGGCAGCAGGAAGAGGCCATCACCGCAGCGCTGCGTCGGTTGCCGTTTGTCGCAGGCATCACGCGTTCTACGGATGTACCGGGCAGCGGCACGGGCAACAACTTCACGCGCGTGGACATGGGCAACGGCGAGGAGCGTGCCACCAACCTCAACTACGTATGGACAGACCTCAACTTCATCGACGTGTATGATCTGGACATCATCGCTGGGCGCGCGTTCAGCACCGACTTCAGCACTGACAGCACGCAGAGCATCGTCATCAACGAGGCTGTGGTGCAGAGCCTGGGCTGGACGTCTCCTGAAGAAGCCATCGGGCAGCGCGTTCGGCGCGGCGAAGATGAGCGGCAGATTGTGGGCGTCGTCGCAGATTACAACTACAAGTCGCTGCATGGCGACATTGAGCCGCTGGTCCTCTGGCCTCAGCATACCGGAGGCACCTACTTCTCCGTCCGCCTCCGCACCGATGACGTGCAAGCGGCCATGGCTACGCTGAAAGCGCAGTGGGCCGAGCTGGTGCCGCATCGTCCGTTCGAGGCGTTCTTCCTCGATACGTACTTCAACCGCCAGTACCAAGCGGAGGAGCAGTTCGCCTCACTCTTCCGCACCTTTGCCGGGCTGGCTATCCTCATCGCCTGCCTGGGCCTGTTCGGGCTCGCGGCGTTCACCGCTGAGCAGCGTACGAAGGAGATCGGGGTGCGCAAGGTGCTCGGCGCCAGCGTGGGGCAGATCCTCGGCTTGCTCTCGAAGGAGTTTGCCGTGCTCGTGGCCATCGCGTTCGTCGTGGCTGTCCCCGTCGTGTATCTGGCGATGGGCGAGTGGCTGGCCACGTTCGCCTACCGCACCGCGATGCCTCCGCTGGCGTTCGTAGGGGCGGGCCTTCTTGCCGTGATCGTCGCAGGCCTGACCATCAGTTTCCAGGCGGTGAAGGCGGCGCTGCGCAACCCTATCGATGCTCTGCGCTTTGAATGACGCCGTGTACTCACCGCTGTCTTAGTTCATGGCGCACGCCAAGCCGTACCCCCGTACCTCGGGGCTCCAAGTTGTCTGGTTCAAGCGCGACCTGCGCATCCGCGACCACAGGCCGCTGTACGAGGCCGCACAGCGTGGGCCCGTCCTGCCGCTGTACATCGTAGAGCCCAGCGTCATCACCGCCGATGATTTCTCGGGGCGCCACTGGGTGTTTATCGAGCAATCCCTGCGCGAATTGCGGCAACGCTTGGCCGATCTCGGACAACCGCTCGTGGTGCGGCAGGGTGAAGTCGTCGAGGTGCTGGAGCGGCTGCGGCACGCCAAGGCGTTCACGCTGTGGGCGCACGAGGAGACGGGCAACGGCATCACCTACGCCCGTGACATCGCCGTGCGCCAGTGGACGCAGGCGCAGGGTATCCCCTTCGTCGAGATTCCGCAGAACGGCGTGGTGCGTGCCCTGAAAAACCGCGACGCGTGGGCCAAGCACTGGGAGCAGCGGATGCGCATGCCCCAAGCGCCCATCCCCAGCGCGCTCACGCCGCTGCCCAACGTAGACATCGGCGTCATCCCCACGCTCGCCGACCTGCCCATCGCCCCCGATCCGTTCGATGCCATCCAACTCCCTGGCGAAGCGGCGGCGCTAGAGTGCCTGGACTCCTTCCTAAACGTGCGCGGCGCCGATTATCAGCGCGCTATGTCCAGCCCGGTCACCGCCTGGACTACCTGCTCACGCATCAGCCCGCACCTGACGTGGGGAACCATCGGGATGCGGCAGGTGGTGCAGGCCACACGCGCCCGGCGGCGCGCGGTGCAGTTGCTGTCGCCGGAGGAGTACGCTGAGCTGCCCGGTTCCTGGCAGAAGGCGCTGTCGTCTTTCGCATCGCGGCTGCATTGGCATTGCCACTTCATGCAGAAGTTGGAGTCGGAGCCGCGCATCGAGCACGAGAGCTTCGTCACCGCCTACGACGGGCTGCGCCAGACCAACCCTGACTTCCTAGAGCGGTGGGCGCTAGGGCAGACGGGCTATCCGATGGTCGATGCCAGCATGCGCGCCGTGGCCAAGACGGGCTACCTCAACTTCCGCATGCGCGCCATGCTCGTCTCGTTTGCCGCGTACGATCTGTGGATGGACTGGCGCGACTTCACCCACACGCTCTCGCGCTACTGGCTAGACTACGAGCCCGGCATCCACCTCTCGCAGGTGCAGATGCAGAGCGGCACCCAAGGCATCAACACGTTGCGCGTCTACAGCCCCACCAAGCAGGCGCAGGAACAAGACCCGGACGGCGCCTTCATCCGCCGATGGGTGCCTGAGCTGGAGGCCGTGCCCGGCGGCTACATCCACGAACCCTGGCGCATGCCCCCTCTGGTTCAGCAAGAGGTGGGTTGCATTGTTGGCATACACTACCCACACCCCATCGTCGATCACAAAACAGCGGCGAAGCAGGCGAAGGATGCCGTGTACGCCGTGCGCCAGCTTCCCGAAACACGTGCTGAAGCCCAGCGGGTGATGGCGCGTCATGGCAGCCGCAGCCGTCGGCGGCGGTACAAAACCACGCCTACGTCGAAACCGGCTGTCAAGGCATCGCCCAGCCTGTTCGATGCCAAGCCGTAGCGACACGCCCTAACCCGCAGCCTGCCGCTTGTGCCACGCGACAGCCGTTGACACGATGGTGTCGAGCGACGAGTGCTTGGGCTGCCACTGCAACACCTTGTGCGCCAGCGACGCGTCGGCAATGAGCGCAGGCGGGTCGCCCGCGCGGCGCGGCGCGTCGTCGGCAGGGACAGGGTGACCCAGCGCGTCTCCGACGGCGTCGAGGACTTGGCGGACGGAGTGGCCGTGGCCCGTGCCGAGGTTAAGGGCAACACTGTCGCCGCCTTCGGCTAGGTACTCCAGGGCGCGGATGTGCGCCGCGCCGAGGTCCATGACGTGGATGTAGTCGCGCACCGCAGTGCCATCGGGCGTGGGGTAGTCGGTGCCGAACACCTTGAGTGGCGGACGCTGGCCCAGCCCGGCTTGGATCGCTAGTGGAATCAGATGTGTCTCGGGGTCATGGACTTCGCCGATCTCTCCATCGGGGTCGGCCCCGGCGGCGTTGAAGTAGCGGAGCGCCGCCCACCGCAGACCGTGCGCCTCGCCCGCCCAGCGCAGAACGCGCTCGACGAACAGCTTCGATTCGCCATATGGGTTGATCGGTTCCTGCGCCTCGCGCTCGTTGATCGGCACGGTCTCGGGAACGCCATAGGTGGCACACGTGGAGGAGAACACGATGTGCTGGACCTCAGCCTCACGCATGGCGTCGAGCAGCGTAACGGTGTTGGCGGTGTTATTGCGGAAGTACTTCAGCGGATCGCGCACAGATTCGCCTACGTAGGCCGAGGCGGCGAAGTGTACCACGGCGTCGATCTCATGGGCGCGCAGTGTGTCGAGGAGCAGGTCCCGATCGGCAAGGTCGCCCTCCACAAACGGGCCGAAGCGCACCGCCCAGCGATGGCCGTTGCTGAGGTTGTCGTAGACGATGGGCGTATAGCCTGCCTGAGGTAGGCACTTGGCGGTATGGCTGCCGATATATCCGGCGCCACCCGTGACGAGAATTCGTTTCATTCTGTGCGCGTTGTCGTGTATACTCGCTGAACGTAGTGCAATCTACGCGCTAGCACACCCTGTTGAGGATGTGCATCCATTATCTGCCCGCTCTTCGTATCGTACCCCATGACCTACGCCGTCATTATGGCCGGCGGTATTGGCACACGCTTCTGGCCTGCCAGCCGTCAAGCCCACCCCAAGCAATTCCTGAACGTCTTCGGCGAAGCCACGCTCATCCAGAACACGGTCGCCCGGCTACAAGGCATCATTCCACCTGAACGATGCCTGATCGTGACGCACGAGCGCTACATCGACAAGACGCGTGCGCAGCTGCCCGCGGTGCCACCTGAGAACATCCTCGGCGAGCCCATCAGTCGCAATACCGCACCCTGTATCGCCTACGCTGCGGCGGTCCTGGCGCAGCGCGACCCCGAGGCCACCATGGTGGTCCTCCCCGCCGACCACGTCATCACCGACGTGGCCCGCTTCCACACGGTGCTGAAGACGGCCATCGCGACCGCGCAGCAGCCGGGGGCCATCGTCACCATCGGGGTCACGCCTACGCACCCGGCCACTGGGTATGGCTACATCCAGTTCGAGGGGCAGGTCGACCCCGCTTCTAGGACGCCCAAGGCGTTTTCCGTTCGTGCCTTTGCCGAGAAACCCGACGAACGCACGGCCGAGCGCTTTGTGGATTCGGGCGATTTCTTGTGGAACAGCGGCATGTTCATCTGGCGCGTGGACAGCATCAGCGATCAGCTGCGCCAGCACTTGCCCACGACGTTCGATGCCTTCCTACCCGTCACCGAAGCGGCAGGCACGCCGAAGGAGGCCGACGCGGTGCTGAACGCCTTCAAGGCCAGCCCCAAAATCTCTATCGACTACGGCGTGATGGAGAAAGCCGAGGATGTGTACGTGGTGCCGGGCAGCTTCGGGTGGAACGACGTAGGCGATTGGCGCGCCGTCTACAACCTGCAAGCCAAGGACGACTACCGCAACGCCGCCGACGGCAAGGTCATCCTGCATAACGCCGAGAAGTGCTACGTGCAGGCGAAGGACCGCCTCATTGTGCTGGTAGGCATGAGGAACACCATCGTGGTAGAGACGGACGATGCGGTGCTCGTCTGCAAGAAGTCGCACACGCAGGAGGTGAAGCACGTGGTCGAGTACCTGCACGAGCACAACATGACCGACTACGTATAGCCTCACCGTGAACTACTCGCCATGGCCGCTTGCCTGTTCGGCGTCGCTGCTACGCCCAGCGGTGCGGTCGGCGAGGTAGGCCATCAAGTCACGCAGCTCGCGTCGTGAGAGCAGGCTACGTTGCGAAGGCATGCTCGACGGGGCATCCTGGCGCGCTTCAATCTCACTGGCGTCGTAGCGCGTGGGCTCGGCGTTGCTCGCTTGGATGACGACGAAGTCCGCGCCTTCCTCCTGCAACGTCCCGGTTACAGAGGCACCGTCGGTGAGGGTGAGCGTCGTGACGCCGTAGCCCGGTGCGATGCGGTCGCTTGGCGCAATGAGCGCCGCCAGCAGCTGCTCGCGGCTCAGCACGTCGGCGATGTTCGACAGGTTAGGGCCTACGTCGCCGCCCCAGTTTTCGCCCACGTGGCAGCGCACGCACTGCGCGGCCGAGTTGTTGTAGAACACTTGGCTTCCGGCCGCCGGGTCGCCGCCATAAAGTACCTCGCTGTAGGCGATCGCATCCGGTTGCCCTTCGCGTGCTGCACGGTACGCCGCAAGCTGCGTCTGAGCCATCGCTGCCGTACTGGCGTCGATGGCCTCCATCAAGTCGAGGTGTAGCGCCCTGGGCAGGGCATCGGTCTGGAGACTGGCGAACTGCGTTTCGAGCACGCCATGCGCCGCTGGCGCGTCCAGGTTACCCAGTGCTGCTAAGGCGCTCTGCTGCTCGGCGATCGAGCGAGTGCCCAGCACCGACGCCAGCAGCCCGGTCTTGCGGTCGTCGTCCAGCGCCATGGTAGGCACCATCGAGAGCGCGGTCATGCGGACGTCCACGTTGGAATCGGCGAGGCCGCGCTCCACAGCGACTTCCAACTCGGCGTAATCCACCTGGGCGAGCGCGCCGAGCGCGGCTTGGCGAACCTCCGGCGCAGGATCACCGTCCACGAGGCGGGCTAGCGTCGGGTAGGAGGGCGCGTAGCGGAGCCGCGCCACGGCGTTGGCAGTGGCCACTTTGAGCATAGGCGTCCCTTGCGTGAGTAGGCGACTGGCCACGCGGGCGAGGGCAACGGTGGCCTGCGTTGTGTCTTGGACGCGCTCGCCACGCCAGCGCCCCGTCACGCGGTCCAGCACCGACGGCTTCGTCCAGGTACCCAGCGCAGCGATGGCGTCTACACGCAGCTCCTCGGGCGCGTCAGCCCGGACGCTGTACTCGGCCAGCCGGTTGGCAGCGTCCTGCCCGCCGATGCGCAGGTTGGCGCTGATGGCGCGGCGCAGCAGCGGCTCGTTCGTCAGCCCGGGACGCTTCAGCACGGTAGCCAGTGCGGGCAGTGCCGCCTCAATCGACCAGTCGTCGTTGATGGCGCGTGCAGCCTCGGCCATGACATGCACGTCGGCATCGTTCAGGAAGCGGGCGACCTCGGGGGCCTGCATCCGACGGAGCGCCACCACCGCTGCGAGCCGCACGGCCGCCGACGGGTGCTCAGCCAATGCCGCCACGGGCCCCACCTCACCGATCCGTGCTAGCGCCAACGCGCCTGCATGGCGCAGGTAGGTGTCGCTATCGTCGTTAGCGTCTAGGAGGGCGATCAGCGCATCGATGGCAGGGGCGTGCTCGATCCGACCGAGCGCTTCGGCCGCGAAGAACTGCACGCGAGGTGCCTCATCGGCCAGCATCTCAACGAGACGCGGGGCAGCCTGGGCATAGCGCACATCGCCGATGAGTTTGGCGGCTTGGGCGCGCACCTCGTCGTCGGCGTCCTTGAGCAATGGCGCTACATCAGCCATGGTCGGGATGCCCGCGCGCTCCAACTGCCCAAGGCCCCACAGGCCGTGCATGCGGGCTAGGTGGTGATCGGTCTGTGTGGCGGCGTCGCGTAGCGTGCGGGCACTCTCGGCGCCCCGCCCCGCGAGTTCAAACTGTGCCTTCTGCCGGATGCGGCGGTCGGTGTGCCGAAGCAACGCCGCTAGGTGAGCCGCTTCGTGTCCGCTGAAGTCAGCGCGAATGAGCGCCTCGGTCTCTTGACGCACGCTGGAGCCCGCCTCCGAGGGATCATCCAGCTTCCAGATGCGCCCATAGTCCTTGGTCCGCCAGCCCGTGATCCAGTCGGCCACGTAGAGGGCTCCGTCGGGCCCAAAGTCAATGCCCGTGGCGAGGATGCCACGCGTAAGCACGCGTTCGTTTTTCAGCGCGAAGCCCGCGCCATCGGGGTCGAGCGTGAAGCCGTGGATCCGCGTGCCGCTGGCGTTACCCACAAAGGCCGAGACGAAGAAGTGCTTGTTCCAGGTCTCGCCAAGTGCAGTACCGGGGTTGTAGGCCATGCCCGTGGGACCGCTGTGGTAGTTCATCAGCGGCGGCGTGATGTAAGCGGCCTGGCCCTCGAAGCGCGGCAGGTAGAGCCCTTCGTCCATCCACACCTTGTACGTGTTGTTGTCGGGGTCACGGTACTTGCCGAACTGCCAGTTGGTGCGCCAGCCGCTGTCCGAGCCCTCCACGATGTACGCTAGCCGCTCCTTCTCACCCGCATGATCGCCGTCGTTGTCCACGGTGATGATGTTGCCGTAGTCGTCGAAGACGAACTCGTGCGGGTTACGGAGCCCGGCGGCAAAGACCTCGAAGTTGCTCCCGTCGCGCTCTGAGCGGAAGATGCCGCCTTGGTTGGGGTAGTGGTGCAGCGTGCCGTCCGGTGCGGTCACGCTGAAGCCGATGTCGCCTACCGACCAATAGATGCGGCCGTCGGGCCCGTGGATGAGCCCCGAGACGCTGTGCCCGTTGAAGCCGATGTGGATGCCGTAGCCCTCGCTAATGCTGGTCTTCTCATCGGGTATGCCATCGCCGTCGGTGTCAGTGAAGCGCCATACGTTGGGGGCCACGCCTACGTAGACGTCATCACCTACGGGAAGCGTAGCGCCCGCCACATCGCCCGCCAGCTCGTTGAAGTCCGCTAGGAGGCGAATGGCGGTGTCGGCCACGCCGTCGCCATCGCTGTCTTCGATGCGGTAGACCTCCTCTTGCTCCACGGTCAGGTCGCGCCAGTCGTGCGAGCCATCGCCGTTGAGGTCGGCCAGCGCAGTGTTCTCTGCGCTGCGTGCCGGAGCGAACTGCTCACGCAAGAAGGCGCGCCGATCATCTACGGTTTGCCACGAGATGGACGCGATCTCCCAGTGTGGGTAGCCGCGGATGTCAAACTCCGAGTTCTTCTGCCGATTCGTCCGCGTGATGTAGGCGCGACCCAGCGCGTCCATTTCGAGTGCGATGGGATCGGGCGAGAGGCTGTCGGGTGCCCACAACGCCAACTCCAGCCCGTCGGCTACGGTCACGGCGACGTCGTTGAGGATGACCTCGGCTTGGGCGGCAGCATCTGCGGGGTCCAGGCGCGTGACCTGCACCTCGGCGCTGGGTGGGCTGCATGCCACGCTCATCGCCGCTACTGCCAGAAGGCCCCAAAACGTTTTCATCGCACGTGGTATTGCTAACCAGAGAACAGCACAGTGCGCAATGTAGCGCTTCCAAGCCATTTCCGCTCAACCCGCTTCTGGTAAACACGACGGGCGCTGGGTCTTCTCCTCAACCCAACGCCCGTTGTGCGCTCTACCAAACAGTCTCGAGGTCAGCCAAACCTCAAGAGGCCCGTTGGGGGCTTGGGGGTATACTGGGCGAACCCATGCGCTGCTGCCCTTCCTCAAGGAGGCGCTGGACCTCCACGAACAGCTGATAGGCGCTGGTTTCCATGGTTTCGAGCAAATCAACGTCATCGGCATTGGGCACCGTCTCGCTCAACAACTCAATGCCGATGAAGATGGGGTTCATCAGGTTGTTCATCTGATGGCGGATGTTCTGGGACAGGTCGTCCATGACCTGTTTCGCCGAAGGCGTGTAGGTCTGCGCAGGCACAGGCTCAGAGAGGGGCTGCTGCCACCGCGGACGTGCAGGTGCGGGAGCGCCATAGATACGTGCGGCTTGCGGGCCGCGCTGGTCCTGCATGCGGAGCACGTCTTCCACGCGCGCCTCGCGCCAGTCGGGCGCTGCCGCCCAGAACCGGTCGATGTCGCGGCGGGAGAGGACGCCGAGCGTGCGGTTGTGGCTCACCACCAGCAGCCGACGGACCATCGACACACGCATGAGCGACACGGCGTCGGTCAGGTAGGTGTCAGGGGCCACCTGCAGCAGGCGCTCTACGCGCTGGGCTGACTGTGCCGAGGTGGGGTCTTCGTACCATTCCATGAGTCTATCGGGGGTCGCGTCGTTGCTGGTATAGGGTGAAGCATGCAGTGCCACTGCAGGACGGTAGCTGCTGCACGTAGCAAAGGAACGGAGGAAACCCGGTGCGTTAAGGCCAGCTTCGACGAATACCGTGTCTCATACGATGAACGGAATCGGCTTTCGGTGAGCATGGATGGGTCCCAGGTCAGCAGATCAGCAGGTCTCAGGTCGGGGCATGGACGCTGTGCTCAAACACGATGTACGCTCCGGTAGCTGGCGCTTCTTGAGCAAATCGCCTACCGCAAAAGAGCCGCCCGACCTTTGGGCCTTTGGCCCTTCGACTTTCGGACCTTCGATCTGAGGCGGTCTAGCGCTGCCAGAAGGTGGGGGCGAAGAGGATGAGCACGGTGAAAATCTCCAGCCGCCCCGCCATCATTAGGAAGGACAGCATCCACTTTCCGGCATCCGGGACGGCGGCATAGCTGCCCGCTGGTCCAAATTGGCCGAACGCGGGCCCCACGTTGCCCACGGCGGACATTGCCATCCCCAAGCTCTCGAACAGGTCCACGCCAAGCGCGGCCAGGAAGAGCGTGCCGAAGCCGATGAGGCCGAAGAAAAGCACGATGAACGACAGCACGTTGCGCATCACGTCTTGCGGCACCACCGTGCTGCCAAGCCGGATGGGCAGGATGGCTTGCGGGTGTACCAACTGCTTGACTTCTTTGTAGGAGTTCTTGGCCAGCAGCACGATGCGTACCACCTTCACCCCGCCGCTGGTGGAGCCCGCCATGCCGCCCACAAAGAACAGCATGAAGATCACCGTCAGGCCCAGCGGTGCCCACTGCATATAGTCGGCGGTGGCAAAGCCGGTGGTGGTGATGATGGCGACCACCTGGAAGGCGGCTTGGCGCAGCGCCTCCAGGCCGTCGTCGTAGCCGACGTACGCGCCTGGGGCTATGCCCAGCGCCGTGCTGAGCGGGGTCCACAGGGCGACGAAGACCAACAGCGTGGCCACCACACAGATGCCGGTGAAGGCCCACAGCTCGGTGTCGCGCAGGACGGTGATGGTGCGGCCCGTCAGGAGGCGGTAGTGCAGGGCGAAGTTGATGCCGCCCAGAAACATGAACAGCGTCACGATCCAGTCCACATACGCCGAGTCGTACTGGCCTACCGAGGCGTTCTCGGTGGAGAAGCCGCCCGTGGCCATCGTCGAGAACGCGTGGTTGACGGCATCGAAGAGGCTCATGGCGGGCAGTAGCAGGAGGATCTGCAGCACCGTGAACGCGAAGTAGATGAGCCAGAGCCGCTTGGCCGTCTCGCGGATGCGCGGCGTGAGCTTGTCGGTGGAGGGACCAGGGACTTCGGCCTTGAAGAGCTGCATGCCGCCCACGCCGAGGAACGGGAGGATGGCGAGCGTGAGCACGATGATGCCCATGCCGCCCAGCCAGTGCGCCAGGCTCCGCCAGAACAGCAGCGCGTTGGGTAGGTCTTCGATAGCTGGCGTATCCGCCCCGCCCAAGATGGTGGCGCCCGTGGTGGCAAAGCCACTCATGGTCTCGAAGAAGGCGTCGGTGTAGGAGTCGAGCGCGCCGCTGAGGACGAACGGTACCGCGCCTGCGAACGAGAGCACGGCCCACGCGACGGCCACGATCAGAAAACCCTCGCGCATGCGCAGGTTGTAGGCCTCTTCCGGTTTGAGGCCAAACCACGCCCCGCCGCCAAACAGCATGCTGCCTAGCGCCGTCACGCCGAAGCTCCACCACGCGGCCTCGCCATAGAACAGCGCCACGCCCATCGGGAGCAGCAGCGCCACGCCCAGGAAGAGCAGCAGCACGCCCAGCGTGCGGAGAACGGCGCGGATGTCGATCATCGCTCGAAGAACCGCTCAGCTTTGCCCACGCACCCCGGCAGGGCAAACACGATGGCTTGGTCGCCGGGTTGAATGTGGGTGTTGCCGCTGGCTAGCTCCACGTGCTTGCCGTGCAGCACGGCGCCGATCAAGATGCCGTTGGGCAGGTTAAGCTTGTGGAGCGGGCGCTTGGTGATGGCCGAGCGCGGCTGCGCGGTCATCTCCAGCACCTCGGCGTCGATGCCCTGGATGGTGGCACAGTTGCGCACGCTTTTGCCGCGCAGGAACCGCATGATCTCGCGCGAGACGGCCAGCTTCTTGCTCACGGCGGCATCCAGCCCAATCGCTTGGCTGATGGGGATGTACGCGCCCTTCGACAGCAACCCGACCGTCTTGCGCACCTGCAGGTGCTTGGCCATGAGGCACGCCACGAGGTTCGACTCCTCGCTGTCGGTGATGGCGACGAGCGCGTCCATCTCGGCGAGGCCTTCGCGCACGAGCAGGTCGATGTCCGTGGGGTCGCCGTGGAGGACGAGCACGTCGGCCAAGTCGCATGCTAGGACTTGTGCCCGGGCGGCATCGGCCTCGATGAGCTTGACGCGCATCGCCTTTTTCGCAGCGAGCTCTTGCGCTACGCGCCGGCCCATCGGCCCACCGCCTAGGATCATCACATGGTGGATTTTGGCCTCGGCCTTGCCCATGAAACGCAGGATAGGCGGGAAGTACTTGGGCCGGGAGAGGATGAACACCTGATCGCCTACCCGCAGACGCTCGTTACCCCGGGGCAAGATGGTGCGGATGCCGCGTCCCACGGCCATCACCTGAAACTCGACCTCGGGATGCGCTGCGTCGATCTCATGCAGCGGAATGCCGACGATTTCGGAGTCTTGCTCGATGCGCATGCCCACCAGGTGGAGGCGGTCGTCAGCGAAGGTGAGCACATCGGTGGCGCTGGCCCGGCGGATGAGCTGCACCACCTCGTCGGCGGCGCTCATCTCGGGCTGGATGATGAGGTCGATGCCGAAGTCGGCAGCGTTGAGGGCTGGGTGGTCCTGAGTCAGCGTCGACGACCGAATGCGGGCAATAGTCGTCACGCCCTCGGCCAAGCGCCCGGCCAACATGCAGCTGATGATGTTGACCTCGTCGATGGCGGTGACGGCCACCATGATCTTGGCCTCGCGGATGCCCAGCTGTTCGAGCAGTTCCGCCGAGGTGCCGCTGCCTTCCACGGTCAGCACGTCGAGCCGTTCAGCCACGGGTGCCAGCGCATCGGCGTCGGTGTCCACCACGGTCACGTCGTGGTTCTCCATCGATAGGATCCGAGCCACCTCGAACCCAACCTCGCCCGCTCCCACGACAATCGCGCGCATACGTTTTTTGCCTGTTTGACTAACTGCCAGGTCCAACCCGAGCGGCACAGGTTAAGGTCCCCGAGGGGTCTCAAGTCAAAAGGTGCAAGGTCCACAGGGCATGCGACGGCGTGGCCATGGGGTATATCTCATCAGGCCCTGCCACGACCTGAGACCTGCTGACCTGAGACTCAGCGTGTCCACCACTGCTCCGTCGGGATGGCTTTGCCGAGCGTCACAAACTGACCGGGGCGCGGTGTGGCGACGACGGTATCCGGTGCGGCTGCGAGCAGGCGGTCGATCGGGTCCGTCCAGCTGTGGAAAGCCAGGTTGAATGTGCCCCAATGGATGGGCAGCAGCACGTCACCTCCAACGGCTTTGTGTGCCCGCACGGCCTCTTCGGGAAACATGTGGAGGTCGGCCCAGAGCTCGTCGTAGGCACCGATCTGCATCAGCGTGAGCTCGAACGGCCCCACGCGTTCGCCGATCTCACCGAACTGTTGCGGCATCCAGCCCGAGTCGCCGCTGTAGTACACGCGGTGCTGGGGGCCATGGAGGCTCCACCCCGCCCACTGCGTGCTGTTCCTCCCCACCACGTTGCGCCCCGAGAAATGCCGCGCAGGCGTAGCCGTCAGGGTGACGCCGCCGACGGTTGTTGTTTGCCACCAGTCGCGCTCCGTGATGTGGTCAGCCGGGACGCCCCAGTAGCGCAGGTGACTGCCCACGCCTAGTGGCGCGATGAAGCGCGGCACACGGTGCGCCAGCGCCTGCATCGTGCCTGCCTCCAGGTGGTCGTAGTGGTCGTGCGAGAGCAGCACCGCGTCGAGCGGCGGCAGGTCGTCTAGCGCCAGCGGCGACGGGAAGAAGCGCGGCACCCCGAACAGCGGTGTCGGTGAGGCATGGCCAAATACGGGGTCAATGAGAAAGCGGTGTCCGTCCAGTTCGAGCAGCACCGTCGAGTGGCCTAGCCACGTCGCACGGACGCCATCGAACGGCTCAGCATAGTCGGCAGCAGAGCGGGATTCAGTGGGGATAGAGTCCGAGGGCTCGCGGTTGGGCGACCGGTCAGAGAACCACCGCGGCAAGATCGAGATGGGGTTGGGCTGCGCGATGGGCAGCGGGCTCTGAAACGTGCCGTCGGCATAGTTTGGCGAGACTACAAATTCGGCTTGGCGTGCAGCAGAGGGACGCTGGCCAAGCACTGTCCAAAGAGAGGACATAAAGCAGAGGGCGAGATGAAAAGATGTGCTCTATATCGATTCAGTGGACACAATGTTTCATATATTGAACTAATCATTTTTTGACTGATGCTGAATGTGTATATTGCTAATTCACGAACCAAGGTGTCGTTTATGAGCGATAAAAAGCAGATCCAAGCCTTCGCCACGCTGTTGCACGGCCTCAGCGTGCAGTTTGCGAACGTGACGGCCGAGCATGTAGCCTTGCACGACACCCTCAGCAAGCCGGAGGCGCTGGCTGTGGCATTCATTGGGGTAGAGGGTCCCGTGCGGATGGGCGCGCTGGCCGATCACCTCGGCGTGGTACAAAGCGCGGTAACGCCACTCGTAGATCGGCTAGAAGCCAGCGGGCTCGTGGAGCGCGTCCGCAGCACCGCCGACCGCCGCGTGTGGCATGTCCGGCTCACTAAAACGGGACAGCAGGCCTACCGCGACCACCAGAAGCTCTATGCCATGCTGGCCGAGCGCATGCTTGCGCCGCTCAGCAGCATCGAGCGCGACCTGCTCATCTCACTCCTCACGCGCATCACCGAGTAAGCGCGAAATCGGCGTGGCTTTTCATGCGGCTTTTGCCTGGAATGTTGTACCTTAGACGGGCACCTCTTTCGATGCCCGGGGCGGTACACGGCCGCCGCATTGTAATCCCTCCACCAACCCTCAGCGGGCACTCGTGCAGACCAAATACATCTTCGTGACGGGGGGCGTGACCTCGTCGCTCGGCAAAGGCATTGTGGCAGCGTCGCTCGGCCGGCTTCTCAAGGCCAGCAACCTGCGCGTCTCCATTCAGAAATTCGATCCGTACATCAACGTCGACCCGGGGACGATGAACCCGTATGAGCACGGCGAGGTGTACGTCACCGACGACGGCGCCGAGACCGACCTCGACCTCGGCCACTACGAGCGCTTCCTGGGCCAGCCGACGTCGCAGGCCAACAACGTCACCACGGGCCGGGTCTACCTAGAGGTGATCACGAAGGAGCGGCAGGGGCATTACCTCGGCAAGACCGTGCAGGTAGTCCCGCACATCATCGACGAGATCAAGAGCTGGATGCAGCGCCTCGGCGAAACGGGTGACTACGACGTCGTGATCACCGAAATCGGCGGTACGGTGGGTGACATCGAGAGCCAGCCGTACCTGGAGGCGATCCGCCAGCTGCGCTATGAGGTAGGGCCGCGTAACGCACTCATCGTCCACCTGACGTACGTGCCGTTCCTGGCCGCCGCCGGCGAGCTCAAGACCAAACCGACGCAGCACTCAGTCAAAACGCTGCTCTCCCACGGCCTCCAGCCTGACATCCTCGTGTGCCGCGCCGAGCAGCCGCTGGACGAGGATCTGCGCCGTAAAATCGCGTTGTTTTGCAACGTAGAGCCCCGCGCTGTCATCGCCTCGCTCGATGCCGAGTCGATCTACGAAGTGCCGCTGCTCTTGCAGGAGGAGAAGTTTGATCAGATCGTGATCGAGCGGCTGGGCATCACCGAAGACCTGGGCGACGACCGCACGTTGAGCGCCCCACAGATGGACGCGTGGATTGAGGTGCTGAAGCGGTTCAAGAAGCCAAAAGCGACCGTTCGCATCGCGCTCGTCGGCAAGTATGTGGAGCATCAAGACGCCTACAAATCCATCTCCGAGAGCTTCATCATCGCCGGAGCCGCCCACGGCATCGAGGTGGATGTGAAGTACATCCTCTCCGATGACCTCACTGCTGAAAACGTGGCCGACGCGCTCGCGGATGTGGCGGGCATTCTCGTGGCGCCGGGCTTCGGCGAGCGCGGCATCGACGGCAAGCTGGAGGCGGTACGCTACGCCCGCGAAAACGACCTGCCGTTCTTCGGCATCTGCCTCGGGATGCAGTGTGCCGTGGTCGAGTTCGCGCGCAACGTTTGCGGCTGGCAG
Organism: Bacteroidota bacterium; assembly: GCA_038747545.1. Taxonomy (GTDB): domain Bacteria; phylum Bacteroidota; class Rhodothermia; order Rhodothermales; family JBCCMF01; genus JBCCMF01. The sequence goes on from JBCDJT010000030.1 coordinate 32,664, forward strand.
GACGCGCACTCCACCGAGTTCGATCCTAACTCGTCGTTCCCGGTCATCGACATCATGGCCGAGCAGAAGCAGATCACCGACAAAGGCGGCACCATGCGCCTGGGCGGCTACGACTGCTACCTCATGGACGGCTCGCGCGTGCGGGAGATCTACGGCGCCGAGGACATCCGCGAGCGCCACCGCCACCGCTATGAAGTCAACAACGTGCTGCGCTACAAGCTGTTGGAAAACGGCATGCACTTCACCGGCATCAACCTCGTGAGCGACCTCGTCGAGATCGTAGAGCTGCCCAACCAGCGCTGGTTCATCGGCGTGCAGTTCCACCCCGAGTACCGCAGCGTCATCGGTGAGCCGCATCCGCTGTTCAAGTCGTTTGTGGGCGCGAGCATAGAGTACGCCAAGGAGCACGAGATGATGGCCAAGCCCAAGTCGCGCCGCCGCGCCCGGACGGTGCAGCTGGCCGCCGCGAAGCGTATCAAGGCCAGCACAACGTAGTACTCTCGGGACAAACATCGCTGCATCGAACGCTGACGTTGTAAGGAAACATCGCGTGGTCTCAAGTCTCAAGTCACAGGTCCTTTTCGACCTTCTGACCTGCGACCTTTCGACCCATCAGAACGTCAGCGCGCGGAAGAGCCCGAAGGCGCGGCCTAGCACGAAGCATTCCGGGCTATCTGGTGGGTACGTGGCTACCGTGTAGTAGCGGTTGTTGGGGTGGAGGTGTACGAGACCATTCTGCAAGGTGAAGCGGCGGATCTGCACGCGCTCACCGATCAGGGCAGCTACTAGCGTATCGGCTTTCATATCTCGGAGATGCGGCACCGTCTCAACGAGCACGTGATCCCCTTTGCGGATGTGCTCCTTAGCCATCCCGTCGTCGCTCGCGATCGCGATCAGGCACCGTTCTTCGGCTTGGTAGATGCCGCGCAAGAGGTAGGGGTCGATGCTGAGGCTCTGCCGCACAAACTGCCGCCAGCGGCCACCGTGCATGCTCGACATGGCGCCCAAGAGCGGAAGTTGCGGTAGGCGATGTTGCTGCTCGAACGGGTTGTCCTCAGTGATGCAGAGCTTGATGCTGCGCGCCGCGTGCTTCTGCCGCTCGATGTAGCCCTTTGCCTCCAGCGCGTTGAGAATTTTGACGAGTCCATTGGTCGAGTTGAGGCCAATGTTGGCTTTGATCTCCGCATACGTGGGCGGACGCTGATGCTCACCGATATAGTCCTTGATGTATTCGAAGGCCGCGTCCTGGCGAGGAGTAAGGGTGTCAGGCATAGACAGGTGAAGTGGAGTGCGTCGGTGAGGGCAAGAGCAGGGTCGACAGAGCCGATTCACGCACACATGGGCAGGGTCCCCACTGTACCCCCAGCGATCTGCAAAACACGGTGGAGAAGTATATGTGTGTCGGGAGTTCAGGGCGTCCCACGTCAAGGTGGTACAGATGTTCCATCGGTAATTTTAGTAGGTGGTATTAATGTTCCATTTTGGTCGTGAACCCTGAAATTGCCCATATGTGCCATGTCCTGCACATCCGGGAAATCACCCTGTAAAGTGTGGAAAACGCCCTTTTTATCCACATTTGGTTGTTTCGTGGGGAAAAATGGGTACCTTGCTGGCGCAGTGGGGAATTGTGGGGATTTTTAGAAATTGACTTCAGATGTAGGGGAAACGTGGGGACTGAGGACCACATCACCGGATGGCGTTTAAGGGACAGGCAGAGAACACCGTGGACAGCAAGGGGCGCATCGCGATCCCTGCTAAGATGCGGAATGCCATGAATCCGGAGGCGAAACAGACGGTGGTGCTCACCCGCGGCTTCGAGAAGACCGTCTTCGTGTATCCGCTGGACGAGTGGGAAGAGATTGAAGCGCAGATTGCGCAGCTCAACCGCTTTCAGCGCGACGCCCGAAACTTCTCGCGGCAGCTGCTGCGCTGGGCTGAAGAGCAGACGCTCGACAGCCAAGGGCGGGTCAGCCTTACGAAGGAGCTGATGGCGTTTGCTGGCATCAACACCAGCGAGAAGGCGCTTATCATCGGCAACTTCGACCACCTCGAAATCTGGAATAAGGACGTCTTCGAGCAGGCGATGAACGAAGAGTCCGGCTCTTACGAATCCCTCGCCGAATCTGTGATGGGGTAACCCAATGCGTGAGACGGATCCGCTGGCCTACGCCACGCCCTACCACGCACCTGTTCTTTGTAGACACGTGATTACAAGTTTAGTGACCAGCCGGGGCGGCGTGTACGTAGACGCTACGCTTGGTGGTGGGGGCCACAGCCATGCGCTACTCGACGCGCTCACCCCGGCGGGTCACGTTTTTGGCATCGATCAAGACGACGATGCGTTGCGCACAGCAGCGACCCGGCTCGCCTCCTTTCGGGAGTCGGGCCGCTTCCGCGCCCTCAAAGGCAACTTCGCCGAAATGGCGGAGCTGCTGGACGAGGCAGGCATCGGCGCTGTCGATGGCGTCTTGATGGACCTGGGCGTGTCGTCCTACCAGATCGACACCGCTGAGCGGGGCTTCAGCATCCGCGCCGACGGTCCGCTGGACATGCGCATGAACGCCGATGCTGGCCTGACCGCTCATGACATCGTGAACGGCTGGTCCGAGGGCGACCTCCGGCAGATCCTCTACGACTTCGGCGAGGAGAAGCGCGGCCGCAAGCTGGCCCACGCCATCGTGCAGGCCCGTCCGCTGGAGACGACACATGAGCTGGCGGCGCTGGTCCGGCAGCAGGTGCCGACCCGTGAGGAAGCCAAGACCGTGACGCGCGTCTTCCAGGCGCTGCGCATCGCGGTCAACGCCGAGCTGACCGTGCTGGAGCAGGCGCTCGTCCAGGCGACGACGCTACTCAAGGAGGGCGGGCGCTTGGCGGTCATCAGCTACCACTCGCTCGAAGACCGGCGCGTGAAGCGCTTCTTCCGCAGCGGCGACGGCTCTGGCGAGCCCGAGCGCGACCTGTACGGCAACGTGCTCTCGCCGCTGACACCGCTGACGCGCAAAGCCATCATCGCCGATGCCAACGAAATTGAGCGTAACCCGCGAGCGCGCAGTGCTCGCCTCCGCGTGGCGGAGCGCACGGCGCATCCGCTCCCGGCACAGTAACCTATACCGTTCAAGTTGTGCTACAAACCCCTTTTGTAGAAATGAACATCCGAGTAGACCACATGCTGGTCGAGTGGCTTGCCTCACTCGGCTACAACGTGACCCAGGCGTCCCGTAAGGCGCTGCGGGCCATGTTTACCCGCGAAGCCGCGCAGTGGGGCCTCACCCCGCAGGCGCTGGCGTCGATGATACACGAAGACTATAACCGTACAGCCGAGCCGGCTCGTCCGCCGCAGCCGCCTACGTGGCGCAAGGTGACGAGTCTTGACTCGGCGCCATCCGCGCAAGCCGCTTGACCCATGCCACGGCTCCCTCTCGAACCTTACAAGCCTCGCACGCCCCACGGTGAACGCATCGTGGCGGGCCGGACGGCGCGCACGCAGACCCGCAAGGCGGCGGCGCGTGCCAAGGCCGACCGTGCTAAGGCAAGCCGCGCCAAGGCGAGCCGGGCCACGTCCAACCGGGCGAAGGTGGGGAAGAAGACGTACGTGCGCCGCAAGGGTGGACAGACGCTGCCGGGCTGGAACGATCTAGCCGCGACCGAGCAGGCGCCGCCCAAGCGCACGCCGCGAGCGCCTAGCTGGATCGACCAAGTGCCGACGCAGCACGCTGTGCTGGCCATCCTCGGCCTCGCGCTGGTGGCGACGCTCTACATCGGGCACGTCCACGCGACGACCGAGGTGCTGGCCGAGGTGCAGCAGCGCCGCGCCGAGCACGAGCGGCTGTCGCTCCAATACAACCGGCTGCGCGCCGACTTTGACATGGCTACGAGCCCATCGGCCATTTACGACCGGGCCAAGGCCATAGGCCTGACGGAGGGGCTGGCCTACGGGCCGACCATCCGCCTGGACGACTAACCTTGTTCTTTTGACACGCTGTACCACCTGCTAACCGACTGAACCGACGGTGTCTTCGCCACGCGATCAGATCTTCGCCCGCATGTACGTCGTCCTGACGTTGCTGAGCCTCTTTCCGCTCGTCATCGTGGGGAAGATGGTGATGATCTACGTGACCGACGGCGCTGAACTGCGGGCCAGCGGCGAGCAGCAGGCCACAACCTACGAGGCCATCCCCGCACGGCGCGGGCGCATCGTGGACCACGGGGGCAACATCCTCGCGGTCAACACGGCGCGCTACGACTTGGCGGTGGACCCGCAGGTCGCCGGCTTTGCGGAGGTGCAGCAGACGTTCTTTGATAAACTGGCACGGATACGGAACGGATCGGCAGGGCGCTATGCTAGCCGCCTGAAGAACCGCACGAGCCCGCGCTACGCGGTGCTGGAGCGGGGCCTCACCGATGCGCAGAAGGAAGAGGTAGAGCAATGGGAAATCCCGGGGCTCATCCTCGAACCGCACTTCGCCCGTCGTTATAACTACGGCACTACGGCCGCCCATGTGCTGGGCCACGTAGACCGGGACATGACGGGGTTGGCAGGCATTGAGCTGGAGTATGACGCGTACCTGCGCGGCGTACCCGGCAAGCGCGCTGCCAAGAAAGACCGCCGCGGGCGCGTGAAAGCGTTTGTAGGCGGCAACGTCGTCGAGCCCAAGCATGGGGAGACCATCGTGCTCACCATCGACCTGGCACGGCAGGCGATTCTAGAAGAGGAGTTGATGCGCGGCGTACGGCAGTACGGCGCCGAGTGGGCCACCGCCCTCGCTATGGACCCGCGCACGGGCGCAATCCTGGCGATGGCGAATGTGCCCACCTATGATCCGAACAGAACGGCAGCGTTCTCCACCTCCGCACGGCGCAACCGCGCCATCACCGACCGCATCGAGCCGGGATCGACCTTCAAGATGGTCCCAGCGGTGGCGGCGGTAGAGCGGGGAGAAGTGACGCTGGCCGATTCCATCGAAACCGGGCAAGGCTGGACGGTTTTTTCTGGCCGCACGATGAAGGACACGCATGCATACGGCACCATAACTTTTGCCGAGGTCATCGCCAAGTCGAGCAATGTGGGGATTGCGAAGACGGCGATACACTTGGAGCCGGGGGTGTTCTACCAATACGCTCGCAACCTTGGGTTTGGTATTACGACGGGGGTCGACCTACCTGGGGAAGTAGCGGGCGTACTCAAAAAGCCTACTCAATGGAGTGGGACGACCCAAGCTTGGATGAGCCACGGGTATGAGGTAGACGCCACACCGCTGCAAGTGTTGACCGCGTATGCTGCACTCGCAAACGGGGGTCTGCTGGTGCAACCCTACATCGTCGCGGAGCGCCGAAGCGCAACAGGAAAAACCGTCTGGCGTGCCCGTCGTGATTCCATCCGCCGCGCCTTCGACCGGCGCACCGCGGAAGCGCTGCTACCGGCCTTCGAGTCGGTCACGGCCGAGGGCGGGACGGCCGAGGCGGCGCAGGTAGACGGCCTGCGCATCGCGGGCAAAACCGGGACGGCGCAGGTCGTCATCAACGGCAGCTATCGTCGCGACCGCCACAACGGCTCGTTTGTCGGCTTCTTCCCAGCTGAGGACCCGCAGGTGGTGCTGATGGTGATGATGAGCAAGCCGAAAGGTATCGGCTACGGCGGCGTAGTCGCCGCGCCGGTCTTCCAGAAGATCGCCGAGCGCTGGGTCTCCACCTTCCCGCAGATCGCCAACCAGATGGCACCCACGACACCGCTCCCCGATGTGGACGAGGCCGAGGTCCCCGATGTGCAGGGCCAGCCCGGACGCATCGCGGCGCAGCGCCTCCGGGCCGCCGGCTACCGCGTGAACGTGGATGCCGACGAAGCCCTCCGCGTGGCAGGCGGCCTCAGCCCCGAACCGGGCAAAGCGGCTGACTTCGGCGACCGCGTCTCGATGCGCCTCGACGGCGTCATCCGCGAGTCGATGCCTGACTTACGCGGGCTGAGCAGCAGACAAGCCATGTTCTGGCTGCAGTCGCGCGGGGTCGAGGTGGAAGTGAAAGGGCGCGGCGTGGTGCAGCGCCAATCCGTCGAAGCCGGGGCGCCGCTCCCCACCCGTGCCGTGCTCACCTGCAACACAACATGATACCCCTTACCGCCTTGCGCGACCGGCTGGCCCACGTTGGGCTGCTCGCCGAGGCGCCGGGCACCATCGACCACATTCAAGTGAACCGTCTGGCTAGCGATAGCCGAGCGGTGACCCCAGGGACGCTCTTCGTGGCGGTCCGCGGGGCCCAGACCGACGGGCACCTGTTCATTGAAAAGGCTGTTCAAAACGAAGCGATCGCGATCGTAGGCGAGGCGTTTCCGGCAGATGTCCGGGCGCCTCGCCTACAGGTTCACGATTCGACCCAGGCGCTGGCCCAGCTGGCCGCCGCGTTCCACGGCGACCCCGCCGACGCCCTCACCATGGTGGGCGTGACGGGGACGAACGGGAAGACGACCACCGCGACGCTGATTCAACACATGCTGCGCATCCTCGGCGCGAACGCCGGGCGCATCGGCACGACGGGATACGATGCGGGGCACGGCGCGGTCGAGACAACGCACACGACGCCGGACACGCTGGAACTGCACCGCATCCTCGCCGAGATGGTCGAGAACGGATGCACGGCCTGCGCGATGGAGGTGTCGTCGCACGCGTTGGCGCAGGGGCGCGTCCACGGCATAGGCTACGCGGCGGGCGTCTTCACCAACCTCACCCGCGACCACCTCGACTACCACGGCACCTTCGCCGACTACCTCGCCGCCAAGAAGCTGCTCTTCGACGGCCTCGCCGCTGACGCGACCGCTATATATAACGTAGACGATCCGGCAAGCACGGGTATGACCGATGGCATCGCGGCGCGGCACCTCAGCTACGGACAGGCCGCGAGCGCCGATCTCCGCTTCGAGATTCTGGCGAACCGCCTGGACGGGTTGCACCTCCTCCTCGACGGCCACGACCAGACCTTCCGCCTCGTCGGCGCCTTCAATGCATACAACCTCGCCGCCGCCTACGGCGTGGGCCTTGCCCTCGGCTACGACGCCGACGCTGTGCTCGCCGCCCTCGCCGATGCACCCCCTGTGGCTGGCCGCTTCGAGCAGATCCGCTTCGCCGATGGCACCACGGTGATCGTCGATTACGCGCACACGCCGGACGCGCTCGAAAACGTCTTGCAAACCATCCGGGCCACCATGCCTGAGGGCGCCACGCTCTGGACCGTCTTCGGCTGCGGCGGCGACCGCGACCCGGCGAAGCGCCCCATGATGGGCGGCATCGCCGAGCGCTACAGCGACCGCGCCATCGTCACCAGCGACAACCCTCGCACCGAAGATCCCGAAGCTATCCTCGCCGCCATCCGTGACGGCATGACGCGACCAACTGATGCCATCAGCCTCGTGGATCGCCGCGCCGCCATCGAAGAAGCCGAGCGCCAAGCGGCGCCGGGCGACGTGGTGCTGATCGCGGGCAAGGGCCACGAGACCTACCAGATTATCGGCACTGAGAAGCGCCACTTCGACGACCGCGAAGAAGTGCGCCGCGCCTTTGCGGCGCGCGGGGCCACCTAAAACTCCCTCCCACGGATTTCGCCATGCTGTACCTCCTCATCGAATACCTCGAAAGCGTCTACCAGCCGCCCGGCTTCCAGATCGTGCAGTTCATCAGCGTGCGCGCGGGGCTGGCTGCCCTCACGTCGCTGATTCTCTCAACGCTCGTGGGCCGCCGCATCATCCGCTGGCTCAAACGCAACCAGTTTGGCGAGCAAGTCCGCGATGCCAAGGACGCAGGCGGCATCGACCATAGCCACAAGAAGGGCACCCCGACGATGGGCGGGCTGATCCTGCTGCTCGGCGTGCTGGGCTCCGTCTTCCTGTGGGGCGATCTCACCGAAGTCTACGTGTGGCTGGCTATGCTCGCGATGGCCGGTATGGGCGCCATTGGGCTCGCCGACGATTACATCAAGTCGGTCAAGAAGAACAAGGACGGCGTTGCGCCGCTCGTGAAAGTCAGCGCGCAGGTGGCCATCGGTGGGATTGTGGGCGCCACGCTCTACTTCCACCCGCAGTTCGCCGATGTGAAGGGGCTGACCTACTTGCCGTTCATCAGCAGTGGCACCATCGACTACGACCTCTTCCGCTTTTTCGTGGACGGCGTAGACCTGGGCTGGATCATCTCGATCCCCATCGCCATCTTCATCATGACGGCGCTCTCGAACGCGGTCAACCTCACCGACGGCCTCGACGGCCTCGCGGCAGGCACCTCGGCGATTGTCGCCCTCGGCTTTGTGGGGCTAACCTACATCTCGGGCAACGCCGTCCTGGCTGATTTCCTGTCGCAGATGTTCTTGCCGGGCGCTGGCGAACTCACCGTCTTCATGGCCGCCTTCGCGGCGACGTGCCTGGGCTTTCTCTGGTACAACGGCCACCCCGCCACCGTTTTCATGGGCGACACCGGGTCGCTCGCGCTAGGCGCTGTCTTCGGAGCCGTCGCGCTGATGATCCGCAAAGAGCTGCTGCTGCCGTTGCTGTGCTCCATGTTCTTCATCGAGACGCTGTCGGTGGTGATTCAGACGACCTACTTCAAGTACACGCGGCGCAAGTACGGCGAGGGGCGGCGTGTCTTTAAGATGGCACCGATCCACCACCACTACGAGAAGCTCGGCATCGAAGAGCCGAAGATCGTCACGCGGTTCTGGATCATCACCGCTATCACAGTCATCGCCACGTTCATCGTCCTACGCATCCGGTAAGCGCGATGGCACCAAGCGACATCCACAAGCAGCGCGTCACGGTGATCGGGGGCGCACGGAGCGGGCTGGCGGTGGCCAAGCTGCTCGCCGGCCAAGGCGCGCAGGTCTTCTTGACCGAGCGCGGCCCCGCCCACGAAGGCCTCGCCGACGAGCTGGATGCCGCGGGCGTCGCCTACGAGTTCGGCGGCCACACGGCCAAAGCACTCGATGCTGACTTCTTCGTCGTGAGCCCCGGCGTGCCGTCCACGGCGAAGCTGGTGCAGCAAGCGACGAAAAGCGGCCTCGGCGTGTATTCCGAGATCGAAGCCGCCTCGTGGTTTTGCGAAGCGCCGATCATCGCCATCACGGGCTCCAACGGCAAGACGACCACGACCAGCCTGATCGGCCACATCTGCCAGACGGCGGGCCGCACCACGTACGTGGCGGGCAACATCGGCTACCCGTTTGCGGGCTACGTCGAGCGCATCGAGCCCGCAAGCCTGGTGGTGCTCGAAGTGTCGAGCTTCCAACTCGACCACATCGACACGTTCCGGCCACGCGTGAGCGTGCTGCTCAACATCACGCCGGACCACCTGGACCGCTACGATTACAACTTCAACAATTACGCCCAGAGCAAATTCCGCATCTTCGAAAACCAAGTGCCCGGCGATGTCCTGGTCTACAACCACGACGACGAGCTGGTGCGCACGTTCGCCCAGAAAGCGGCGGCGAAGCGCGGATTTACGGCGTTAGGCTTCAGTATCACCACCGCCCTCGATGAAGGCGGATTCGTGGAGGACGACCACCTCGTCCTTCGAATCAACAACCGTGAGGAACGACTCATGCACGTAGACCAACTGGCGCTACGCGGGAAACACAACCTGTTCAACTCGCTCGCCGCCGCCATCGCCACCCGGACGATGGAGATCGGGAGCAACCCGATACGCGAGAGCCTCGCGAGCTTCGAGGGCGTGCCGCACCGCCTAGAAACCGTGCGCGATGTGGAGGGCGTGCGCTACGTCAACGACTCCAAAGCCACCAACGTCAACGCCGTCTGGTACGCGATGGAGAGCTTCCGCGAGAAGCTGGTGCTGATCGCTGGCGGCCGCGACAAGGGCAACGACTATTCGAGCCTGCGCCCGCTGGCCCGGCAGAAGTGCCGCGCCGTAGTCGCCATCGGCGAGAGCGCCGACACCGTCTATCACCAGCTGGGCATCGCCGCCGAGAACCGCGTCAAGGCCGACTCGATGGAGAGCGCCTTGCAGTTCGCCCGGTTCTTCGCCGAGCCCGGCGACGTGGTGCTGCTCAGCCCCGCCTGCTCCTCGTTCGACATGTTCGACAACTACGAGCACCGCGGCAACGAATTCAAACGCGGCGTCTGGAGCCTCTAACCCCGATCAGAGATGATGCTGCGTTTCAAATTGTCATCGCGAGCGGCGGCCAGAGGCCAGAGCCGAGGGATCTCCCACTTTGAGGTGGTGCAATCTGTAATCGGGGGAGATCCCTCGGCTGCGCTCGGGATGACAAGAGGAAGCGGAAAGCTGCATTCTTAACTGTTGAGGCAGACCTGAGATCTGCCGACCTTCGACCTGAGACCAACCATGGCAAGCGCGACGAAAAACCTACAGGCGCCCGACCGCTACGTCTTCCTGGCCGTCCTTGGCTTGGCGGCTGTCGGCGTGGTGGCCGTCTACAGCGCCGCCTCGTACTTCGCCGACCAGTACATGAGCGGCAACGCGACGGGCTTCATGCTCAAGCACGCCGTCCGTGCAGGCATCGCGCTCGGGGCCGTATTCATCTTCAGTCGCGTCGACTACCACTGGCTGTCCAAGTGGAGCCGGATCTTCCTAATCGGCTCGCTCGGGCTGATGATTTTGGTGCAACTCATCGGCGTAACCCAGTGGGGGGCGACGCGCTGGCTTCGGTTCGGCGGCATGGGCTTCCAGCCGTCGGACTTTACCAAGATCGCGCTCATCCTTTACATCGCGCAGCTGCTGGCGAAGAAGCAGGACTACATCAAGAGCTTCAGCCACAGCTTCGTGCCGCTGTTTCTCTGGATCCTGGGCACGGTGGCGCTAATTGGCATCAGCGACCTCTCGACGGCGGCGCTGGTGTTTGTGTCGGTGGTGGCCATGTGCTTCATCGGGCGCGTCAACTTTTTCCACCTGAGCGGGCTCGGCGCCGTCTGCGTCTCGCTCGCGCTGATGCTCCTTCTGGCGTCGCCTAACCGGGCGGCCCGCGTCGAGGCCTACCTCGGCGTCAAGATCTTCCCGCACACGAGCGCCGAGCAGGTGTTCAATGCGCAGGACGAGGGCTACCAAGCGCGGCAGGCGCGCATCGCCGTCGCCATGGGCGGGCTGACGGGCGTGGGACTCGGCAAGAGCACGCAGCGCGACTTCCTTCCGGCGCCTTATAACGACTTCATCTTCGCGATCATCGCCGAGGAGTACGGCCTGCTCGGCGCGCTCCTCTTGCTGGGACTCTTCCTGGTGCTGCTCTTCCGAGGCTTCTTGCGGATTGCGCGCCACGCCCGCGACCCGATGGGGCTGTTCCTCGCCGTCGGCATTACCACGATGGTGGCGCTCTACGGACTGATCCACGCGGGTGTCTCGACGGGCGTATTGCCCGTCACAGGTTTGCCGATGCCGTTTGTGTCGTACGGCGGCACCTCGATGCTGGCCACGGGCATCATGATCGGGATTCTGCTGAACATCTCGCGGCAGATCCGAACCGCCTAACCATCATGAAGCAGGCTCCACGCATCCTCTTTGCGGGCGGTGGCACAGGCGGCCACGTGTACCCCGCCATCGCCATCGCCGACGCGATTCGCGCGCGGGTGCCGAACGCGGCCATTGAGTTCGCAGGCACGCAGGAGCGCATGGAGTGGCAGGCGGTGCCCAAGGCGGGCTACACCATCCACCCGATCACCGTGGCGGGCTTCCATCGGAAGCAGCCGCTCCGCAACATCGGCTTTCCGTTCAAGCTGCTGAAAGGCTTGTGGCAGAGCCGCTCGCTGGCAAAGCGCTTCAACCCGGATGTCGTCGTGGGCACAGGCGGGTTCGTCTCCGGCCCGGTGCTGTGGATGGCAAGCATGGCGGGGAAGCCTATCGTCCTCCAAGAGCAGAACGCGTTTGCGGGCGTCACCAACAAGCTGCTGGGCAAGCGGGCGAAGCAGGTCCACATCGCCTTTCCCGAGGCCGAGTCGTACTTCCCGCCGGGCCGCTGCTACCTGAGTGGCAACCCGACCCGCGCCATCTTGCAAGGCGCCGACCGTGCCGAGGGGCGTCAGTTTTACGCGATCCCGCCCGACGCCGACTTGCTGTTCGTCTTCGGCGGCTCGCTCGGTAGCGCCGCGCTCAACGCCGCGATGGCCCGTCATCTGGACGCCCTCCTCGCCGATGACTGCCGTCATATCCTGTGGCAGACCGGGCGCATCTACTACGACCGCTACCGCGCGCAAGTCCCCGAGCACCCGCGCCTCCACCTGCGGCAGTACATCGACCGCATGGACCTGGCCTACGCCGCCGCCGACGTAACGCTGTGCCGCGCAGGCGCGATCTCGTGCAGCGAGCTGATGGTGACGCAAAGCCCCGCCATCCTGGCCCCTTCGCCAAACGTGGCAGAGGATCACCAGACCTACAATGCCAAGAGCCTCGTCGATGCGGGCGCCGCGATTCTGGTGCGCGACGACGAACTCGATGCGCGCCTCGTTGCCGAGGTGCATGCTCTGCTGGCCGATGCCGAGCGCCGCGCCACGATGCGCCACGCCCTGAGCACGCTCGCCCGCCCCGGCGCCGCCGACACCATCGCCCACGACGTCCTGGCCCTCGCCGGCTGGGACCTCAACGAAACCACGCTGGCTACCTCCTAACACTCACCTGAGACCTGCCGACTTGAGACCTGCGACCAACAAAATCACCCGCCGCCCCG